>LFFB01000021.1 GCA_001510335.1 Actinobacteria bacterium casp-actino2 | reverse complement strand
TGGCTCAACGGTGGAACCGCAACTCTTAACGGAACGTCAATGGCCAGCCCACATGTTGCCGGTGCAGTGGCCGCGATATGGGGCAGCAATCTTTCACTCACTTCGACATCAATCCAAACGATGACTTTGGCATCGGTCAGTGCCAACAAGTTGTCCGATACGCGAACTGGTTCTCCCAATCTATTGTTACATGTTCCAAGCGGTAGTGGCGTTGCTCCTTCGCCTCCACAAAACGTCGTTGCAGTAAGCGGACCTGGGCGTGCCACTGTCACCTGGGACGCTCCTATTGATTCGGGATCAAGCACAATCACTCGTTACACGATCACCTCAACACCTGGCAACAAAACCTGCAGTTGGACGTCGGGTCCACTGTCGTGCACGGTTGTTGGACTGAGCTCTAACGTCACCTACGCCTTTCAGGTGACGGCGGGTAACACAACCAACACTTCAACAGCATCCACTTCGAGCGATTCGGTTGTCGTAGGCCTATCCAATAATTCATTTTCAGCCGCCTTGCCATTGATAGGGGTATCTGGCACCGAAACTGACTCCAACGAGAATGCAACACTTGAAACAGATGAACCCCCCCTTGACGCTGGAACTGGCGGGGCTTCGGTCTGGTACCGCTACACACCAGCTCAACCGGGCACTCTCTCGGTCGACACCATCGGAAGTGATTTCGACACCGTGTTAACCGCGTACACAGGTTCGACTGTCAATGCTCTGAACAGAGTTGTCTTCAATGACGACATCAGTTATTTCAACGGTGTCGTCACAAGTGCGATCTCACTAGCGGTCTCGGCCAACGCCACCTATTACTTTCGGGTGACTTCATACGGATCAACGCGAGGGAACATCACTCTCAATTGGTCCCAAACCCTCAATTGTCCACCTTCTCCACCTGGCGATAATTTCTGTGCGGCGATCGTTAGAACGGGCGACACCGAGTCAAGAACTATCAACAATTCTGGTTACAGCATTGAAACCGACGAACCATCGGTGACAAATGCATCCCTATCGGCCTCAGTGTGGTACTCATATAGACCACTCGCAAATGGCGCCCTCACCTTGGATGTCTCGAATAGTTCAATTGAAACTGTTGTGAGTGTTTTCGCTGGTTCAGCGCTCACCAACTTGGTTCGACCGTCGGGCTGGGCTGATATTGCAGGGTCAAGTTCGTATGCCTCAACCGCCTTCAATGTGATGAAAGACATTACGTACTACATCCGTTTAGCCAGCACTAACTCATCGCGTGGCGACTCAACTCTGACTCACACTTTCGTCGCGACTCCCGTTGACACTGCACCATCGGCCCCACGTAATGTCGCTGCAACACCAGTCGCGGCGAATGGATCGCTTGAAGTTTCATGGACTGCCCCCTTGTCTGAGGGCGGCCGCGCGATTCAGTCGTACCGGGCCACTGCTCAGCCAGGATCTGGTACATGTAGCGCGTCACCACCATCGACGACGTGCACGATTACTAGCCTCACTGACTGGAGTGCTTACAGCGTGAGCGTCACCGCCGAAAACGACATTGGAATCGGCCCCTCAGCCTCCGCCCCTGGCATTGTTCGGCCAGGTTCGCTTCATGACTTCTTTACGACATCACGTACCATCAGCGGACTCAGTAACAGCACCGGTACACAGACAACTTTTGCGACCGCCGAGCCTGGCGAACCCTCTCATGCGGGCTTCGCCCCGTCGCACTCGGTTTGGTTTAACTACACCGCTCTCGCGAGTGGACAAATTACTATCAGTACTGCGGGTTCTGACTTTGACACTTTGCTTGCGGTTTACTCAGGAAGTTCTCTCAACGCCTTAACCGTTGTTGCTTCTAACGATGACACGAAGACGAATCAAACGAGTGCAGTGTCATTTGCGGCGGTTACTGGTCAGACATACCACATTGCCGTTGATGGCTACGGCAATGCAACTGGCAACCTCACTTTGAATTGGGACTTGAAGTTGCCACTGCCACCCACCGCTCCAACCAACGTGCGCGCGATCTCTTCGCGTAGTCAACAGATCGAAGTTTTGTGGGATGCCCCCGCTAATCCGACGCACCCAGTTACCAAGTACACGGTCACTGCTTCTCCAGGCGGACAAACGTGCGTATGGTCGCAAGGTCCATTGACGTGCACTGTGAACAACCTTGTGAATGGCACCGCGTACACGTTCACCGTGGTTGCTGAAAATAGCAGTGGCAACAGTCCGCCATCGGCCCCGTCAAATAGCGTGACACCGCGAACCATCACCGGGATCACTACCTCAACTTATTCGTGGGGAATTGACCGTATCGATCAAACATCGGCAGTTCTTGACGGACTGTTCTCAACAACTAACCGCGGTGACAATGCCATTGTCTTTATCGTTGACACAGGCATTGCCAGTTCAAATGAATTCGGCGGCCGACTTAAAAGCGGATTTACTTCAATCAGCGATGGTCAAGGAACCAATGACTGCCAGGGCCATGGCACCCATGTTGCCTCAACCGCGGCCGGAACTTCGTATGGAGTCGCCACCAGTGCCGATGTGGTTCCGGTACGCGTGCTTGATTGTTTTGGATCGGGCAATAACTCAACAGTTATCGCCGGACTCGATTACGTCGCTTCATACCCTCTCAACGGGAAACGGGCAGTTGTCAATTTGAGCCTTGGCGGGTCACCTAGTGCTTTGCTCGATAGTGCCGTCAATTCTTTAATCAGCCAAGGCATCGTTGTCGTCGTCGCAGCTGGTAACGACGGTGATGACATTGACGAAACTCAACACGATGCCTGTCAATATTCGCCCGCACGAGTTCCTGCTGCGATCACCGTCGCTGCAACCGATATTGACGATTCGCGGTCTTTCTTCTCGAACTATGGTCCATGCGTCGATATCTTTGCGCCCGGCTCTGACATTAACGGCGCAAGCATTGACCCAACCGATGACTACGCCACGAAAAGTGGCACCTCAATGGCCGTTCCTCATGTCACAGGCGCTGCTGCGATTGCCCTCACCGCATTCCCCAGTTTCAGTCCCGCCAACATCGCTACTGTCCTGACTTCTGACGCGACTGCTGGAATCGTGACCGATGCGAGAACCAATACACCCAATCGTTTGCTGATGGTTGCAGGGGCAAGCCTCGAGACTGAAGCATCACCGGTCACGATGAAATCAATCAGCCCGCAACGTATTTTCGACACACGTAATGGTGAAGGTGGAGTTCCCGTGCGCCAAGTTGGTGGCGACTACATCCTCGAAGTTCAGATCGCTGGCAAGAACAACATCGCGCCTGCAGGCGTCAGCGCTGTTTCCCTGAACGTCACCGCCACAAACCCTGAAGGAACCGGGTTCATCACCGTGTATCCATGCGGAAGTCTTCCAGAAATTTCCAGCCTCAACTTTGATGCGGGCGACACTGTGCCGAATGCCGTGGTTGCTCGACTATCTAATTCTGGAACGCTGTGCTTCTATAGCAATGTTGCGGTTGACATCATCGCCGACATCAACGGATCACTCTTAGATGGCAACGGCTTCAACCCCACCACACCATCGCGACTCTTTGATACTCGATCTGGAATTGGTGGCGTGCCCGCACAAAGAGTCGGCCAACTTTATGGCGGCGGAGCACCACTTGAAGTTTTGGTACTTGGCCGCAACGGAATTCCTTCATCCGGCGTCGCTGCTGTTTCAATGAATGTTACGATCACGAACACATCTGCTCCAGATACCGGTGGCTACGTCAGCGTATATCCATGTGGCGATCTTCCGAATGTATCGAACTTGAACTTTGTCTCCGGAAAGACCGTCCCGAACGCCGTACTGACTCCCGTGTCAGCAACTGGAACGGTCTGCTTTTACGTTTATGGTCAAGCTGACATCATTGTTGATATCAATGGAAACTTTGAATCTGGCCTCGGCTATTCGCCGGTTTCCCCCAATCGCATCGCCGATACTCGTTCGGGGATCGGTGGCGTTGCTGTTCAATCGATTGGCGACATCGCCGGAACCGACACGCCACTTGAAGTCACAATTGCTGGAACTTCGGGGATTCCCGCGAGTGGAGTGACTGCAGTGTCACTGAATGTCACTGCTCTCGGAATTTCAACATCACCATATGGGGGCTACATCACGGTTTATCCGTGCGACAGTCGCCCCAACACGTCAAACCTCAACTTTGTCGCTGGGCAGATAGTCCCCAATGCAGTGATTGCTCAAGTTTCAACTCGCGGAACAGTGTGCTTCCACGTCTACGGCATCGCCAACATCTTGATTGACGTCAACGGCTACGTTAACAACGTCACTTAGTCACATGCATCGCTTTATGCAGGTCGGTGTAAAACAGCGTTGGTGATCGTCACCACGATGACGTCACCATCAAGATGAGCCGTGCCGTCGGCGACCACCGAATACTTGACATGCTCATGAGTCTGCGTCGAGTCACACGGCGGCCACGTGAGTGTCACTGAACTATTCGCAGCAACATTTGCCAGAGGCGTTCGGCCGGTATTTGAGAACCGAGCAATTTTGTTTGTCAATGCAGGACGCAGCGCAACGACATGCGAACGCTCGCCGTTGTTAGTAATCAAATACACAAACTCGCGACCAGCTAAATGTTCACCAATGAGCGTTGGCTCAACTTTGACGCTCAACGGTGAGTCCCCCACGAGTCCCAGTGAGTCATGGTGTCAGAGGGCAGTCGGTGCGCTGGTTTGAAATCATCACCGGTGTAATACGCAACTGGAAAAAGCACTGTTTGAGTCCAATCATCGGGAATCCCCAATAGTTCAGAAATGGGTTTTTCTTGGAACAAGTGAATCGTTGTCCACGCAGTTCCAAGACCGCGGGAGCGCAGAGCCAACATGAAACTCCACGCCGCAGGAAGAATTGATCCGTATGTACTGGCTTGAGCAATCACCATCGGCACCGACTCAACACGACCGCGCACACAAGCAATCACGAACACCGGAACTTGCTCAAGAATTTCGCCGAGGTAGCCCGCCGACTCCATCACTTTGGGCATCACGTGTTCGCGTGGATCGCCAGGCTCGAGCGGCGGCGGATAACCCGAACCAGCCATCATTTCGCCGCCATTGCGGTATGCATCGGCGATGAACTTCTTCTTGGCGGGGTCGGTGATCACCACAAAGGCCCAGTTCTGAGCGTTCGTTCCGGTGGGAGCCTGCATCGCAATGTCAATACAGTCCTGAATCACCTGGGGTTCAACCTCGCGAGTGAGGTCGAGTCGCTTACGTACTGAGCGGGTGGTCGTGAGCAGTTTGTCGGTGGCAACATGATCAATTGTCATGGTGCGACATTACGCCAATCTTGGGCTCAACCGATCCCAAACCAATACCTGAGTGGTTTTGTCGGGAATTGCTCGTAGAGTCATGTATGTCATCTGCTCGGTCCATCCGAGCCTCAACCTAGGAGATTCCCATGACTGTTCGTCTCGGAGATACCGCCCCCGATTTCACCGCCGAAACCACGCAAGGAACCATCTCGTTCCACGACTGGCTCGGCGATTCATGGGGCGTATTGTTCAGCCACCCCAAAGACTTCACCCCAGTGTGCACCACCGAACTGGGTTATGTCGCCAAGATCAAGCCCGAATTCGACAAGCGCAACGTCAAGGTCATCGGCCTGTCCGTTGACTCAGTCGAAAGCCACGTCAAGTGGGAAGGCGACATTGGCGAAACCCAAGGAACCCCGGTGAACTTCCCGATGATTGGTGACACCGATCGCAAAGTCTCCGATCTATACGACATGATTCACCCAAACGCCAACGACACCATGACGGTGCGCAGTGTGTTCGTCATCGGCGCCGACAAGAAGATCAAGCTCACCATCACCTACCCCGCTTCAACGGGTCGTAACTTCGATGAAATTCTCCGGGTCATTGACTCATTGCAGTTGACCGCCAAGTACAAAGTTGCCACCCCGGCCAACTGGACCGACGGTGGCGATGTCATCATTGGTGCCGCAGTTTCTGATGATGAAGCCAAGACTTTATTCCCACAGGGCTGGACGACCGTGAAGCCGTACTTGCGAGTTTTGCCCCAACCCAACAATTAATTAACTCGTTAACCAGTTTCGTTCGACCCAGTCGCGAACCGACGGCGCTAAGCGCTCAAGGTGAGTGGCTGGGTCGTTGCGTATCAGCGTTGCGCTAATCGGCACATTCGTCCGCTCGGGGTCACACACTAAAGCCTCTGCCCCCAAGCGCTGAGCAAGTTCAGAAATATAGAAGTCGCTCGACACGACGACTTCGGGGCCGTTGGCTAAGGGCCACTTTGAACGCAGCAGATTGATCCACTGAGCCCACAACTCTTGATCGTCCCAATCGTTGTGCAAATCGTGCTCTACCTGCACGACCTTCACTTCGGGATGTAGATCTTGAAGCCATTGCGCCCGCAGGTCACCAGGGGCGGCTTCACCCTGTTTAGTGTTCACGAAAACCACCAGCTGTTCACACCGCTCGCGGGCCCACTCAATCATGTACGAATGTCCTAGATGAGGTGGATCAAAACGACCAATAATCAAACCCGAAGGATGCATGAAGTTACCCTAAGACACGCCGCATATAAGAGCAAAACCATAGGTAGAATAGAGGTATGACTCAAGTTTCAACTTCGGCCGCTGCCGGTGCCATCAATGCCTCCAAGATTTACGGAAAAGACGACAGCGAAGTTCGTGCCCTCGATGATGTCACGGTTGATTTCGCACTCGGTCAATTCACCGCGATCATGGGACCGTCTGGTTCGGGCAAAAGCACATTGATGCACTGCCTCGCTGGCCTTGATTCGCTCACGAGTGGTCGCGTCATCATCGGCGATACCGACCTTGCACAACTTGATGACAAACAACTCACTTCATTACGTCGCGAAAAGGTTGGTTTCATCTTCCAGGCATACAACTTGATTCCAACGTTGTCCGCTCTTGAAAACATCACCCTTCCAATGGACTTAGGCGGAATCAAGCCCGACCAGGAATGGCTTGACACGGTTGTTGACAAAATGAATTTGCGCAATCGCTTAAGTCATCGCCCAAGCGAACTCTCTGGTGGTCAGCAACAGCGTGTTGCCGTTGCACGAGCGCTGGCGAGTCGCCCACAAATCATTTTTGCTGACGAACCAACCGGAAACCTTGACAGCAAAACTGGTGCCGAAATTTTGGCCTTCATGAAGTATGCAGTTACCGACTTGAATCAAACCATTGTGATGGTGACCCACGATCCCGTCGCCGCAGGGTATGCCGATCGAGTGATCTTCTTGGCCGACGGAAAAGTTGTTGACGAAGTTGAAAACCCAACTGCGGAGCTAGTCCTTGATCGCATGAAACATCTCGGGAGTTGATGATGTCCTCCCCCGTTGTTCGACTTACATTGCGCGGTGTTCTTGCGCGCAAGTTTCGGATCCTTTTAACTATTCTTGCCGTCGTCAGTGGCGTCGCATTTGTGTCGGGTGCATTCATTCTGACCGACAGTGTCAAAAGCGCAATCAATAACTTGTTCGTCGAGTTGCGCGGCGAAGTTGATCTCGAAATTCGCACGAAGATTGCCTTTGGTGATTCTGCACGGGCCGAACGTGATCCTGTTGACATCTCGCTCATGAAAGATATTGCTGCACTCGATGGAGTCCGACTCGTTGAAGCCAATCTCCTTCGCCAAGCCACAATCATCAAGTCCAACGGTGAGCCATTACAAACATCTGGCCCAGCATTTGGTATTAGTTGGACCGGCCCCGACGGACTCGACGGCCGAACACTTCTTGAAGGGGTCCTTCCCACTGAATCTGGCAAAGTTGCCATAGATAAGGCATCAGCCAAACGTGCCGGATATGTCGTAGGTGACAAAGTCACGCTGGTTGGCCCAATCGGCAAGGGCGAGTTCACACTTGTTGGTCTCACCGGAACTGGATCAACTTCGGGTGGTGGAGGAGCAAGCGTTTCCGCTTTCGACCCGATCACTGCGAATGAGTTTTTGGGCGCCGACAATAAAGCCGACAGTATTTATGTTGGGCTCACGCCAGTCGCGACGCGTGGCGATATACAGAAGGCGATTGAAGAAGTCTTGCCATCTGGCTACGAGGTCATCACTGGTGAGCAGTCGGCACAAGAGACGGCTGGTGCGATCAACGAAATCATTGACATCTTTGGCAAAGTTCTTTTGGGCTTCGCGGGAATTTCATTGTTTGTGAGTGCCTTCTTAATCTTCAACACCTTCGCGATCATCGTGAGCCAACGACTACGCGAGCTTGCGTTAATGCGTGCCGTCGGCGCAAGCACTCGACAAATTCACCAAATGATTATCGGCGAAGGTCTTGTTGTGGGGATCATCGCCACTGGTCTTGGCCTCGTCGGCGGACTCGGTGTTGCCAAAGGCATTACTTTTGCATTCAACGCTGCTGGCGCGGCGTTCCCCGCAGCCGATTTGTTGATCTCAAGTCGAACCGTCATCTTGTCCATCGTGATCGGAATTGGTGTCACTTTGGCCGCAGCAATTATCCCAGCCTTGCGAGCAGGACGCATTCCTCCCGTTGCCGCCATGCGTCCAGAACTCGGTTTCTCGGCCCTTCAACGCAGCAAGCGACTGATCGTGGGTATTGCTACGCTCGCAGCCGGAATCGCACTCTTTAGCGTCGGACTCTTCGTGCAACCAGGCGGAACTGTCGGAACACTTGGTGGGTCGGCAATTGGTGCAGTGTTTTTATTCCTTGGTGTTGCCAGTTTGTCAACCACCATTGCCGCACCAGTCAGTCGAATCATTAGTCGGATCTTGCCTTTCCCGCTTCGCCCCATGACAAATTCAGTGCCCGGCCGACTCGCTAGTCGCAATGCACAACGCACTCCCCGCCGCACTGCTTCAACCGCGTCGGCGCTGATGGTTGGACTGGCATTGGTGAGCATGGTCTCAGTCGTTGCCTCATCGGTGAAGAAGTCGTTCACCGATCAGCTCAAAGCCTCGGTCACTGCCGATTTCTTCGTCACTAACTTAAGTTTCCAAGGCCTACCAGTGGCATTTGCTGAACGACTTGCCGAACTGCCCGAACTTGGTTCGGTCAGTCCATTCCGCGCCACGGTGGCGCTTGTCAATGGTGAAGAAAAGCAAATTGGTGCAGTCAAGCCCGAAATAGGAGATCTCGTCGACATTGATATTCAAAAGGGATCAATTGACAGCCTCGCCGACGGCGACATTCTGTTGTATCTAGATCCCGCCCGTGATCTCAACGTCGACGTTGGCGACACCGTCGATATCACTTGGCAAAATGGGAAAAGATCAACGCTGACAGTCGGTGGCATTTACGCCGACTCATCAGTTGCCGGCAACTGGCTCATCGGCCTTGATACTCTCGGCAAAGTTTCATCTGCTCCCCCGGTTGACTTCTTTATCGGTGCGAAAATTGCCGATGGAATCTCCATTGAGGATGCCCGCGCTGCAGTAGAGAAAGTCGCCGCCGATTTCCCGAGCGCCGAAGTCCAAGATCAGGCCGAATTCCAAAAGAGCCAAGAAGACCAACTCAATCAACTGTTAGCCATCGTGTATGGCCTGTTGATTTTCGCCATCTTTATTGCCATTCTTGGTATCGCCAACACCATGGCCTTGTCGGTGTTTGAACGAACTCGAGAATTTGGTTTGTTGCGTGCAGTTGGCATGAGTCGTCGACATTTGAAGCGCTCTGTCAGGTGGGAAGCGATCATCGTTTCGGTATTTGGTGCAACACTCGGAATCGTCGTTGGTATCCCGTTAGGTATTGCAGTTGCCATCGCCCTCCCCGATTCATTTGTGACAGCCACAGTTGTTCCGATCAACACGATTGTGACGATTCTGATCGCCTCAATCGTCGTTGGAATTTTCGCAGCGATCTTCCCAGCACGTCGGGCAGCAAAGCTCGACATTCTCGATGCCATTGCTACTCACTAAGGGCGCCATATGAGTTTTCAATCTTCTGACCTCACCGCAAGCCAACTTGAATTCATTCAAGAAAATCACTTGGCGACTTTGACAACGCTGCGCCCCGACGGTTCACCACATGTTGTCCCAGTTGGGTTCACTTTTGATGCCGACAACAACATCGTTCGAGTGATTACGTTTGCAAAGTCAATGAAAGCCCGGCATGCAGCTTTAGGTGGCCGTGCCGTCGTGAGTCAGGTTGATCGCGGCCGTTGGATCACCTTTGAAGGAACAGTACGCCTACGCACCGAAGCCGACATTGTCGCCAAAGCAGTTGAAGCGTATGCGGACCGCTATCGCCAGCCAAAAGTTCGCGAAGATCGAGTTGTCGTTGAGATCACTGTTGACAAAGTGATGGGCCGGGCCTAAATCACGGGCTTGAAACTGCGGCGCTTTAGCCCAGTTGATGCAAATCATCAAAGATTTTGTGCCGTTTGCGAGCAGCAACCGCATCCGAAAAATAGAGCAACTCAGCAGGGTGGGTCGGTGTGTGATCACCTTGCAACAAATTGTTCGGAATCAATCGACGATCTAAGCGACCTTGACAATCTGGGCACCAATACAGATTTCGTCGCGAGGCACCGACAATCTTGAACTCAACTGTTCCGCGGCAACGGATGCATTGTTGACCATTACGTCCGTATACCGATGGCGAAGTTTCAGGATCACTCTGCACGATTCGTGATGCTGTTTCAATCAACACCGCACATTCCTCGTACGAAAGATCTGCCATCTTGGCAAACGGGCTCAATCCAACTGCCCACAAAGTTTCGCTTCGTGCAACATTTCCAAAACCACTCATGACTGACTCATCCATCAAGACGTCAGAGATCATGGCATCGGCGTAGCGATAATCAAGGAGACGTTGTGTGCATCCCGACAGATCGGTTTGTTCGCTAGCGATATTCGGACCTACTCCACCAGATTGTGGATGACGTTTGCGATCGGGTTGACGATAAGTCTCGACAATCGGAGCGTCAAAGCAAACGGCTACCCAGCCCGCAACCTCAATCACGACGCGGGCCCTATACGTTTCTTTGCGCCACATCTGACCAGAGCGGTACAAATGCCATTCTCCACTCAATCGCAGTGAGGTTGACAAGACAATTCCGTCGTCCCACTGCACCAAAATTTCGCGGCCCTTTAGGGTGACACTTTCAATCACACTTCTTTCGACTGGAGCAGGACCAATGGTTGACATGGCGTCAAAACGCAAGGTTGGCGACCCTACGAGCGCAGTACGCATGGCGGCCACCGTGCGATTTGTCTTTTTACGCATCACCATATTGAAAGAATAAATCACCCAAGTCCCATAGATGGGCATACTGCAGGAAAACCGATACGGTATCCGTGCATGAGCCAGCAAGAGCCCGACGACGCTGAACCGGTTGCTCCCATTGATCCGACCGACTCAATTCAGAATCAACTCGATCGAGCCCGCGCTCGTCACGGGACAATCGGCGCAATGGTCTTTAGCGCCATGCTCGGAGTCGACAAAGTACTGGGACGTAAACCCAAAGACGAAGGTGCAGTGATCTGGGAAGCATCAGGCGAACCCGAAGATATTGATGCCGATGGAATCACTATTGACGTTGACGATCAGACCAAAGTGGTGTCACACCTGACGACTGACAAAACTGCTCGCCGCGTACGTAAGAAACGAACCGTCAAGTAAAATCGGCCCGTAATGTAAAATCTACTTACGGAAGTTCGCCCACGTGAGCAAGACCCAAACGCAGAAGCCGATCTTGCCCACCTGTCATATCGGCCGCAATCTTGGCCGAGGCCGCTTCGGCCGGTGTGAACCATGCCAAATCAAGTGCTTGCTGGGTTGGAGTGCAATCGCCTGAAACCGGAACCACGTAAGCAAGACTCACCGCGTGATGACGGGGGTCGACAAAACCACTGATGTCGGGATCGGGGAAATACTCGGCGATTGTGAATGGCGCAGGGTTAGTGGGCACTTTCGGTAACGCAAGCGGCCCCAAGTCTTTTTCAAGATGACGAATGAGAGCATCGCGGACACGTTCGCCGTACAACACTCGCCCTGACACCAACATGCGGCTAATCGATCCATCAGAAGCAACTCGGAGCAACAGACCCACCTGGGTCACGCGACCAGATTCGTCCACACGTACGGGGATGGCATCGACGTATACGAGAGGCACATTGGCACGAACCGAGGCCAGCAAATCTGGACTGAGCCACGCAGTTCGGGTATCGATTTGATCACTCACAGGTAATAGTTTCTCAGATCAGACCAATGAGTGGGTGGCAAACGATTGTGACGGTGACCATCTAGTCAAACCGGACGTTCGAACGAGCGGCGAGCGCCTTCAACTTGTTTCCAGACAAAGCAGCCCACATGATGATCATTCACGAGCCCCATTGACTGCATAAAGGCGTACATCGTCGTTGGGCCAACGAAACTCCACCCGCGCTTTTTCAGATCTTTCGATAAGGCGATTGATTCTGGAGAGGTCACAAAGGAAGACACATCAGCCGCGGTGGGTCGCTTTGGTCGCGATGATGGTGACGGCTCAAATTGCCAGATGTACCTACCTAACGACCCGCACTCTTTGATCAGCTCTCGGCAACGTTGAGCATTATTGATCGTGGACTCAATCTTGCCTCGATGGCGGACAATTGAGGCGTCGCCCATCAGTCGCTCAATATCGGCTTGGGTGAAGCGAGAGACTTTATTGATATCGAAATTCTTGAAGCCCCGCCGAAAATCCTCTCGCTTATTCAGAATCGTGCTCCACGACAAACCGCTTTGAAATCCTTCAAGACACAACTTCTCAAAAAGTCGCGAATTTTCTGCAGTAGGAAATCCCCATTCGGTGTCGTGATAGTGCGACATCAATCCCGGCATTGACCCCCACCCACATCGCTCCACATTTTTTGAACTCATATGCATATCTATAGTCGCCATCTATAGTCAACATATGACACGACGCTGGTCTCATTGGCAGATTCTTTTTCTGATCTTGACTCTGGTGCCCCCATCACTAATCTTCCTCACCCCGACAGCTTTTAACCCAAACCTGGTGAACCTCATTGACAGGTCAACAGGATCATCACTCGCACAACCCGAAGCAGAACCAAGGGATCCAGACTTTGGTACTAGAGAAGAGTTATTCCAAGATACGACTCGTTCATTTGATGTCATCGCGCAGATTCAACCCGATCATTCCGTCGTCATCACCGAAAAGATCACTCAAGTCTTCCGTACCGGCCGTCGTGGCATTGAAAGATCTATCCCTATTGAGTACAACGGATTAGGAAGCCGCGTTATTCGGGCTATGCAAATAGCAACGTCTGAAGGAACACCCGATTTATTCGAGATCTCCGATTTGGGTGGTGCCGTCAATGTACGAATTGGAGATGCTGCCATCACCATCACCAATGCCCACACCTACGAACTTAGTTACCAAATTGAAAATGTACTTGTGATCAATGGCGATGTCGCGACGTTGCCCCTTGACGCGATCACTGATTGGCGCCAGAGCATTGACTCGTTGACCTACACAGTGATTGGACCAAGTCGCCCTCTTAACACCCGTTGCTATCAAGGAGCAATGAATACGCAGAATCCTTGCAGCGAAAACACGCTGACTCCTGACGGCGCAAGGTTCTCAGCCAGCAACCTCGCACCCGATAGCGCGTTCACTGTCGAAATTGACTTTCCGAGCTCTGCTTTTGACACAACGCCAACATTGATCGACCGTTCACAAGCAGTTCCATCGGCAGTGATTGCGATTGTGTTGATGTATCTCGCACTTGTCGGAGCAATCTTGATCAACCTCACGCGTTACCGTCGCCAACGCGCACTGGCGATTGCTGGAATCAGCGAGACTTTTTCGGGCCCCATGTCTCTTGATCTCGCAGATCGCATGCAACGACCAATTTTGCCACCGCCACCGCCGGGCTCACTATCAATAGTGCCAACCACTACCTCACAGGACATGCCCGTTGAATTTGTCCCGCCGGTGAACTTAGACCCCGCTTGCCTCTTGCGAATCAAAGAAGGCAGCAAAGTCAATGTCAGTCGCATGCTGGCTTCAACAATGGTTGATCTTGCTGCCGATGGAGTGATCTCGCTCACTCAAGTCAATGAGGTGTGGGTCGTTGGCCGCATAGATCAGCCACCGCGTCAGGTCAAGAGTTACGAACTCACCTTGCTGACTGCTTTGCTCGGCGACCAAAACGAGGCCGCACTTTCACAGAGAAACTCTGCGCTGTCAACAAAAGTGAAGACCTACGTCCAACAAGTAGACGATCAACTCCGAGGCCTCGGCTTGCTGACCAACAAGACATTGACTGCCGGATCCATCCCCCGGGGCGGAAAAATACTGGCTTGCGCTGCACTCTTTGGAACGATCATTATTTCCGCGATCTTTGCTGCTGGAGTTGGCTCGGGTTCAAACACGCTGAACTTTTTCCTGCCGGCAGCGGCACTTTTCATCGGTGGCATCATCCTCGCTTATGGTCGTCTCAGTCATTCTGGTCAGATCGGCTCGTTCACGAGTCGTGGTCTCGGCACCGCCGTACGTGCCGAAGGTTTTGAACGCTTCTTCCGCGAAAGTGAAGCAGCTCATGCTCAGGCCGCCGAACGTATGGGACTAATGCGTGAGTACATGGGTTATGCAGTGGCATTTAACGCAGTGACCTCTTGGGTCAATGCCATGCCACCGGCACAACTCGAGCAATGGAATATGAGTACTTCACCTTTGTTGTTTGCCACGCTGCCGCAACAGCGAATTTGGGACAACGCGACGACGACCGCCTACACACCAATCCGCACTGAAAATTCAAGCGGTTTCAGCTCTGGTGGAGGCTTCAGTGGCGGAGGCGGCGGCTTTGGCGGAGGAGGCGGCGGAAGCTGGTAGTTAATAGATACTGGTTGTTAAAAGTAAAAAGTCACCGTTTCGGTGATTCACCAGCAATCGTTGTTCGCCGCAACTCACGACGAAACCCAGCGTAATCATTCAACGCCACATGTTGAGTTGAACGATTATCCCAAATCACAACATCACCTGCCTGCCAGCGATGTCGGTACATAAATTTCACGTCGGTTGTATGCAAGTGCAAAAACGCCATGAGTGACTGTGCTTCATCGTGTGGCATGTTCTCAATATCGCGCACGTACGCTCGATTGAAATACAAAACTTCCCGACGAGTTTCGGCGTGTCGCGGCACCAACGGGTGAACCTGACTTTCGTTGGCCGACTCATCACACACAATGTTCATGCCGCTCATCCCGGTATGCAGTGCCTGCATTTTTGGTGAGTACGCATCGCGAGCCGAATGAACTGCTTTCAGTTGTTGAAGACGTTCGCGCATCGGTTCATGTAGAGCGTTCCATGCCGCGGTCATCGAGGCAAAACATGTGTCACCACCCCAGGCTGGAACATCAACTGCCGACAAAATTGTGAACGACGGTGGTTCTGCCTGAAACGAGAAGTCCGAGTGCCATGCACCACCAAAATTAAAAGCAGCGCCTTCATTGGCCTCTTTGACGACCCGAATGACTTCGGGGAATTCGTCCATTGTCGCGATGAAGGGCACCTCGCCAAAAGGCCCAAGTCGACTCGAGAAAGCACTTTGTTTGGCTGGCTCTAAGGACTGACCACGCACCACAAGTACCTCGTGTTCGCACATCAGTACCCGCAATTCGGCAAGATCAGGGTCGCTCAGACTGGCAAGATCAATTCCTGAAACTTCAGCGGCAAATACTCCCGTCAAAGGTTGGGCTCTGATTGGCATATCTCAACCCTAACTGCTCTAAGGTTTAAATATGACAGCGTTAGAAATCCCAAGATTTGGCGAGTTACTGAGTCCATTTATCTCGAAAGTTCCCGATGGTACTCGTCCTCGATTCTTAGCGTTACTTGAACGAGGCGCCGCCAATCGTTATCGCTTGTGGGCCGAACAGCTTCCCGAACATGCGGTCGTTCTTTTTGAGTGCGCAGAAAGCGAAGACGAAATTGCGAATCGTATTGAAGGAGCATTCGCTCTCGACGAATCGTTAAGCGATGAACTCCTGGCCCCTCTCCCGCAAGCCACGCAGACCTACTACGACGCTTTCGCCCCGTACGACATCTGGGACCAATTGCGCATTCAGGCAAACGCCGAACGTCAGGGTGCTCATGCCTGGCGATCAATCGCCGCCCATCATCCCGATGCATATGTTGTTGAGGTCTTGCATTCATGTTCGGCGCTCGAAGAGCTAAGCGCCGACGCGCTTGACGCACTGATTGCTGCACACGCACCGTCACACGCACCATCACACTGACTACGTCACACTGATCAAGACCTAGGATTCTTTTCTATGCCTTTGAAGCGACTCTTTCGTACGCTTCAATTCGCCACCCTATTGATGTCGTCCACGTATGGCGTGATGTTCACGATGATGGACGATTATCGCGACAAGTACGGGATTAGCGAATCAGGACTTGGGCTCGTACTAGCGGTCGGATTCTTTTCGGCATTCTTCAGCCAGATTTCCATTGCTCCACTGGCCGACCGTGGTCGCGCAAAAATTTTGATGATGACTGGATTCTTATTGGTCATCATCGGCTGTTTATTCATGGGCTTTGGCCAAAACTTTGTCCTCCTGCTGATCGGCCGTCTACTGATGGGCATCGGTGGCGGCATGTCACTACCTGCACTACGAAAAATTGTGATCGTTTCTGACCCCGAAAATTTGGGTGGCAATATTGGCAAGTTGCTGAGCGTTGACATCGCTGGTTTCGCACTCGGACCAGTCATTTCAGTATTAACAGTCGACACCATTGGTATTGCTGCGCCCTTCGTCATCATCAGCACTGCAGTTTTCGTCGTGACCATCATCTTGAGCCGCGTTGGAGTTCCAGAAACCTCCCTTTCAGATCGAACTACCGAACGTCTCGCGTTTGACTTACTCAAGATTCCTGCCGTGTCGGGAGCAATACTGATCGGTATCTCATTGTTCTTTATGATCGGAACCTTTGATTCGTTGTGGTCAATTATGATGGATGATCTTGATGGACCTGAGTGGATGGCCAATGCCGGCGTGAGCCTGTTTGCGCTTCCCATGATTTTCCTTGGACCTATCGGCGGACGGCTTGCTCAAAACAAAGGTGCCTACCGAGTTGGTGCGATCGGAATCTTCATCGGTGGAGCGTGCATGGTCATGTACGGATTACTGCCGAGTCCGTACCTGATGATGGGTGTCTTCCTTTTGCATATCATCAACGACGGCTTCACTGTGACGAGCTCGGGAGTCGCAATGGCTCAAGCCGCTTCCGCTGAACGTCAGGCCGGGGCCCAAGGATTACTGGGCGGCCTACAAACTCTCACTGGTGGTATCGCCGCGACATTTGCCGGATGGAGCTACGAGCACCTCGGGCGCGGCACCACCTTTTCGATTACTGCAATTGTGATGGTGCTACTTGTCATTTTTGGTTTGGCATTAGCGGGTTCCGAGCATCGCTCAGCACCCGTTGCTGTGCCAACATCTTGATCATGGGTTTACGTGACGGTGACGGCTGGGTATTTTGCAATTGTGGCTATCGCCATTGGGGACTTCATGGCGCAGCCGGATTATTGATGGTGCGCTTTGATATGGGCGAACCACACGTGTTGCTGCAACTCCGTGCCGCTTGGACTCACGGCGGCGGCACCTGGGCTATTCCTGGGGGCGCACTTGATTCACACGAAAACTCCATTGAGGCCGCTGTTCGCGAATCTTACGAAGAAGCCGGAATTGATCCGCGCTTCTTGGATGTCAAAGATGTCTATTCAGATGACCATGGCAACTGGCGCTACGACACCGTGATTGCTCATGTCACTGGCGATGTCGGGGCCCACGAAGCGAACTACGAAAGTGACGAAGTGCGTTGGGTTGCATTGTCAACTGTTGAGGGATTTGATTTGCACCCCGGTCTACGCAGTTCTTGGCCTCACGTCTTGCCAAAACTCATTGCATCATTACCCAACGAAGGATAAATCATGGGACAGCACATCAGTTACGAACTCGAAGGCGTTACTTACATTGGTTACCTGGCGCTTCCCGAAGGTGACAACAAAGCCCCAGGAGTTTTGGTATGCCATGAAGGCCCCGGAATTTCGGAAAACACTTTCACCAAGGCAGATCGTTTAGCAGCCCTTGGCTTTGTGGCGTTCGCTCTTGACTATCACGGCGGTGGCAAGATGGTGCCGCTTGAAGACATGATGACCAAATTGATGGCACTCATCACATCACCTGATGAAACACTCAAGCGAGCGAAGGCTGGACTCAATGTTTTATTGAGCCAACCCCGCGTCGACACTTCTCGTATCGCAGCAATTGGTTACTGCTTCGGCGGAACGATGTGTCTCGAACTCGTTCGTGCCGGAACCGACCTCGCCGCCATTGTTGGCTTCCACTCCGGCCTCAGCACGTCAAGCAAGGTTGCTCCTGGTGCGATCACCGCAAAAGTCTTGGTGTGCATCGGCGCCGATGACCCAATGATTCCGCCCGATCAGCGCATTGCGTTTGAAAAAGAAATGACTGACGCTAAAGCCGACTGGCGTATGAATGTGTACGGGGGTGCACAGCACAGTTTCACCAACCCTGGAGCCGATGGTTCACGACCCGGAGTGCTGTACAACAAAAATGCCGATATGCGTTCGTGGCAGGCGATGCGCGATATCTTCGCTGAAGTTTTCTGAACTAGCGCGTTTTCTGAACTAGCGCGTTCGTTTACTTTTCAACGCACACATTGCGTAGCGTACCGATGACATCTGCACCGCTATCAATCACATCACCAGCCTTCAAGAACTGACCACGGGCGGCACCAACTCCATCAGGCGTACCCGTGAAGATGATGTCACCGGGCTCAAGCGTACAAATACTTGAGAGATACGAAATCAAGAATGGAATATTGAAAATGAGATCAGTCGTGCGGGCTTCTTGCATTCGCTGACCCGCGACATCACACCAAATACCAATGTCATCAGGGTTACTGAATGCGTCAACCGAAACTATGACCGGGCCGATCGGACCGAAAGTATCAAAGCTCTTACCCAAGCTGAACTGCGGTGGCTGTCCTGTCATTTGAACAGCACGATCGCTGATGTCTTGGCCAAGGGTGATTCCGGCAACATGCTTCCACGATGATGACTCGGCAATGTTCTTGCCACCCTTACCGATGACAACAACGATTTCTACTTCCCAGTCAACCAATGGTCCTGACAGGACCACATCATCATTGGGGCCAACTAAACACGATGGGAACTTAGTGAACGTTAACGGTGCCGGCGGAACTTCCATTGCCGACTCGCTCGCGTGCGAACGATAATTCAGACCGATTGCGAAAACTTTTTTCGGATTCGGAACACACACGCCGATCGGACCACTCACTGGCGAACCAGATGAGCGGACTTTGTCACTCGCCGAATGCAACTCACTAAATCGTGCGATCGCATTCATCGGATCGGCCAATGATTCATCGCCAACAACTTTGGCTAGATCATGAAAGACACCATCGACTTCAATGGCCGAACGATTATTGATAGTGGTGAGACGAAACATAGATTTTCCGTTCTTGCAGACAATTGAGACAGTGGTTACTCTAACAATGTGAGTGTCATCCCGAGATTTGCTGCGAGTGCTTCCGCCGAAGACATCGCCCAAGCCCTGCAAACCGTCGGGTGCGTCATTATTGAGAACCTTGCTCCCGTTGAGCTTGTCGACCAGATATTGGACGAGATGGACCCCTACATCGCGGCTACTCCTTACGGCAGCGAGGACTTCACCGGTCGCACTACCAAGCGCACCGGAGCACTACTAGCCCGTTCTCGTGCGTCCGTAGATCTGGTGGCTCACCCGCTCGTTTTAGACATCACCAAGAGAATTCTTGGTCCCTACGCCGACACGTTTCAACTTCATCTCACCCAAATCATCAACATCGGACCGGGCGGTCAAGCTCAGGGCCTACACCGCGATCAGTGGTGTTTCAATATGTTCCCATTTCCACCAGAGATGGATGTTGAGGTTTCAACAATTTGGGCGCTTGACGATTTCACCGAAGAAAATGGCGCTACTCGTATCATTCCAAACAGCTTGCTCGACCCGCCAGCAGCTATTGCCGACACACATCGCACCGTTGGCGCCACGATGCCAAAAGGTTCAGTGGTGATCTACACCGGCCGCACGATTCACGGCGGCGGAGCAAATCAATCAAACCAAATTCGTCGAGGATTGAATGTTGATTACATCCTTGGCTGGTTACGTCAAGAAGAAAATCAGTACCTGTCGTGCCCACCTGAAGTCGCACGAACTCTTCCCGCTCACGTACAAAAGTTGGCGGGCTATTCACTCGGTTCTTACGCCTTGGGCTATCAAGACGACATTCGAGATCCCTTTGCAGTTCTCAATGGACAAGATGGTGGGTCATCTTTTGGCGGACTGAATACCGCCATTCCCACGCTTGACCAGTAACAATGAATTGATGACTTCGCAGACTCAAGTAGGTGTCGATCGCTCGGCGCCGTATCTACCCGGCCTTGACGGGCTCAGGGCTCTGTCGGTCTTAGTAGTTGTGGCTTTTCACAGCGGCGTGATTGAGGGCGGTTGGATCGGCGTCGACGTCTTCTTTGGCATCTCCGGCTTTTTGATTACCGGCTTGATGGTCGCTGAGCACAACCGCAATGGAACTGTTGCACTCGGAGCTTTCTGGATGCGACGTCTTCGCCGCTTAGTGCCCGCTCTCATTGTCTTGCTCGGACTCGTTGCGATTCTCGTACAACTCAATCAAGTTGAGGTCACCGTACGAAATATTTGGGGAGCACTCACCTACTCAACGAACTGGGTGCACATATTCGGTGGAACGAGTTACTGGGATAACTTTGCAACTCCAGATCCACTACGACACTTGTGGTCACTCGCCATCGAAGAACAGTTTTATGTGGTGTGGCCCATTGTCGCTTGGTATGTACTCAAGCGACGATCACCTACTGCTCTCGGCAAAGTTGCGTTGTTCGGTGCCGGCATGTCAGCTCTTGTTCAAGTCGTTGGAATTCATGTGGGTATGTCGATTGATCGCGTGTATCAAGGAACCGACACACGTGCCGTTGCCTTTTTGATTGGTGCAGCAATTGCTACTCGAGGTTGGCCACCCAAGAAAGTGACTTTGCCATCGTGGTTATTGCCCACTTTCTCTCTCGTTGTTTTGGTGCCAGCAGCAATCTGGTTACCGGGTGACCGCAACTGGGTGTTCTCTGGACCATTGATAGTGATTTCTTTTGCGGGCATTGCTGCAGTTGTTTACAGTACAACTCAAACCAATCGACTTTTGTCGTCACCGGCACTGCGACTCATTGGTCGTTGGAGTTACGGAACTTATCTTTTCCATTGGCCACTCGTTGTTTCACATAAGTTTGACAATCTCAATAGCGGTGTTCGATTTATCGTCGTGACCGCGTTGTCAATTGCGCTGGCTGGCTTGTCGTACCGCATTGTTGAGTCACCCATTCGCAACCGGCGACTTCCTCGCTTGAGTCTGTTTCCCGTTGCAGTGGCTGCAGCGGCAATTGTTGTTGTGAGTCTCGTTGTATCAACTCCTACTGCGCCGGCTCTCAATGTTGAAGTCACCCTTGCCCCACGACCTACAACTGTTGACTCGGTGCCGATTGAGTTATCGCAACGAGTCATGGTCTTCGGCGATTCTGTTCCTGCAGTCGCGGCCGATGAATTACAAGCCGAAGCAAAGTCGCTTGGAATCGAAATCGAAGTTCGGGCTGATCCCGGATGTGTACCTTCAGAAGATAAGAAAGATCAGTACGGCAAGCCAGAATGTGTCGCATTCTTGCAAGGCACTCGTGCCCGCGCCCAAGAACTTGATATTGATACGGCAATTATTTGGTGGGGCGGAACTGGTATCGGATTTGTTGAACATGGAACGCCGTATTACTTCTGCGAATCCGAAGCCCAACAACTCACACGCGATCGCATTCGTCGTCTCGTTGCTTACTTTGATGGTGTCGCAACTAATGTCATCTTGGTCGCCCCCGTCCCTCGTTTAGATCAGACTGCAAAAGATATTGAAGGAACCGAATGCGAAATTATCGCTTACGACGATGTCGCCACAGAACTTGGGATCAAGGTCGTACATCTACGCGATGACGTGTGCCCGTCATATCCCAATGACTGCAATCGCATCTTCCGCTACGACGGTCTGCATTACAACGGCCGACCCGCCACCCAAGTCGCCAAAATAGTTCTCGGGGCCCTATAGAAACGTGAGTTGGTCGGTGGTTTTGATGGTGCCGGGTTTGGTGACCTTGGCGTAGACACCGACATTCTGATTGAGGTCGCGCACGATGTGGCGCAAGATGGCACGATCGGCAGGAAGATCATCGCCAACTTCTCGGGTCACCATCACGCAACGCGGACACGCCGACTGAAATTCAATGTCACAATCGCCGATCCGCGCGGTCTTTCCCGCCCACGAAAATTCGGGATGACCAGTTTGATCACCAGTATCAATGACCAAACTCGGGCGGAAACGTCGAATATCAATCTGTGAATCTGGCAAGGCCTCGTGCATCGACCGTAACGCAGATGTGCTCATGATCATCAACGGCCAACAGTCGTGATACGTACCTGGCGGCGATTCAAACTCAATCACTTCAGGTGGGAAGACGGAAAAATCAGGAAGCGGTTCATCAATGTCGCGCCCGAAAACATTGCGTAACTCTTCCATCATGTCGTCGCTACTTGGGGCTCCACGACGGAAGTGATCGAGATCTGATGCTGGACGCAAATGTTCAAGTTGAACTAGCACACCAATTGCCTCACTGATCGCCGTGTGTACATCGCTGTCGTCACTGCGAACGACGCGACCACTCGGCAAAGAAATTGACACGTCATCTGAGCCTTCGACAAACGATGCCGACAACTTCATCAAGCCACCAAATTTTTTGGCACCTCGAATACCGCCGTTTTCAAGATCGCGAACAGCCCAAACACGATCGCCAACGAGGCCTAACTCGCTCACAGAACATTCATCAACTGTTGCTCCCACCATTGATTTAACGGGATACACCCAAATCTGTGAGAGCGGAAGTTGTGTCATGAACGAATGGTACCGACCTTGAG
>LFFB01000020.1 GCA_001510335.1 Actinobacteria bacterium casp-actino2 | reverse complement strand
GCGGAGGCGGAAATTCGGCGGGAACGTCGGTCATAGCCTGTCAATCTACGGCATGGGTCGCTTCAGAGCGCTTCAGTCGGAGCGGTTACGCTGAAAACAGTAATTTCTCGGGTTGTTATCTATCTCGGGTTGTTATCTATCTCGGGTAGTTATCTATGGGGGAGAAAATCATGACATCAGGCGCTGCCATCATTCCAGGACTCATGCAAGAAGTGCCGTTGGGCATCTTGCATCTGTTTGATCGAGCCGAAAAGTATTTCGGCCACAAGACCATCGTGACTGCCACTGGTACTGGCCTTGAGCGCACAACGTACGCGCAGTGGGCTGAGCGCACGCGCAAGGTCGGAACTGTTCTCGACCAACTCGGTATATCAAGCAACGGTCGCGTTGCAACTTTCGCCTGGAATACCGCTCGACACCTCGAGTTGTATTTTGCTGCGCCGTGCACTGGTCGCGTCTTGCACACTCTCAATATTCGTTTGTTCCCCGAGCAGTTGACGTACATCGTCAACCATGCTGAAGACGAAGTGATTTTTGTTGACAAGTCGCTGATGGGCTTGTTGGCTCCGCTATTGCCCACATTCACGACTGTGAAGCATCTCGTGATCATGGATGACGGAAAGGGTGAAATACCCGCCGACCTCGCCGGCATCCCGTCGTACGATTACGAAGCACTCTTGGCGAAAGCTGCTCCCGCACAATTCAAAGAAGTTCCCGAGACAACTGCGGCAAGTATGTGTTACACCAGCGGCACAACTGGCAACCCTAAAGGTGTCGTGTACACGCATCGCAGTACGTTCTTGCACACCATGGCCGCCATGATGACTGATGGTCTCGGAGTTTCTGAGCGTGACTCAATTCTTCCGGTCGTGCCGATGTTCCATGCCAACTCGTGGGGATTGGCTCACGCTGCGGTTGCCGCCGGCGCAAATCTCGTGATGCCCGGCCCCGACTTGTCGGGCAAAGCAGTTGCCGACTTGATCGTGAATGAAAAAGTGACCATTGCCGCCGGCGTTCCGACAATTTGGATGGGTGTGTTGCCCGAACTCAAGGGACGTGACACCTCAAGTCTGCGCGCAATTCCGTGTGGTGGTTCGGCAGTGCCGCGCGCCTTAAGCGAGGCGTATCGCGAACAAACTGGTTTGCCTATTTTGCAGGCATGGGGGATGACCGAAACGAGTCCGCTCGCGGCGATTTGTCATCTTGATAGTGATCAATTGATGCTTGACCTTGATTCGCAAGCAAATTTACGCACGCAGGTTGGTCGCATCATGTTCGGTGTTGAATGCCGTGTTGTTGAACCCGGTACGGCGATCAGCGTTCCGTGGGACGGTGAGTCAAGCGGCGAATTGCAGTGTCGTGGCAACTGGATCGCTTCGACGTATTACAATGATGAACGCGCCGGAGAGAGCTTTACCGAAGATGGTTGGCTGCGCACGGGTGACGTCGCTGCTGTTGATGCACGTGGCCGTATCCGTTTGCTCGACCGCACCAAAGATCTCATCAAGAGTGGTGGCGAATGGATTAGTTCAGTTGAACTTGAAAATGAACTGATGGCTCATCCGCTCATTCGCGAAGCCGCGGTTATTGGTGTGATGCATCCTCGTTGGAGCGAGCGGCCGTTGGCATGTGTAGTTCTTGAAGCGGGAGCGACTCTCTCAAAAGAAGAGATTCTTGACTTCATCTCAAGCAAGGTTGCCAAGTGGCAAGTTCCTGATGATGTTGTCTTCATCGACGAGGTTCCGAAGACCAGCGTCGGCAAGTTTTCGAAAAAGACTTTGCGAGATCGCTTCGAAAATTACCAATTGCCCACGGCCTGAGATCAGAATGGTCACTGTGAAGAATTCTCTTTTTAGCGCTGTCTTAATTTCAACCATTGCATTGACAGCATGTGGCCCCGATGCGGTTTCCTCAGGTGCAAAACCGCCAAGCGAAGTTGAGGCAGGGGTAACCACAACAGTTATGACGGTTCCGCCAAATGGCGAAGTCATCACCATCCAGTCGCTTGACAATTCTTTTCGTCCCTTTGACTTTGAGATTGCCGCCGGAACTGAAGTGATCTTTGATAACCGCGGGCGGAACGATCACAACATCCTTCCCGACACCGTCAAAGACGATGCGGGATTGATTGCGTTGCTGGCAACTGACACGTCGCCAACTGCGTGGGGCGTGGCCTCACCAGACTTTGTTCCAGGGGACACTTACTCGCATCTCTTCAACGTCCCAGGTGTCTATAACTACTATTGTTCGATTCATGGTGCTCCTGGCGCCGGAATGTACGGAACTCTCACGGTCTCGTGAAGTACGGTCAGTAAGTAGGCAAATTTCTAGAGGGGGAAATATGAAACGATCAATGAGTGCACTTTTTGGAGTGGTGCTTGTAGGAACGGGGTTAGTTGCGTGTGGCGGAGACGATGCTGCAACAACTCCCGCAGTGGCATCAACAGACGTGGCGTCGTCAGAAGCGCCGTCTACTGATGCACCTGCTGTCGATGGAGTTTTGAACGTTCCGGCTGATTACGTCACGATTCAAGAGGCCGTTGACGCGGCAGTTGAGGGCGACCTGATCTTGATCGCTCCAGGTACTTATAACGAAGCGGTTCAAGTGTCCACGAGCAACATCATCATTCGTGGACTCGATCGCAATACCGTCATTCTTGACGGCAACTTTGAACTTGACAACGGAATTCGCGTTGTCGGCGCCAACGGTGTCGCTCTCGAAAACATGACGGCCATGAACTACACCAAAAACGGATTCTTCTGGACTGGTGTGAATGGCTTCCGCGGCGATTACCTCACCGCATGGCGTAACGGCGACTACGGCGTGTATGTCTTTGACTCCGTTGGTGGCGTCATTGATCACTCGTATGGTGCTGGTTCGCCTGATGCTGGTGTTTACGTTGGTCAGTGTTACCCGTGCGATACGTTGATTACTAACTTCACCGCCGAGTTCAACGGACTTGGTTATTCAGGAACCAACTCGGGTGGCAACATGGTCATCGTGAACTCAATTTTCCGTAATAACCGTGCGGGCATCGTGCCGAACAGTGGTAGTTACGAACTGTGTTACCCCGAGCGCAAGAGCACCATCATTGGCAACTTGGTCTACAACAACAATCAGCCAGATTCTCCGGCAATTGATGTTGCGCTCTTGGCCATGGGTAACGGAATTCTGAATGCTGGTGGAGTGCAAAACATCATTGAACGTAACCGAGTCTGGAATCACAACAAGACGGGTATCGGTCTCGTGCCGTTCCTTGAAGAAGACGCCAGCGATGTGATTCCCGACAAGTCGGCATGGGGAATGACTTGCGAAGAGAGTAAGAATCTCATGCCGGTTCAACCCGATGGCCCCTTGTTGTGGGATAGCCAAGAGAACACTGTTCGTGGCAATGTGCTTGAAGACAACCGTCGTGCTGACATCGCTGTTGCTTCAGCCGGTACAGATTTGTGGACCTTAAGCAACTGCTTTGAAGGCAACACCTTCACAACTTCGGCCCCGCTCGATCTTGAGAAGTTGGCTCCCTGTGGAACTCCGCTCAGCAAGGACACCGGCGACTGGGCTGCTGGCGATCTCAACGTGATCACTTGGTTGGTCGATGTCGAGACTGCACCACCGTCAGTTGATTGGAAGACCGCCAATCTTCCTGCGATGCCGGTTTTGGATTCAATGCCCGATGCTGCAACGGCGCCAGGTGTTTCGGCCAGTGCGACACCGCCCGCCATTGACCTCGACGCAATAACGGTCCCTGACAAGATCGACTGATCTCGTCACATAAAGAGGTACAACAACATGACCCGGCGAACACAATCACTTTTGTTCGCCGGGTCTTTGTTTCTTTTTGGCTCGTGCGCAAGTGATTCGCAAGATATACAGATTCGCAATCATTCAGCAATGCCGGTCGACGCAGCATCGGTCATGGGTCAACCCGATCAACCGATCACCGGACCACAAGGTCGAGTGGGTCAGTTTGTTGTTGAGTGCCCATTTAGTCATGCATTGTCTGATGATCCCATCATTTATCCGGGAGATGCGGGAGCATCGCACCTGCATGCCTTTTTTGGCAACGTCACTGCCGATGCCAATTCAACTCTTGAGTCATTATTGGGTAAGGGCACAACCTGCGAACAGGTCCAAGACACAGCCGCATATTGGGCGCCGGCCCTCTTGGAAAATGGTCAACTGATTACGCCAGTTAAGAGCGTCGCGTATTACCGAGCGGGTCGGGGTGTTGACCCTGAATCGGTCGTCGCCTTCCCCGCTGGTCTATTGATGATCGCTGGTGATGCAATGGCGATCGAACCCCAACCAACATCAGTTGTGGCGTGGTCATGTGGAAACGGTGGCATGCGCGATCCACTACCGCCGTCGTGTCCTGTTGATAATGGTTTGCGTTTAGACATCACGTTCCCCGATTGTTGGGACGGAAAAAATCTTGATGTTCCGGGTCACCGCAAACACATGCATTACTCATCAAAAGGTAAGTGTCCGAGAACTCACCCAGTTCCGGTGCCGCAACTCATTTTCTCGGTGGCATATCCAGTTCATGGTGACGCTTCTCATCTACAACTGGCCTCTGGCGGATTACTGACCGGTCACGCTGACTTTGTGAATTCGTGGGATGAGGAAAAACTCGAAGAAGAAGTCGCCTTGTGTATTGGCCGCGACGTCGTGTGTGGTGTGACGAGCGGTTGAACTTCAGGTCAGAGGAATCCAGCGACGATGACGCGTTGCAAGAATTGCCAGATTCGTTCATGTTTTGGCTGACTAAAGAACCCAGTCGGGGGAGCACCCTCAAAACTTGATCGTGGTGTCGCTCGGATATCAAAGAATTTTCATGCTTTCTCTTGACAATGAGACACCAGAGGTCTTAGTGTCTCATGTTGTGGTGACCAATGACACGACAAATCAGAGCCCTGAAGATCGAATCCTCGACGCTGCTCGTCGATGTGTGGAGCGTTGGGGCATCAACAAGTTAACGATTGACGATGTTGCCACCGAGGCCAATGTTTCGCGAGCAACTCTGTATCGAATTTTCCCCGGCGGCAAAGACGTCATGTTTGATGCGTTGCGTGTTCGTGAACTCAGTGAATTCTTTGAGGGTATGCGCTCCAGCATTGAACCCGTTGAGTCGCTACTTGATTTCGCCGTGAAAGTTTCGGTGTACGCGCTTCGTGAGATGCGCAATGACGAGCACTTGGCCATGATGCTGTCAACCGAAGAAGGCACGGCGCTCAAGTCGCTCACCGTCGAAGGACTGCCTCGCATTTTGAATGTTGCTTCGCAATACATGACGCCATTCTTGACTGAGTTTGTTCCGAATGAAGAAGCGGAAATAATCGTTGAGTTATTGGCACGATTTGTTATTTCCTTCTTTTTGGCCCCAAGCCAACACTTTGACCTGGGTGATCCTGAATCGGCTCGTTCGTTCTTTGCGCCCTTTATCTATGCATTCCGTCCCGCAGTCATTTAACACATAAAAACTGAAAATCATAGGAGAAAAAAATGAGCATTACCGAAAACGAAAGCAAAGACATTTTGGGTCGTTCCGACCTCAATGACATCGAGGGAATCCTTTCCATCACCAATGATGATGTTGATGCGATTCAGCACATCGTCAAAGACAATGCTGATGCCATCTTCACATGGGACTACTCGTTGACCCGTCCGGCACTGCGTAAGTTGTACGAAAAGGCCAAGGTTGGCCAGTGGAATGGTTCCACCGATCTCGACTGGTCGATCAACGTTGACGAAGAAAAGCAAGTCGCGATGGATCTAGCGGCTTTTGCTTCAGGACTGACGCCCGCTCATTACGCCAGCACCACCCTGTCGAATTGGGGTGACAAAGAATGGACCCAGTTCGCCATCGAACAGCGTCGCTGGAGCCTGTCACAGTTCATG
Source organism: Actinobacteria bacterium casp-actino2 (assembly GCA_001510335.1). Classification (GTDB taxonomy): domain Bacteria; phylum Actinomycetota; class Acidimicrobiia; order Acidimicrobiales; family Ilumatobacteraceae; genus Casp-actino8. The sequence goes on along the minus strand of LFFB01000020.1, from coordinate 17,174 downwards.
CACGGCGAGCAGGGTGCACTTATCTGTACCGCGAAAATTGTTGAGACTGTTCCGTGGTACGACGCCAAGTTGTACGCCAGCACCCAGGTGGTTGACGAAGCACGTCACGTTGAAGTGTTCGCACGCTACCTCGATGAGAAGCTCGGTGGTTCGTACCAGATCAACGCTCACTTGCGTATGTTGCTTGACGACATCGTGAATGACAGCCGTTGGGACATGACCTACCTCGGAATGCAGATCATGGTTGAGGGTCTTGCTCTCGCCGCATTCGGCAACATGCAGCAGATGACCAACGAGCCCTTACTCAAGAAGTTGTTGCGTTATGTCATGAGCGATGAAGCCCGCCACGTTGCGTTCGGCGTTTTATCACTTCAAGAGGTGTACGCACATATGAGTGACAAGGAAATCAAGGAGCGTCAAGAGTTCGCGTACGAAGCATCAGTTCGTATGCGAGACCGTTTCATGTCACAAGAGGTGTGGAGCCGCATGGGTGTCAACCCACGCGACGTCGTTCCGTTGGTACTTAACGACCCGACACGCGAAGTCTTCCAGCAGATGTTGTTCGCCAAGATTGTTCCGAACTGCAAGAAGTTGGGCCTTCTCGACCGCAACGATTCCTGGTTGCGTCGACGTTTTGAAGAGATGGGCGTCATTCAGTTCGAAAATGCCGAAGACACCGGCGAAGAGTATGTGAAGTTTGAACTCGGTGAGACCCTCGCCGACGTTCAGCACTGACTCATATTCCACTGACACCTATTCACGAGGTGCAGCAACTACCGTTTGATACGTGAAGTTGCTCGCCTCCGATCTTGCGAATGCCATTGGTGGTCGCTTGGTCGGTCCAGATACTGACATTGATGGTGCAACATTTGACTCACGTCAAGTGTTGCACCATCAGCTTTTTGTACCGATAGTGGCCGAACGCGACGGGCACGAATTCATCAGTGATGCTCTGAAGGCTGGAGCTGGTGTCTATCTGACGTCTCGTCCTGAACTCATTGAGGGACTCGGCGGGACTGGCATCGTTGTCGATGACACCGCCCAGGCGTTGATTGATGCCGCCCGATGGGGTCGCACTCAGTTTCCGGCGTCGACTGTTGTCATTGGTGTGACTGGCTCGGTCGGGAAGACCTCGACCAAAGATCTCATTGTTGCGGCGTTGTCCTCGGCAAAACGTGTTGTCGCCAATGTCCGCAGTTTTAACAACGAACAAGGACTGCCCGTCACAATTTTGAATGCGTCACTCGCGACTGAAGTGCTCGTTCTTGAAATGGGCATGCGTGGTCTGGGGCAGATTGATGATCTGTGTCGAATCGCTCGACCGCACATTGGAGTCGTCACGCGGGTCGGTGAAGCGCATACCGAACTAGTTGGTGGACTTGATGGTGTGGTCCAAGCCAAAGGCGAGTTGATCGAAGCACTGCCACCACAAGGTGTCGCGATTCTGAATGCCGATGACGAACGCGTCATTGCCATGCGTTCGCGGTCGGTCGCGCCAGTTCTGAGTTTTGGAGAATCAATATCGGCTGACATTCGCATTGCCAACCTGCATCTTGATGCTCATGGTTGCGCGCTGTTTGATATTTTCACACCCTCAGAATCGGCCACAGTCAACTTGTCCATCCCGGGCCGGCATATGGCACTGAATGCTGCGGCAGCAATAACTGTGGGTGAAGCACTCGGAGTCGATCTTGAATTAATGGTTGAATCATTGCGCTCGGCATCTATTTCTGATCGTCGGATGCAGAGCAAGACCACAAAAAGTGGCGCACTGCTGCTCGACGATTGTTATAACGCCAACCCAACGTCGATGGCTGCTGCCATTGAAACCCTTGCCCAGATTCCTGCCGATCGCAAGGTTGCCGTTTTGGGCGTCATGGCCGAGATTGAAAATCCAGAGAAGGCGTACACGGATATTGCGCGACTAGCGCGAGCGAACAATATTGACATCATTGCTGTTGGCACAAGTGGCTACGGCACGAATTCGTTGACAGTTGATGAAGTGATTGAGCAAGTCAGTCAATGCGATCGTTCAGTTGCGATCTTGGTGAAGGGCAGTCGTGTGGCCGCTCTTGAACGAGTCGTTGATGCAGTTATTCCTGGATAAGAAATGCATTCTTGGGGAGGCGATCAAGGTCGCACCACCAGGCCAAGAACAACGCAAATAGTGCGCCAAAGAATAAAACCCGACGGGCACCTATCGCATCAATGATTGGTCCGGCCATTAACCCGCCGATGGTGACCGTTCCACCAAAAGACATAAACCACAAAGGCATCACGGTGACTCGTTCGTTGTCATGAAGGTTTTGCTGGAAGACTGTCACCATGGCATTCGCCGTCATGAAGTAAAAAAGCCCGAGTACAAAACCAACGGGGAAAGCCCAAGTAACCGAGCTGATGCTCGCAAAGATTGCAAGAGCAATTGCAAAGCCAACAAAACCCCATCGGATGATAGTGGGTCGATGGATATGCGACAAGAAGGTGCCAGTCGCGAGAGCACCCACAAGAGCGCCAAGGCCCCACACTACGTACAGCCAGCGATACGTCGAACCCACGGGACTGATACCAAAGTTCAAACGCGCGACCGACGAGAAGAGTCCGACGTAAATCAAACAGAACAATGAAAATGCCGTCATTGAAATCAACAGACGCGAAAGCACACGACGAGAGTTTGCAATGTTGACGCCCGACAGTGCGCGTCGCCAACCAGTTTCGGCTGGTGCTGAACGAATATCAGGAATCTGCACCATGAAGAGAGACACAATCAGGAACAGATAAGTCGCGGCGTTGATGACAAAGATCTGTGATGTGCTGATGCCCCAAATCGCGAGAAGCGCAGCGATTGCAGGTCCAACCACTCGGCTTCCGTTGAGTTGCGTTGAGTTGAGGCTGATTGCGCCGGCTAGATCGCGTCGGTCAACCAGCATTGGCACACTGGCTTGAAACGCTGGAGCATTCATGGCGTTGCCAACTCCGATGGCGGTTTGTGCAAGGAACAATGCCCAGATAGGACCATCAACGCTGACGATCGCCGCAAGAACAAGTGAGAAAACGAGTTGCACCCACTGCATGGCCAAGAGATAGCGCTGGAGGTTGTAGCGACCAGCGATGATTCCACCAGGAATAGCGAGCAACAAGAGTGGGCCGAGTTGTGCGAAAACCAAAAGACTCACAATTTTTGCCGACCCTGTGCGGTCATCGATATAAGCCGGCAGGGCCAGGTTTTGCATCCAGGTGCCGATGTTCGACAACAACATGCCCGTCCACACCAACCGGTAATTGCGATATGAGAAAGCCGCTCGAGCTGTACCGGCACGATGGCGGTGAGGGAGGGGAGGCAGTTGAGTGTCAGACATGGGGCGCCAAGGGTGGCTTGTCGAGCCTAGTGAGAGTCACTGTTCTGAGGGTGGAGAAATGGCAAACTAGAAGTGTGACTCAAGATTCATCAACTCGTCCGCTCGAAAACCTTGTTCCACCACCGGCCAATGGTGGTGCATGTCGTTCCAATCTCGGCACCTTTTCAGAGTGCCCGTTGTGCGGCGGAAATTTGACACCTGAACACGCTCACTTCAAATGTCGCGGTTGCGGCTGGCGTGATTCGTGTTGCGACTAATTACTGTCGAAGTTTTTCAATAACGCTGGCAACAGCCAACACTTGATCTTCGCGACCCGGTTTGCCGACTACCTGTAAACCGATAGGCAGTCCAGCGTTCAATTCTGATGTGTGATAACCGCAGGGCACGGAGACGATGGGAAGTGGCGAAGCCAAATTCCACACCGACGTCATGTCCTCGGTTTGGCACAAACCATTATCGGGAAGTGTGGGACGCGACATGTTGTCGATCTTGGTTGCTGGCCCAGGTGCCTGCGACATTGTTGGGCAAATGAAGACATCATGTTTATGCAATGGAGCGGTTGCTCGACTCCAGAAATCGGTACGTTCAATTTCCATGCGCTTCGCATCAACGGCACTAAACGTTTCGCCGATTTGAATGAGCCACACCACGAGTGGATCCATGATTGATTGGTGTTCTTCAACGAGGTGGCCGTAATAGGTGGCCATAAAGATGCCCCACATTTCGAGCCACAGTGCGCCGTCACGAATGGTGAATTGCGGGTTGACATTGTGAACAGTTGCACCGAAACCTGTGAGTTGCTGCGCCGTGTCACGGACTGCGGCGGCAATCTCGGGATCAACATCCCAGCAACCAAGATCAATGGAAAGCCCGATAGAGATTCCATCAATTGATGTTGATGCTGGTCGACTGAGCGATGAAAGAACTGAGAACGGATCTGACAGTGATGGTCCTTGTGTGGCAAGCAAGAATTCCCAGGCATCATCGACTGTGCGGGCGAGTGGACCGTGGTGTGACAAAGTGTCAAATAAACCTGGAAGCGCAGTCATCGGGATACGACCAAGTGATGGTTTCAATCCGACGATGCCGCACCATGAGGCCGGAATGCGCACCGATCCGCCCATGTCACTTCCTTCGGCAAGTGCGACGCAGCCACTCGCAACAGCGGCGGCCGAACCACCGCTTGATCCACCCGTTGTTCGTTCATGATTGTGAGGGTTGCGCGTGGCGCCCCACAACAAGTTGTCGGTGATTCCAGCGTGAGCGAACTCGGGAGTATTGGTGCTGCCAACAATGATCGCTCCAGCATCAAGAAGTTTCTGGACGACTGCGTCGGTATGGCGAGCGATGTTGTGCTCAAAGATCCGTGAACCAGATGTGCTTTTGTGTCCGAGCCATGACGATGTGTCTTTAATGGCGATAGGAATTCCGGCAAGCCCACCAGCAGATGTGTTAACAGACTGTGCACGTGAGCGGGCTTCATCAGCCCACACTTCAACGAAACAATTCAAGTCAGGCTGTACTTGCTCAATGCGCGACAGAGCACCATTGACGAGACCGAGCGGAGTTGTCTGCTTTGAAGCTAGTAGTTCGCGTTGTTGGGCAACCGACAGCGAAGAAAGTTCACTCATGTTGCCATTGCCTTGTCGCTCAGCCGTTGATGAGGTCAGCGTAGAAAGGAAGCACCTGTGCGGGTCCACTCACCAAGAAAGTAGTGATGCAGGTTTCTTTCCACATCGCCAGTTCGTCCTTGATCTTGGCGGGTGGTCCGACGAGAGCGATGTCTTCAACCATCTTCAATGGAATTGCCGCAGCAGCTTCGGCCTTCTTGCCTTGCAAGTACAACTCTTGAACTTTGTTGGCGACATCCTCGTAACCCATGCGGGCGAAAACTTCGAAGTGGAAGTTGGCTCCCTTGGCACCCATACCACCGGCATACAACGCCAAGAACGGGCGCACCATGTCGGCGCACTTTTCAACATCGTCACCAGGAATCATCATCACGGTTGAAGCAACTTCAAAGCGATCAGACTTATTGGCTTCACCTGATTTTGCGAAACCTTCATTGAGGCACTTGCGATAGAAGCCATCTTCTTTCGGTGAGAAGAATAATGGCAACCAGCCATCACAGATTTCGGCTGACAGTGCAACGTTCTTTGGTCCTTCTGCACCAAGGAAGATCGGAATATCGCGACGCAACGGATGAACTGTTGACTTGAGCGGCTTGCCGAGTCCGGCGCCGTCGGTTCCGGTGAACGGCAGGTCGTAGAAGTTGCCGTGCGATTCAACGGGCTTTTCGCGAGCCAAAACCTGACGCACGATGTCGATGTATTCGCGGGTGCGGGCGAGGGGCTTTGGATACGCCTGGCCGTACCAACCTTCAACAACTTGTGGGCCACTGGCGCCAAGTCCCAAGATGAAACGCCCGTTCGACAAGTGATCGAGGGTGATCGCTGCCATCGCTGCCGCTGTTGGTGTGCGAGCACTCATCTGCATGATGGCCGTACCCAAGCGGACATTGGTGGTGTTTGCGCCCCACCAGGCAAGGGGAGTCAGGGCATCGCTGCCGTATGCCTCAGCTGTCCAGATCGAATCGAAACCAAGTCGGTCGGCTTCTTTCACTGCCTCGTCGGCACCAGCTGGCGGTCCAGCCGACCAGTAGCCAGTGTTGTAGCCGAGTTTCATTGTCTTGGTTGCGCTCATGCCTCCAACGATAGGCGTATGAGCTCGCCAACGAAGTATTGAAAACTATTCAGGATCGAATGAAATGGGCATGTTCTCTGGCCCAAAGATCGCAACGGTGGAGGGCTTCCAGGTGACCGCACCATCGATGCGGAGGTTTTTCATCCGTTGTGCCATGATCGGCAATGCTTCGTGCTGTTCGGCACGAGCAAGCGCAGCGCCGAGGCAATAGTGGATTCCCGATCCGAAAGTCATCTGCGGTTGGCCGGCCGGCTCGCGGGTGATATCAAAGATATTGGCATCATTGAAAACAGTTTCGTCGCGGTTGGCGATCGACAATGATGGTGTCACCAATGTTCCTTTGGGGAATAGGACGCCCTTATATTCGATATCTTCACTGGCGAAGCGCCCGGTGGCACGAACTGCTCCGAAATAACGCATGGTTTCTTCAACAGCTTTGCCAGCAAGTTCAGGTTGCTCGGCGAGAAGTTTCCACTGCTCGGGATGTTCGGCGAACAGAGCGATTGAACAACCGAGTTGATTGCGCGTGGTGTCGGTGCCACCAACGATGACTGCTTCAACCATCATTTCAAGTTCGGCTTCGTCAAGTTTGTCGCCGGCTTCTTCGGCGGCAATCAAACTGGTGATGAGATCATCAGCGGGGAGTGATCGGCGATCGGTGATGAGTTGACGGGTGTACGCACCAAGTTCATCTTGCGCCTTGAAGATCACATCTAATTCTTCAGAGGCAGTGGCATTGAAAATTCGCAGGACATCCTCGGCCCAACGACTGAATAACTGCCAATCCTTTTTCGGAGCGCCGAGCAATTCGCAAATGATCGGGATCGGGTACGGGTCACAGATGTCGGTCGCCAGATCGCACTTGCCATTTTTCGCAACGGGATCAATGAGTGAGTTCATGACTTCGCGCATAAAGGGACGCAGGCGATCGGCCGCGCGAGGTGAAAATGATGGAGCGACTAAACGACGTAGTCGAGTATGCACATCGCCTTCGGCAGACAAGATTGATTGGCGTCGGCGCTCTTTGAGGCGTGGATCGTTCACGCCAAAAGCTTCGGCTGCTAACGCTGCAGCACTATGCCAGCGCTTATCGCGCAAGATGGCGACACAGTCTTCGTATTTGAAAATCGGATACGCAAAAACGCCCTTAGCAATCCACGATTCTTTAGATAACGCAAGAAGTGCGTTGCGGTGTTCTTCTGCATCGGCAAAATCAAATTCAACCGTTGGTAATTCAAGTTCGGAGAGGGGAGTCGCCATTCCTCAAGCCTAATACTGCGAAGCCATGATCGACATTGTCGGGGTGGACAAAGGTTGGCGCAGCGACTTTGTCGCTGAATTCCAGTCGTGATGAGTGGTTTATAGTGGGTGCATGAAGACCTACCGAAATTTCGTCAATGGTAAGTACGTCGACGCGGCCGATGGTCGCACGATCCCAGTCATTAATCCGTCCACAGAGGAGCAGTATGCAACTGCTCCTCTGTCGGCATCGGCCGACGTTGATCAAGCAATACAGGTTGCGGCCGATGCATTTGAAACCTGGCGTGACTCGACACCGAAAGATCGTTCACTAGCGTTGTTCCGCATCGCCGATGCGATTGAGGCTCGCGCCGAAGAGTTCATTGCTCTTGAGTCAGAGAACTGCGGCAAGCCCATTGGCATGACCCGCTCGGAAGAAATTCCACCAATGGTCGACCACGTGCGATTCTTTGCGACTGCTGCCCGACACCTCGAAGGCAAGAGTGCCGGCGAATACGTTCCCAACATGACGAGTTATATTCGTCGCGAACCCATTGGTGTCTGTGCGCAAGTTGCGCCATGGAACTATCCGATGATGATGGCCGTTTGGAAATTTGCTCCTGCGATTGCGGCTGGAAACACGGTTGTGTTGAAGCCCAGCGACACCACTCCGGTGAGCACAACGTTGTTGGCCGAAATTTGTGCGGAGTTTTTACCAGCAGGAGTCATGAACGTTATTTGTGGTGACCGCGACACTGGTCGTGCCATGGTGTCGCATAAGACCCCGTCGCTCGTGAGCGTCACTGGTTCGGTGCGCGCTGGTATGGAAGTTGCCGAGTCGGCATCAAAGAGTTTGAAGCGAGTCCACCTTGAACTTGGCGGCAAGGCGCCGGTCATTGTGTTTGATGACGCTGACATTGCTGCTGCTGCTGAAGGAATCGCGATGGCTGGTTACTTCAACGCTGGTCAAGACTGCACCGCGGCGACTCGCGTGTTGTGCTCGGCTGGGGTGTACAAAGACTTCGTGGCTGCCCTCACCGAACAAGCGAAAGCCACTCAATGTGGAATGCCCGATAACGAAGACGTGCTCTTTGGCCCAGTGAACAACGCCAATCAGTTGGCGCGAGTTTCGGGCTTCTTTGATCGTTTGCCATCGCACGCAGAAGTCAATGCGGGAGGGTCACGTCAATCTGGTTTGGGCTATTTCTTTGCACCAACAGTCGTGAGCAACTTGCGCCAGACCGATGAAATGGTTCAGACCGAAATCTTTGGTCCAGTGATCACGGTTCAATCTTTCGTCGGCGAAGATGAAGCGGTGCGTTGGGCCAACGGTGTTGACTACGGTTTGGCATCAAGCGTGTGGACCAAAGATTTCGGTCGCGCCATGCGCATGACCAAGCGTCTCGATTTTGGTTGTGTGTGGGTCAACACGCATATCCCGATGGTTGCCGAAATGCCTCATGGCGGATTCAAGCAATCGGGTTACGGCAAAGACTTGTCGATGTATGCGCTCGAGGATTACACGCGCATCAAGCACGTCATGGCCAACCTCGAAAGTTGATTGTTCACCTGACTGATCAAGGATCTGCGCATCAAAGAAATTGTTGGCGTCCTTCGGCGGTGTTAGTTTAAAGAAGTCTTCGCGGGAGTCGTCGCGAGAGGGGGGATGAGTCGGGTCGTGAGTGAGCAGGTCATTGAACTTCATGACGTCAGTAAGTCGTTTGGCAACTTCCAAGCCGTCAAACACGCTGACTTCTCCATCCGTCACGGCGAGTTCTTCGCCATGCTTGGTCCATCGGGATGTGGCAAGACCACGACGCTCAAGATGATTGCTGGCTTTGAACAGCCGACGACTGGTCAAGTGATTCTTGAGGGAGTCGACGTTTCATCTGTTCCGCCGCATAAGCGGAACGTCAACACTGTCTTTCAGCAATACGCTCTCTTCCCTCACTTGTCGGTTGTCGACAACGTGGCTTTCGGATTAAGGGCCAAGAAGGTGCCCGAGACTCAGGTGCAGTCGCGGGTCGCCGAAATGCTTGATGTGGTTCGGCTCGGTGGTTTTGCGACTCGCCGACCGTCCCAACTATCGGGTGGGCAGCAACAACGTGTGGCGTTGGCACGGGCGTTGGTGAATATGCCAAGTGCGCTGTTGCTTGACGAGCCCCTTGCTGCGCTTGACCTGAAGTTACGCGAAGCGATGCAGATCGAACTCAAGCGGATTCAGCGTGAGGTCGGGATCACTTTCGTGTTTGTCACTCACGACCAAGGTGAAGCGCTCACGATGTCTGATCGGATCGCTGTGATGAATGAAGGTGTGGTTGAGCAAATAGGCACTCCAGATGAGATTTACAACCGACCCCTCAGCTTGTTCGTCGCTGGTTTCATCGGCTCAGCCAACCTGTTACCCGGAACCATTCGCGCAACCACTGAATCAGGTTGCGTGGTCGAACTCCTGAACGGTCAGCGGGTCGCAACCTCAAATCGCCACAGCATCGGCGGCAAGGTGTCAGTCATGCTTCGACCAGAACGTCTCCACCCAGTCGCCGCTCAACCTGCAGATGGTTTTGGTCTTCGAGGAACCGTCACGAGCGTGACCTTTCAAGGCGCGTGGCTGCGGGTCATTGTCGAACTACCCGACGGCACCGAGTTGTCAGCGGAAGCCGACGCCGATAGTGACCTTCCCTCGCTGCGCCCTGGGCACGAGCACTGGGTTGCGTGGTCACACACAGCGGCGTACGCGCTCGAGGGTTGGCCCGAACGGGCTGGTGCGACAAGTCTTGACGTTGACCATATTGAGGCCGGACTGTGAATGGGTTTGTCCATCCAGTCGTGGCGGCTATGGTATGCAAGAGTCAATGGTTTAACAAAGCAAGTTCACAGATTCTGGGAGGACACAGATGAACATTTCAAAGCGCGAATTTTCCCGACGTCAACTTCTCATTCGCTCCGGTCTTGCCGGTGCTGCGGGGTTGTCATTACCAGCAATCCTCGCGGCGTGCGGTGGCGACGACGGCGGTGACAGTGGGACACTGACACTTCTTTTCGAGAACTGGCCTGAATACATTGACGTGACCGATGGTGACGTACTTGGCACGATTGATCGTTTCATCGCCGCCAGTGGAGTTGCCATGTCCTACTCGGAGGCATTCAACGACAACCTCGAGTATTTCGCCAAGATCCAGCCTTTGCTCGGCACGGGTAAGAGTATTGAGGCAGACATTATTGCGCCCACCCAGTGGATGGCAGGTCGCCTCCGGAAACTTGACTGGCTTGAGAAGTTGCCGCTGAACAAGATCCCCAACAGCAAGAATCTTGAAGATGCGTTCAAGTTGCCTCCAAGCGATCCAACCGGTGAGTACAGCCTTCCGTGGCAGTCCGGAATTGCGGGTATCGCCTACAACATTGACGCCACTGGTCGAGAGTTGAAGAGCATCGCCGACCTGTTCGATCCTGAATTTAAAGGAAAGATTGGCATGCTCACCGAGATGCGCGACACTGTCGGCTTGCTCCTACTCGGTCTCGGCGTCAACCCATCCGACATCACCTCGTTTGACGAGGCGGCTGGCGCCTTTGAACAACTTGAGAAGGCGAAGAGCGACGGGCAGATTCGTGCTTTCACCGGCAACGATTACCTCGACGATTTGGGACTCGGTAATTTCGCCGCGTGCATCGGATGGTCGGGCGACGTGCTCCAGCTCATAATTGATAACCCAAGCGTTCGTTTCGTTGTTCCTGAAGAGGGCGCCACGCTGTGGTGGGACACCATGGTGGTTCCCAAGGGTGCGAAGAACGTTGAAGCAGCAGCCAAGTTCATGGACTTCGTCTATGACCCGGTGCAGGCGGCACAGCTCACGGCCTACGTGCAGTACATCTCGCCTGTGAAAGGTGTCCGAGAGGAAGTCGCCAAGATTGACCCAGCGCTTGCCGACAATCCTTTGCTTTTCCCAGACGACGAGACAAAGAAGCGCTTCTTCCCATTTGCCGACTTGAGCGATGAGGTTGAAATGCAGTTCGAAGAGGCTTTCTCAGGCATCATCGGGGCCTAGCACTCGTGACCCCTCCCGTTGTTTCGAGGGTGAGATCGCTGACCAAAATCTCGAGCGAGCGGTTTGGTCTGGTCGGTCTCATCTTGGTGGGGGTGGCCTTATTGTTAATCGGTGCGAGGATGGTCTCGGGCCCCATCGCGGTTCTTGTTTTAGTGTTCGCCGCCCTCGTGGTTATGGGTTGGATCACCCTGGCTATCCTCGGGAATCCTGAAACCAAACGAGCCCTTGCTCCGTATGGTCTATTGAAGCCGGGTTCAATGTGGTTGGCGTTGTTTTACCTCGCCCCGCTGTGGACTCTCCTGAAGAGTTCGCTCTCATCGAAGGAAACCCGTTTTGAGGTCTTCCCCTCGTTCACTTGGGAATTCGCCAATTACGGCAAGGCTTTCAGCGATTTCGGTCCGCAGTTCGGTCGTTCGTTCTTATACGCCGGAATCGCCACTGCCCTCACGATTTTGATCGGCTATCCAATTGCCTATGTGATCGCCTTCAGAGCTGGCAAGTATCGCAACCTCCTTCTTGGGCTGGTGGTGATCCCATTTTTCACGAGTTACCTCATTCGCACTATTGCTTGGACCTCGATCCTTGCTGATAGCGGCCCGGTGGTGGGCATCATTGAATCAATTCATCTCACGGGTGTTCTCGAGTCACTCAACGTGATGGACAACGGGCGATTGATCAACACTCCTGCGGCGGTCATCGGCGGTCTCACCTATAACTTTCTTCCATTTATGATCCTTCCGATTTATGTGAGCCTCGAGAAGATTGACATTGGCTTGGTCGACGCTGCACAGGATCTGTACTCCTCTGGATCGCGTGCTTTGCGCAAAGTGGTTCTGCCGTTGTCAATTCCAGGAGTGTTTGCCGGGACTCTATTGACATTCATTCCGGCCGCTGGTGATTTCGTGAATGCACAGTTCCTCGGCAACCCCAACACCACAATGATTGGTAACTCAATCCAGGATCAGTTCTTACGGCAGAACAACTATCCCGTTGCAAGTGCGATGTCCTTCGTGTTGATGGCGATCATCACGGCCCTAGTCGTCGTATACAGCCGTTTCTTTGGAACCGAGGACCTCGCGTGAGCATTACCACGAAACGCGGACGTGTTGGGCGAGTTGCAGTCAACGTTTTTGCCGGTTTCGGATTTCTCTATCTCTTCTTGCCGATCGCCTTCATCGTGGCGTTCTCTTTCAATCAGCCAAAAGGCAAGTTCAATATTGTGTGGCAGAAGTTCACGTTAGAAAACTGGACCGACCCCTTCTCTGATACTGCCCTGACTGATGCCTTCGTGACCAGCTTGCAGATTGCTGCGATTTCAACTCTCATTGCCACCATCTTCGGTTCGATGATCGCTATCGCTTTGTCGCGCTATCGCTTTCGAGGATCGGCCGTCTACAACTTCTTGCTTGTCCTCCCTCTCACGACACCCGAGATCGTTTTGGGCTCATCACTCGCCACGCTTTTTCTCGGCCAGAGCGTCATTGAATTCGGGTTTACCACCATCGTGATCGCTCACGCCATGTTCCAGATCAGTTTCGTGGCCCTGACAGTTCGGGCTCGCATCCGAGGTTTCGACTGGACACTTGAGCAGGCCGCACAGGATCTCGGTGCCTCGCCCATGCGCACCTTTTGGAAGATCACCTTTCCCTTGATACTGCCAGGAATCCTCGCTGCATCACTGCTCGCTTTTGCCCTCTCGCTTGACGACTTCATCATCACTTTTTTCAACTCTGGCTCAACGCTCACTTTCCCACTGCGGATATTTGGTGCTTCGCGTGTTGAACTCCCGCCCCAGATCAATGTGCTAGCGACTGTGATCCTTGTCGTGACGATCGCGATCCTCGGAGTGGGTTCGGTCATTGGTCAGCGTCGCCGCAAGCGACTCGGACAGGTTGGTTGAGTGAGTAGTTAACTGGTTTAGTCAGCGCCTTCGGCGATACGCATTGTTGTCGCCAGCGATGGTCCAGACGACGGTGAACCACTCGACACTGTGACCGACTTGATGAGACCCGTGAAATCGTTGGGGCACGAGTAACTGTCGACGATGGGGAGACCTTCGTGGCGACCAATCCACATTCCGCCGGCTGCCGTCGTGACTCCAGGGAACATGAAGAGCCCACCGAAATGTCCAGTTGCCACTTGCGCGTCGTTCACGAACAATGCGAGCGCGCCGGCTTTCATGGTGACCGTCAATTGAATTTCGCCTGTAGTGATTTTGTTGGTGCCAACGAGATGGGCGCGTTGGTGTCCGTACACGACATCAAAATGGGGAGTTCCGTGATCAAGTCGTAAGGTCCAGCCACCTTGGTGATCACCGAGTGCAGCAATGATTCCGCTTTCGGTGACAAGGCAGTTAACGATGGCCGACATCGTGAAGCCACCAAACATTGATGGAACTCGACCAGCGGCAATGGGGTGATCGCTTCGTTGATATGTCGCGGAATGAGGCAATGGGTATTCGCCAGGGTGCCCTGGATAACCCGCGGCCGGATCAAACAATGGGAAGACATTGTTGGCTGTGGCTTGTTCGATCCATAACTCTTCAAGTTCGCGTACTCGATCTGGGTATTGGGCCGACAAGTCAGTTGATTCAGAGAAATCGTTGGTGAGATCGAATAGTTGCCACACATCGGTTTCGTACGAGTGACTGCCAGTGATGTGGGCACGCTCGTTGAAAAGTGGTGAAACAAAGTTGCTGGTGGCCTTCCAGCCTTCGTGATAAATCGAACGCGAACCATGCATTTCAAAATATTGAGTGTGTCGATGTTCGGGTCGCGAAATATCAAACAACATGGGGCTTGCGTCAACACCATCAACTCGCTGTTGTTGAACTCCATCGACAACATCAGGCATTGACAAACCAATGGCACCAAGCAAAGTGGGCGCAAGGTCGATCGCATGAGTGAATTGATTGCGTACCGAACCAGCATCGGTGATCTTCTGGGGCCAACGTGCAATGAAAGGAGCACGCACGCCGCCGAGCCACGAATAACGCTTCCACAATTGGAAGGGACTGTTACCAGCCCACGCCCAACCCCACGGATAGTGATTGGTGTGGTTGGGTCCGCCGATTTCATCGATGTTGGCCAGTGCTTCTTCAACTGTCGCGTGATCGCCCAGCCACGAAGCTGCTTCATTCAAAGTTCCTGTAGGTCCACCTTCGCTTGATGTGCCGTTATCGGACATCAAGGTGATGATGGTGTTGTCGGCAAGACCTTGTTCGTCGAGGAATGCCGAGATGCGGCCGATTTGTGCATCAGTGTGGGTGACGAATCCGGCGAAGACTTCCATGTAGCGCGCGAACAAGCGTTGTTCGTCGGCCGACAGGGTTGACCATTCGGGAACCCAAGTTGGTCGGGGAGTGAGATTGGTGTCGGGTGGAATGACGCCCATCGCAAGTTGACGTTGGTACGTGCGCTCACGTAACACTTCCCAGCCTTCGTCGAACTGGCCGGCATAAGGCTCAAACCATTCGCGTGTGACATGGTGCGGGGCATGAGCGGCGCCAGTTGCGTACCACAAGAAGAATGGCTTGTCGGTCGTGGCGTGTTGCTGATCGCGAATCATGGAAATCGCTTGATCGGTTAAGTCTTCGGTGAGGTGATACGCGCCACCTTGAGTTGTGTGCGTCGGTGTTGGGATCGGCGTGTTATCACGAACTAATTCAGGTGACCAGTGATTGGTCTCGGCTCCAAGAAATCCGTAGTAACGCTCAAAACCCATGCCGAGTGGCCAACGTTCGAAAGGTCCCGATGCTGAATAGTCGGCTTGTGGTGTGAGGTGCCATTTGCCAACGCACATGGTGTTGTACCCGTTGTCGCGCAAGATGCGGGGGAGCGCTGTTGCAGTTTTCGGAATACGTCCGCTGTATCCGGGCAGTGCAAACGATGTTTCTTGAGTTGCGCCGACACCGACCGCATGATGATTGCGTCCAGTGAAAAGTGCGGCACGCGTCGAAGAGCAAATCGATGTGACGTGAAAGCGATTGAGTCGAATACCGCGTTCGGCCAACGAGTCAATGTGCGGTGTGTTGATGAGCGAACCAAAACAGCCCAATTGCCCAAAGCCAATATCGTCGAGCACGATGACCACCATGTTGGGTGCATCGGCTGGGGGAGTCGGATACGGAACGAGATGGGGTTCGATAGAACTCGCAGCGGCCATTGCAAGAGCATAAGCGTTCGGGGCTGAAAGTGAAGAGGGCGAACTGTGTATCAACCACCGATTCGGTATAGCGTTTGCGCTGTCATGCCAAGTACATCTGCTCCGCGTATTGCCCTTGCTCCGTCAACCGCACCATCTTGGATGGCCGATGCGGTGACTGCAGGTGGAGGCGAAATCGTTCCGCTCGCAGACGCAGAGGGCCTCATATGGGGCGCAGCGCGCACCCCTGACGCTCTTGAAGAAATTCTGCAAGATGCTGATCACATCAAATGGATTCAACTTCCGTTCGCCGGCATCGAAAATTTCACGTATCTCATCAATGACGACCGTTTGTGGACATGTGGCAAAGGCGTCTATGCCGAGCCAGTAGCCGAAATGGCGTTGGCTTTGATGTTGGCTGGAATGCGGGGTATCAATTCGTACGCTCGGCAAGCCACATGGAGCGGTCCGCGTGGGCGCAACTTGCATGAGGCTCACGTGACCATTCTAGGTGGCGGAGGAATCACTGAATCATTGGTGCGCATGCTGGCCCCGTTCAATTGCCACATCACGGTGGTGCGTAATCGTGTGGCTGAAATGGAGGGTGTTGATGAGGTTGTTGAAAGTGATCGATTGATTGACGCTCTCACCGGTGCCGACGTTGTTGTTTTGGCCTTGGCGTTAACCCCAGAAACTGAAGGCATCATCAGTCGATCTGAACTTGAAGCCATGCAAGATCATGCCTGGATCATCAATGTGGCACGTGGCGGACACATCGTGACTGACGATTTGGTGTGGGCACTGGAAAACAACATCATCGGCGGTGCTGGCCTTGATGTGACTGAACCCGAACCATTGCCCGATGGTCATCCGTTGTGGTCATTACACAATTGCATCATCACACCCCACGTAGGCAACACGCCGGCCATGGCAGTTCCATTATTGAGTGAGCGCATCACCGTCAATGTTCGTCAATGGGCTAATGGCAAAGATTTAATCGGTCCAGTGTTTGTTGACCTCGGTTACTAGGTCGTTGAGACGCTGATGCAAGGAGTTCACTACCAGCGACTAGGTGTTGCCCCGACGGCGACTCCTGAAGAAATTCGCACGGCCTATCGCAACTTGGCTCGCATCCATCACCCCGACAAACACGGGGGCAAAACCTCAACTCGTATGCTCGAGATCAACGAGGCATGGAGAGTTCTGTCTGATCCGGTTTTGCGTTATAAGTACGACGCCGACCTACGGGCACATCGCAACGAAGTCAACGAAGATGAAGCGCTGCTACGGCGTGAGCGATTGCAAAACATCGCGGTTGACGCTGATCTTCGTCACTACTCGCCAGCAAAGTTTCCGTGGAAGTTCGTTGTCGGCGTCTTTGTGTTGGGAACCATCTTGATTTTGGCACTGGGTGCGTTCAGTAAACCGAGCGAGCCAACACCGATTGACAATGTGCTGCGAGTCGGCTCGTGTGTCGGAGTAAATGAATTTCAGCAAGAGGCATACGAGGTTGAATGCACTGAAGTTCATGCCGGAGTCGTCGAACAGATCATTCCGTTTGACGCGGTGTGCCCGTATCCCTTGACTTCCTATCGTGACCGTCAGGGCATGGGGAAGGCGTGTGTCGCTCTGTCTTGAGGGTGGCGGGTCGAAGGTCGAGTGCTAGCGTAGAAAATAACTGGGGCGA
>LFFB01000019.1 GCA_001510335.1 Actinobacteria bacterium casp-actino2 | reverse complement strand
ATGGTGGACGATGTTGACCCCAAAACGTAAGCAAGAAATTGCTTTAGGTGCAATGGCGACTGGGATATTGATCACGATAATTACGGTGTGGGTTGCAGTGAGAAAATATCGCCGTCGGCGATCAGTGCCTTGATCTGTTGTTCAATACTTGTGATGGGTATGAATCCGAGTTCGGATTTGCTATGAGTGCACAGCCCAATGAGTCGACCGCTTTGATCTACAACTGGTGCACCTTCGGCGAATGAGTAAATGTCAAAGTCGCTATTGTCACTCATTCGTAAAGTAATCATCGCCTGTTGCGATACTTCGTTAATGACGAAACGTTTTGGATTTTCAAGTAGAACAGTTACGACTTGGCCAGACGTAAAACCCTTGCTGTATTTGATTCCACTTGTACGTATGAGTGTGCGCAAAAATGCCAGTGGGTCAATCGGTTGTTCAACTTGGAGAACTGCGATTCCGTTATTGGGAAACACATGAACCAAATGCGCGGTACTGACCGAACGATTGGGTAGTCGTACTGCCACTGTTTCAAGTTCACCGAGTGCGGCGGTGGTGGTGACAAGAATCTGATTGTTGAAAAGAATGATTCCCATCGCTTTGGATGTTTCTAAGTTGCTATCAACTGCTGCCACTTGAAGGTTGCGAGTGGTAAGCGCCACGACATCAGAAGTATTTTGGCGATCAGCTCGAGGGATCAAGATGAGGAGCAACCCTGAAATCAGTACAGCGCCAGCGATGCACGAAAAGCCGACGAGCCCCCGCCCGCGCCGGCCGATATCGATAGGTGTCAAAGCCTCATGTGCGACTGCTGCGAAGCCGACCTCTGATGGATGGCGCCATAGACGTTCGTGGGGAGGTTGTGGGGCTGGGGTGTACTCGGCATCGGGGTATGAGTCACCGGCGTTAGGTCCGAAGTCGTCATTCACTGCCACAAGCAGGCAAGGTTAGTGAAGATTAGGCATCAGTGGGTCGCGGTCGAGCGTTCCCTTGACCAGTAACCGCTACGCTCATGATGTGCTCGTTGAGAAGACTGCTGACGATTGGTTCGCGATCACCGATGAGCCGTTGTCGGTCGGTGAGTTGTATGACTGGGCAGTCCGGCCCGATTGTGGAGCCGTCGTCGTATTCTCGGGCACAGTTCGGGATCACGCCGTTGAGGGCGACCAACTTCGCACTGGCGTTGAGTTTCTAGAGTACGAGGCCTACGCCGAAGAAGTCATCCCGAGATTTCGTTCGATTGCCGTTGAAGCGCGTCAACGTTGGAACGAGATCGGCTGCTTTGCTTTGGTGCATCGAGTCGGACGTATTGAACTGGGCGAGTCGTCGGTGATTGCCGTCGTGTCGGCAGCCCACCGTCCCGAAGCTTTTGAAGCCGCACGATTTGCCATTGATGCATTGAAGTCGTCGGCCCCCATTTGGAAACACGAAACTTGGGATGGCGGAAGTGACTGGGGCACAGGTTCCACAGCCCCTGTTGATGCGGCGCGGGTTCGTTCCTCCGAAGGGGCTGGCCACTAATGGTTTACGTGTTGCTCGGCGTTGTTGCGATTTGTGTCGTTGTCTTTGCGGTACTCGCAACAAGCCGCCGCACCCCAACGAGCAATGACAGCGTTGCCGATTTTCAACGTCATTTAAATGCACTGTCTCCCGAGGCACGCCGCCAAACGGTTGAGAATTATCCTGACAAGAAGTCCGTGGAACCGTTGCCAATCCAAGAAAAAGAGGAACTAGAAGATGGCACGTGACCTAGCAATTGACTTAGGTACTGCAAACACTTTGGTGTATATGAAGGGTCGTGGCATTGTGCTGAACGAACCGTCAGTGATCGCACTGAATCGTCAGACCGGCGAAGTATTAGCAACTGGTCACGAAGCGTGGCACATGATTGGTCGTACTCCTGGTTACATCGTGGCGGTCCGTCCACTTCGCGGAGGTGCGATCACCGACTTTGATGTCACTGAGCGCATGATTCGTTTGCTGTTACAACGAGTCGGAGTCAGCCGTTTTACTCGTCCAAAAGTGGTTATCTGTGTGCCGTCAGCAATTACCGAAGTTGAACGTCGCGCCGTCACCGACGCTGCTCGTCGAGCCGGCGCTGCCGATGCTCAATTGATTGAACAACCAATGGCCGCTGCAATTGGTGCTCAGCTGCCTATTGACGAGCCAGTGGGCAACATGGTGATCGATATCGGCGGCGGTACCAGTGAAACTGCAGTGATCAGTTTGGGGGGAATCGTTGCCCTTGAAGCAGTCCGAGTCGGAAGCTTCGATATTGACAATGCGATTCAAAACTATGTGCGCCGCGAGCACGGTATTGCTATTGGTGAGCGTACTGCCGAAGAAATTAAGGTTGCGATTGGCTCGGCTGCGCAGACACCTGACGAAGTTGAAGCCGAAGTCAGTGGACGCGACTTGATGATGGGACTACCAAAGACGGTTGTTCTCACGCCTGAAGAAATTCGTTATGCAATTGATGACGTCGTTTCACAAATCGTGCAGTCAGTGGTTCGTTGCTTAGCTAAAGCACCGGCTGAACTCGCACAAGACTTCTTGACACGTGGTATGTATTTAGTTGGTGGTGGCGGATTGTTGCGTGGACTCGCCGAACGTATTGAACGTGAAACTCAAGTGCCGGTGCGCATGTCGCAGATGCCGCTCGAAGCAGTCGTACTTGGCGCTGGGCACTGTATTGAGAACTATGACGCCTTGAAGCGCATGTTCATGGGCCAGCGTCGGTAAACAAAGATTTTTAGTTAGCAACGATTGGCACGATGAGGCCATTCTGCGACAAGACCCAGACTTCACCTTGAGCATCGGCCACGACCCCAACTGATCTTTCGACAGATCCAAGGTCAACCGTTCCACAATTCTGACGCTGCTCGTCAACACACAATACTTGTACTTTGCCCGAGCAATAGTCCGAAAAGATGTACCAGGTTCCAACAGCGGGAACTTCTGAGCCGCGATACACCACACCACCAGAAATTGAACAGTTGTTGTCGATGTGTTCGTATTCGTAAATGGGCTCAACCGCGGTGAAGGTGTCGTGCGCTGCTTGTTGGTCGGCATTGAACTCATTCGTTCCTTCGCGTGCACTCCAACCGAAACTCACACCTTGCACTTGATCAAACGGCACAACATTGATTTCTTCCCAACGATTTTGACCAACATCGGCAATCCACAAATCGTTGGTAATGGGATCAAGCGATACACGCCACGGATTGCGCAAACCAACAGCCCACGATTCTCCAGTGTTCCATCGGCCGTCGGTTTGGGTGAGTTTCCAAATTTTGCCGAGGGGTGATGTGATATCCAGTGCGTATCGTTCGGGGTCGTTGGCAGCACCGCCATCACCCATGAATACGTATATAGCACCATCTGTATCAACCATAATGTCGCCACCATTGTGATTTGGATAGGGCTGCTTGATCGTGGTGATGATGTTTTGTGAAGCCTCATCAAAGGTGCCATCAGTGTTGACCGCGAATGAAGCGATCACGGTGTCGCCGGCAAGGTTGGTGTAGTTGACGTAGGCCGTTGAACCGTCGTTAGCAAAAGCCAGACCGAGTAAACCTTGTTCGCCTTGCGCAAGCGTGAGGTCGCTGATATCAAAAACTTGGTTGCCTTTTGTTCCACTAATCGCAAGCTCAAATACCGTGCCGTCACGCTCGGCGATGTACGACTGGGGTGTTTTGCTATTGCGCACCGCTATGTCGACCGGATCGACGTAGCCAGTAATTGGTGCACCAAGTGTTGCCACGAAACTTGGTTCGCTGACAACAGTTGTTGCTGTTTCGGCGAGAGTTGTTGCAACAGCAGTTGTTGAGGGGGTCGTTCCCCCAGCAGTTGTGCTGACAAGAACTTCCGTCTCTGACGTGCAAGCAATCAATGAAACAGCGGCCAAAACGGCCAATATGCCGAGGCGAGCCTGCGCCATTTTTATTACGAACGCTCGCGGCGAATGAGACCTTCTTGAACAACGGTGATTGCAAGTTGGCCATCGTGCGTGAAAATTGATCCGGTTGCTAAACCACGTGCACCAGAAGTGGTCGGTGTCATCTGGTCGTACAACAACCATTCATCGGCACGGAATGGACGATGGAACCACATGGCATGGTCAAGGCTGGCCATTTGCAATCCGCTGTCGGTCCAGTTGAGGCCGTGTGGCAAAACTGTTGTGTCAAGCAACGTCATATCACTGGCGTAGGTAACGATGCAGGCATGCAACGTGGGGTCGTCGGGCAACGTGCCGTCAGCGCGCAACCACACTTGCTGTTGCACTGTTGGTGTGCGCGAACGCGACATCGGGTCGCCATCGACATAACGAATATCAATCGGACGCGGGCGGTCGTACCATTCGCCAAGCAGATGCTTATGGGGCGCCATCCGAGTTTTGAAGTCGGGCAAACTTTCGGCTTCGGGGACAACCGGCATTGGTACTTGATGCGATAAGCCCTCTTCGTGAGCGTGAAAGCTGGCCTGCAAGTTGAAGATGGCTTGGCCATGCTGAATGGCAACGACACGGCGGGTCGAAAAGCTTTTACCGTCGCGGATGCGGTCGACGTCGTACAAAATGGGAGCAGTGGGGTCGCCTGGACGCAAGAAATAGGCATGCAACGAGTGCACTCGGCGATCGCGGTCGTCGATGGTGCGGGAGGCGGCCACAAGAGCCTGACCGGCCACTTGTCCACCGAAAACGCGCTGGCGATTCTCTTGGGGCGAACGGCCACGGAACATGTTGACCTCAATGGCTTCAAGGTCGAGAAGGGAAATCAGGTCGTCGAGGGCATCAAGCACCCTTACATCATGTCACGCAGGAGCGTGTTTCACACGTGGATCTTGGCTAGCGTCTCGCTCGTGGCACTCTTACCCTTGAACCCAGATGAACTCCTCTCAACAACCCGCGCTGTCCGTAAGCGTCTCGATTTTGACAAGCCGGTCCCGGATGAACTGATCCGTGAATGCGTGTCGTTGGCGATGCAGTCGCCGTCGGGCTCAAACAGCATGACGATGCAGTTCATCATCGTGAAGGATGCTGCCAAGCGCAAGGCCATTGGTGCCGTCTACCGCGAGTGCTTCTCGCAATACCAGGCCATGGACGGCGTGTACATCCGTACCATCGACAAAGGTGACGCAGTGCTGAACCAGCAGCAGCAGCGTTCGGCTGACTCGGCTGACTATCTGGGCGACCATATGGGCGACGCTCCAGTGTTGGTGATCCCGTGCAATGTGGGTGGCCGTACCGAAGCCGCTGGCGGTCTTGGCATGATGGCTTCGTCAGTGATGGCAAATATTTTGCCCGCTATGTGGAGCTTCATGTTGGCTGCTCGTGCTCGTGGTCTGGGAACGGCTTGGACCACGGTTCACCTCATGATGGAACAGCAAGTTGCTGACATCTTGGGAATTCCGTTCGACACCGTGCAGCAAGTGTGCTTGTCTCCATTGGCGTTCACCAAGGGCACCGATTTCAAAGCGGCTATTCGTCCCGACGCAGAAACGATCATCCACTGGGATAAGTGGTGATTTCTGCGCAACTGCGCGAATTAGCTCTGGCCACAACTGGCTTTATGCCCGTTGATGAAGGTGATGCATTACATGAAGCGGCACTTGCTGCGGCGCATTCGTTACCTGGTTTGCCTTTGCTTGAGGTTGGTTCGTATTGCGGACGTTCAACGATTTGGTTAGGTGATGCGGCTCGTCAAACCAAGACAGTTCTGTTTGCTGTTGATCATCATCGTGGTTCTGAAGAAAATCAGCCAGGTTGGGAATGGCACGACGAAACATTGGTCGATCCAGTTGTCGGAAAGATGGACACGCTTCCGTTTTTTCGTCATGCAATGTTTCGTGCCGATTTAGAAGAACATGTCTTGGCCGTTGTCGGTCAATCGCCCATCGTTGCGAAAAATTGGACGAGTTCATTGGCGTTTTTGTTCATTGACGGTGGTCATGGTGTTGAACCAGCGCGACTCGATTACGAACTCTGGACGCCACATGTTGTGGTCGGTGGCACGCTGGCGATCCACGATGTGTTTCCTGATCCGGCCGATGGTGGTCGTCCGCCATATGAACAGATTTACTTGCCAGCGATTGACAGCGGTCGATTCGAAGAAGTTTCGGCGACGGGAAGCCTGCGCGTTTTACGCCGCATGTAATTCTGGTGTCAATTGAGTTGGTATAGCCAATTAAAACCACACCAGAAACACTTAGCCGTTGACTTTTAGAAACTTGCTGAACTTTTTGCGCGGCTTATTGTCGGCAGCAATCTTGTGGGCCATCTCGTGGAAGATCTTTCCGGCTTCGCTTACGGGAGCAATCGCTGCAATCGGATGACCGTCATCGCCACCCTCGCGCAATTGCTGAACCAGCGGTAGTTGTCCAAGCAAAGGAACATTGAGTTCATTGGCGAGTTCTTGACCGCCACCGCTACCAAACAATTCGTACTTCTTGCCATCGTCGCCCGTGAACCACGACATGTTCTCGATGACCCCCTTAACGGGTAACCCAACTTTGGTCGCCATCGCCGCTGACAAGCGTGCAACTTTTTGGGCTGCTTGTTGTGGTGTCGTCACGACGTACACCTCGCCCTTAGGCAAGTACTGGCTCAGGCTCAATGCAATGTCGCCGGTGCCAGGCGGCATGTCAATCAACAAGAAATCGGGCTCATCCCAAAAGACATCAGTCAAGAATTGTTCGAGGGCTTTGTGCAGCATTGGTCCGCGCCAGACGACTGCCTGACCTTCGGGAACAAAGTATCCAATTGAAATGCAACGAACTCCGTAGGCCTCTGATGGCAACAACATGCGATCAATTGCCACCGGATCATTATTTGCGCCAAGCATGCGCGGAATTGAATAACCGTAAATGTCGGCGTCGAGTACGCCGACAGTGTGACCCTGCGCGGCGAGAGCAACTGCAAGGTTGGTCGTGACGCTGCTTTTGCCAACGCCGCCCTTACCTGAAGAAATCAAAAGAGGACGAGTCTTGTTATCGGGGTCAGCAAATGGAATAGCGCGACCTTCAGCGTGACCATGCGCTTGACCTTGACCAGCCGTTGAACCTGGATCGCCATGCAACTTCATGCGTAGTTCTTCGCGCTCTTGGTCGGTCATAACGGTGAAGTCAAGAATGACGTTTGAAACTCCGGCGAGGGGAGCGACTGCGCCCTTCACGCGATTGGTGATCTCATTTCGCAGCGGGCAACCCGCCACCGTGAGAGCAATCAGAATTGAGACGGTTTCGCCTTCAATCTGCACATCACGCAGCATGCCGAGATCGACAATGGAGCGATGGAGCTCGGGGTCTTCGACGGGACGAAGGGCTTCAACGACTTGTTGACGGGTGACGGACACGGGTGGGGGCTCCCTACTTCAGAATTTGCACTACGGCGATAGGTATAATACCCATGTGCCAACTGTTCGCCCTCCTCAGACATCAGGTCACGGGTCACCGTCTAAGTCGACAGGTGGATTCGCGGCGTCGGTCACGGCAATTACAAACGCCTTTGGCGACCCAACGCGACGAGCGATCTATTTGTACGTCCGAGGGGTTGATGACGGCGTCACAGCCGCCGAGGTGGCCTCAGAGTTTGACCTCCACCCCAATGTGGCGCGCCATCATCTTGACAAGTTGGCATCGGGTAGTTATGTCGATGTGGCGGTCGTTCGCCCACCAGGTGGCGGAGCTGGTCGGCCATCAAAGCGTTATTCGGCAGCGGCTGAATTGCCCATGAGCGAGTTCCCGGTTCGCAGCGACGATTTGGTGCTGAGCTTGCTTGGCAAGACGCTTGCTTTATTGCCGACGCATCAGGCAGAAGTCATTGCTGAAGAAGTTGGCCAAGAGTACGGCCGAGCCATGGCCGCGGCCCTCACAGGTTCCGATCTTGAGGCTGGTCAGCGTAGTCTTCGCTCGGCAGTGCAAGCGGTCGCTGATGCTCTCACTGCTCACGGTTTTGCAGCCCACACCGAAAAGCGCAATAACCAGTTGCAAATCATCAATAATCACTGTCCCTTTGGTGATGTGGCGATTGAGCATCCAGTGATTTGTGCGGTCGATCGTGGCATGGTGAAAGGGATGTTGAGCGTGCTTTATGGCGACGCCGACGTGTCAACCATGGAGTCGTTGGCGCAGGGCAATACTTTTTGTGCCACTGCCGTCTGACGTGAAACCCGCTGGGGCGGTAGCGTCTCACTTACGTAGTTGGCAGCAGATTCTGTCGTCATCGCTTTAACAGGAGGCATATCGTGGACATTCGTATCGGCGTTACCCAAGCCGCTCGAGAGATTTCGTTGGAGCAGGCTGATGACGAGCGCGATGCCACAAAGGCCAAGGTCGAAGCTACCTTGTCGGGTGCCGTTGATGTTTTGTGGCTTGTTGACAAAAAGGGTCGCACCATCGGTGTGCCAGCCGCCAAAATCGCGTACGTTGAAATCGGTTCTGTTGAAGGAGATCGCCGCATCGGCTTCGGCGGATGACGCACTTCTCAGTTTTCAATCGTCGGGTATGACTCGGCGCGGGTCGGTTTTCGGGCAGACTCGTAGGTATGGCAACCCTCGCCGAACTTCTTCGCCAACACACTGAACTTTCCAAAGACGACAGCGCCCATTTGCAACAGTTGATCGGTGAATGGGGCATGCTCGCCGATCTGTGCTTCGCCGACATGATCTTGTATCTTCGCAATCTCAACGGCGATTGGGTCGTTGGGGCGCAAGTTCGTCCTGCGACTGGTCAAACCGTTTATCGCACCGACCTCGTTGAGTCCTCGGCCAACCCAGCCGAATCTGAGTTGTTGAATCGCGCATTGTCTACTGGCGCGATTAGTGAAGGTGAATTGCACAAGCACGAGATGTTTGATTCGGTTCATGTACTGGCGATTCCAGTTCGCGGCACTGATGGACCTATCGCGGTCTTGACCCGCGAGTGGTCGACTAAAACCAGTCGTCAACCGGGAGATCTTGAACGCACGTATCTATTGATCTTCCAGCGCATTGCCGAGATGATCACCGAAGGGACCTTTCCGTTTCCAGGACGTGCCGCCGACTTGAGCGCTGCCCCCCGTGTGGGTGACGGAGCGGTTGTGTTGGACGAAAATGCCATCATCCGTTACGCATCTCCGAATGCGGTTTCAGCTCTGCACCGTGTCGGAATCACCGCAAATGTTGTGGGGCAATCGTTGAGCGAACTTGGTTTCGCAGATAGTCCAGTACGTCAGGCATTTGAACGGTTTGAACCAGTCATCGAAGAGTTTGATCAGACCGCCGACGTCACCTTGCTCGTACGTTGTATTCCGATCATTTTAACCGAAGTTGTTACGGGTGGCATGTTGCTGATGCGCGACGTCACCGAAGTACGTCGACGCGACCGAATGTTGCTATCAAAAGACGCGACGATTCGAGAGATTCACCACCGAGTGAAGAACAACCTGCAGACGATTTCTTCACTGCTGCGATTGCAAGCCCGCCGTCTTGAATCTCCTGAGGCAAAAGCAGCAGTCCAAGAGAGTGTGCGACGTATTCGCACCATTGCTCTCGTACACGAAACGTTGTCACGCGAAACTGGCGAAGACGTTGCCTTTATTGAAATCGTGCGACCGCTCATGCGTTTGGCCGAAGAAGGATTGCAGTCGCCAGATCGACCCGTGCGATTTATCGTGCAGGGCGACGGCGGACGATTGCCAGCAACGATTGCGACACCGCTTTCGGTAGTGCTGACTGAACTCTTGCAAAACGCGGTTGATCATGGATTCCCCGAGGGAAGCGACGGCGGAACCGTCGTCGTGCAATTGGGCGGTGGCGATGATGAAATTCAAATCAAGGTCATCAACGATGGTCGGGGTCTAGACCCGTCTTTTGATTTGAACGGTGCGACTGGGCTCGGGTTGTCGATCGTGCGAACTTTGGTAACGACTGAGCTCAACGGCTCAATTTCAATTCGTGCTGGCGCACCTGAGGATTTTGTTGCAGTAGGAATTGAGGCTCATCGCCGCGGCGATGGAACAGTTGTTGACTTGCGTCTACCGCGCTAAACCGAAAACTTCTCAGGAAGCGAACGAACGAGCTGCCAACTGGGCAGCGCGATGACGTGCAGCAATTTTACGACGAATGTCGCGACGTTCTTCCTCGGAGGTTCCGCCCCAGACACCAGAGTCTTGGTTGGTTTCGAGTGCGAACTCAAGACAGCTCACTTGAACTGTGCATTCGTTACAGACTTGCTTTGCTCGGTCAATTTGTAGAAGCGCTTGACCGGTTGTTCCTATTGGGAAAAACAGATCGGGGTCGGTGTCACGGCAAACGGCTTCATCGCGCCATGAGTAATCAGCGGAACCAAGTGCAAGTGAAGAGGCAAGGATTGACACGGTGTGCTCCAGGCAAGTTAGGGGGTGAGGGGTTGTATAACTGACAGAAAATTCAGATGCCTGAATAAACCGACTATCTGAATGAACTGACTGTTCAAGGTTGGCAAACAACAGATGAACACGCAAGGGGTCAGGTCATATTTTTTCGTCACAGGACAAATTTTTTCGAATATAAAAAATAAAAATGTTCTTGTTGGTGTGTAATCAGAGTTAACTCAAGGTATGGGAACTCAGGTACTCGCTCACCGTGGTGCATCGGCTGTCGAGAAGGAAAACACAATTTCTGCTTTTAAACGTGCAGTTTTGCTGGGTTCTGATGCTGCGGAGCTTGATGTGCGACGAACTCTCGACGGCGTTTTGGTCGTCCATCACAATGCGACACTCGATGACGGGCAAATCATTTCGCAAGTCAAATATTCGGAATTGCCCGACCATGTGTGCACGCTTGATGAAGCACTGGATGCATGCGTGCCGATGTGGGTGAACGTTGAAATCAAGAATGACCCCGAACAACCCGACTTTGATGCGAGCGAATCAATTGCTGATCAAACCATTACTTGCCTTGAACGACGTCCCGAAGGAAATGACCGTTGGTTGATTTCTTCGTTCCGTCGCGAGACCATTGATCGTTGTCAACAACTTCGGCCGACCATCGCAACTGCATGGCTAACAGTTGGTGTTCGTCCCGACGAATTTGACTTGGTGTTACCTGACCTCGTGAAGAGTGGGCACAGTGCGTTACATCCTTGGGTCAATTTTGTAACTCAGGAAACTGTTAACGCATGCCACCAACATGGTCTCGCACTAAACACATGGACCTGCGACGATCCGAAGAGAATGGCAGAACTCATTGCCTGGGGCGTTGACGGAATTTGTACCAACGTTCCTGATATCGCACTGCAAGTACGTGATCAGTCTTCGAGTATTTGATCAACAGGCTGAACGGGGAAAAGTAATTTCACTGCCTCTGGTACATGCCTGAAATGCAAACGCGTTGATTCACCTAGATAGTCGCCGTCTACTTGGTACGGAAATGGTTCGGCATTTTCAACGATGAGTTCGTGCACATCGTTGAAACATGCAACGTGCTTGCTCGGAGTGACTCCGCCACCTTTCAGTGCGCCGGCGAGTGTGCGAATAATCGCGATGGCTGACATCGTGCGGAAAGTAACTGCAACTAACGGTTTGTCAAGGCCGGCTGCTGGTGACAAATCAAGAGGACGATTACCCAAGAACGAATATGGATTTGTATTAAGAACAATGGTGAAGTAGCCGTCATCAACGAAACGTGATGGGTCGTAGTTGAGGTTCTCATTGTCGGTGAGTCCACCAGGACCACCGATCGCCGAATCAGCAGCGACACTGAAATGCGGATGATGACGATCGTATTTGTTGAGCCACGTATGTAACGCTGCGTAAATGAAAAGTGGATGCCCCGCCCAACGTTTCAGTGATGCACGTGTTTCGACAGTGCGCACGACGGCAGCGTCGTAACCGATCCCGGTATGGAAACAAAAGAAACGACCGTTGACGCGACCAAGACCGATGGGACGAATATTCGCCTCGGGATCTTCGAGGCCGGCAACGAGCAATGAGGCTGCAGCAACGGGGTCATTGGGGAGACCGATGGTTCGCGCAAAAACATTGGTGCTTCCACCAGGCAAAACGCCTAGGGCAGTTTCGGAGCCAGCAACACCGGTCGCGACTTCATTGAGAGTGCCATCGCCACCAAACGAAATCACCAGATCAATTCCCCGGTGGGCGGCGTCTTGGGCAAATCGGGTGGCATGGCCACGGCGATTGGTCTCAACGATCTGGACATCGTGTTGCCGCGACAAGGCTCGATGCACGATGACCGTGTTTCGCGCCGTGACCGAGGAGGCAAAGGAGTTGACGACCAGCAGAATCCGCACCGCCTGAGACCGTACCAGCCCATTTAGCGAGGAGTTGAGCCGACGCCTTGATGGGTAGGTCGGGAGTCACTTATTTAGATGTGGGATGGGTTGTGTGAAACCGTGCACAAGGCGCAAGAATAGCGAACTATGAACGTAATCGTCTGTGTGAAGCAGATCCCCGACCCCGCCAACCCCGGAGCCCTTGACGCCTCGTCAAACACGCTCGAGCGCAAAGGCAAATTGATCCTTGACGAGTCCGACAGCTACGGCGTTGAAATGGCCTTGCAGTTGGTTGATGCAGCAGGTGGCGGTGAAGTCAGCCTGGTGTCGATGGCACCGAATAGCGAGACCGCTGGTTTGCGCACCGCCCTCGCAATGGGTGCTGCTAAAGCAGTGCTCGTTTCTGATCCGGCATTGCAGGGTTCAGACGCACTCACGACCGCAAAGATTTTGGCTGCGGCAATTCAGCGTTTGGGTGGCGCCGATTTGATTATCGCTGCGACCGAATCAAGCGATGGTTACACCGGAACAGTTCCCGAGCAACTCGCTGAAGTTCTCGGATTGCCTTCGGTAACTTTCTCAAAGAAAGTTGCGATTGAAGGCGGAGTGCTCAAGGCCGATCGTCAGACCGAAGATGGTTATGACGAAGTGACCTGCCCACTGCCAGCGCTCATTTCAGTGACCGCTGGTGTTGTTGAGCCTCGTTACCCAAGCTTCAAAGGCATCATGGCTGCAAAGTCAAAGCCAGTTGATGAAGTAACTGCTGCCGATCTTGGCGTGACTCCCGTTGGCTGGGCTGGCGCTGGTCAGCAAATCAGCAACGTTGCTCAAGCAGAAGCTCGTGCTGCTGGTGAAGTCATCGAAGATGACGGCGAAACATTCGGCAAGATCGTGACCTTCCTCGAAGGTCTGAAGGTCATCTGAAAACCGCTTGCGGTTTGCTGATCTACAACCACAACCACATCTACCTAACGACGACAAAGAACAAGAACGGACAGAACAATGGGAATTAGCAACATTTGGGTTTTTGCTCAGGTCGCAAATGGCGCACCAACTTCAGGTTCACTTGAATTGGTGACCAAGGCCCGCACTCTTGGCGGATCAGTGAGCGTGTGGGTAGCCGGTGACGGTGCCTCGGTCGCTGGTGCACTTGGCGAATACGGCGCAAGCAAAGTTTTCGCAGTGGACTACGGCCAGAACTTGGCAGGCGTTGCCGTTGCTTCGGCAATGAAGGCCACGATTGACGGCGGCGAATCGCCCGACCTCATCATGTTCCCGCAGTCATACGAAGGCCGCGATGTGATGGCTCGTTTGTCGGTCAAACTCGGTCGCACCGTGCTCACCAATAGTGTTGACATTGAAGTTGATGGAGATTCAGTTTCAGCTACCACGCCAATCTTTGGTGGCAACACTTTGGTCACGACAACCTTCACCGGTGGTGCTCCGTACTTGGCAGCATTCCGCCCGAAGTCATTCAACCCCGAAACATCGGGTGGCGCAGCGGCTGCAGTGCAGGCCGTCAACGTTCCTGATCTCGGTGCAACCGGAACCGCCAAGATCACCGCAGTGCATGTTGAAGAAACGACCGGTCCCAAGCTCGACGAAGCCAACGTGGTGGTGTCGGGTGGACGTGGACTTGGCGAAAGCGCCAACTACGCGATGATCGAGACTTTGGCCAAGTTGCTCAAGGGTGCGCCTGGCGCTTCACGTGCCATCGTGGACGCCGGATGGGTTCCGTACAGCTACCAAGTCGGCCAGACCGGCAAGGTTGTGAAGCCCAGCGTGTACATCGCTGCGGGTATCTCGGGTGCGACTCAGCACATGGTGGGTATGAAGGGTTCTAAGAACATCATCGCCATCAACAAGGACAAGGAAGCGCCGATCTTCGGTATTGCCGACCTTGGAATCGTGGGCGACGTACACAAGGTGCTGCCCAAGCTCATCGAAGCCCTCCAAGGCCGCTGACCCCAATTCACCCACTTTGGAATCTCGTTGCCGCCTAGCGGTAGCCAGATTCCAAAGTGGGTGTTTTTGACCACTTTGTACTTTTGGTTCCGGCAGTTGGAACCCAAAGTACGAAGGCTTATTTGTGGGTTGAGTTGGCGGGGTCGTGGGCGAGGAGAGCGACTGCGATGTCGTTATCGGGATCCTCGGCGGCCAGGGCCAATTCATAGGGATGATGGCCCCCCGTATCGACTCGGAACCAACGCAAGGCCTGAGCGGTGTCACCAATTTCGTGAGCCAAATCGTCAGCGTCTCGTAGTTCGTCCCAATCTTCGGTAAAGCCACCTATTGCCGCGAGCAACCACCACACGCCGAAGCGACCGAGCGCTGCGCCACGCCGACGACCGTGAGTGCCCCCCGAAGACCCAGACCATGCCAACCATTGCACTGCTTGCTCAGTTGTCAACTGGGTCACCCGAAAAGAGCGATATCCCAAAGCACTCATTGCATCGTTAACTGTTCCATCAACTACAACTGATGTCGCCTGACCGCCAGATGATGATGTCCAAGGTTCAACCAGGGATCGCAACGCATCACGGACAAATGGATCGTCAACAATCATGTCCTCGAAAAATTCATCAGCCTCGATATCGGTCCATTCATGTCGCCAGACATCGCTTGGGGAAGGTGCATCAATTCCATTATCTGAATACGTCGCAACTGGATATGTGGGTTCCCACGGCTGAAGTTCGAGCGGAAGATCCAAAACATCAAGCACGTCGCCGACCGAGGCGCGATCAATGACTTCACCACGAATCGCACGCTCGTGAGCGATGAATGCCGAGCGTGGTCCAGCGACGAGCAATGTTTGCAAGTCATGCCACGAATGATTCTGTGCAACGACCTCAGTCAATGGACCAATCGTAAAACGGCCGGCATCTTCTTGTAAAACCTTGGCCGCCCACTCAGTACTTGCATGTAACGCCAAACGGTATTCGGCCAAAGTCGCAGCTGGCCACACTTGGCGACCAGTCTGTGTTGCCAGTTGAGCACGTTCGCGAATACGAAAGAGACCTTCCCAATCGCGTGTCTCGCACCGAGCATCAATCAGTCGTACCAATCCATCAAGATCAGACCGATCAATGAGCGGGTCAAGATTTTCGTCATGCATGATTAT
Organism: Actinobacteria bacterium casp-actino2; assembly: GCA_001510335.1. GTDB lineage: Bacteria > Actinomycetota > Acidimicrobiia > Acidimicrobiales > Ilumatobacteraceae > Casp-actino8. Next base: position 8,169 of record LFFB01000019.1, on the reverse strand, counting down.
TCGCCACAAGTCTTGGGTGTAAGTGTTTAGACCATTGGCCAGGGGTAGCGGTGGCCAGATGCATCAACGGGGAACATACCACCTTGGGCGAGCATTGCAGCCCGCTCAATCATTGCTTCAATTTCATCGGCATTAAGAAGTGCTGCCACTTCAAGTGGTGGGTGATCAACAACACGTTGAATTTTCTCTAACAAATCTGGGGCAATTGCTTCTCCGCCGAACTCCCAAATCACCGTGCGCAATTTGAACCCGGCCGAAAAACACAAACCTTGATCAATTCCCCAGATGCGATCGTCACTGTCAATGAGGCAATGTCCACTTTTGCGGTCAGTGTTGTTGGCAACAATGTCAAAAGCCGCCATATTGCGAAACTGATCGTGCAGGTCTTCGCGCGATTCGTACAACGTGAAGTAGTGCTCTTCAAAACGGGCATCAATGAACCATTGCAAAGAACCAATTCCAAAAGGACCATCTCGTTCAATGGTTGGCGGGATGACGTGAACTTCCATGGCTTCAGACAAAAGATAGGCAGCTACCTCGCGTTGATACAGCCCTGATGGAAAATCCCACAGCGGTCGTTCGCCGCGCAGTGGCTTGTAAATACCTTGACCGACTTGATCACCAAGTGTCAGCTTCACCAGAAAAGTTGCGTTGCTGCTGTACGGCATGCGACCTTCGACTTCAATGTCGCCGTGCTGCAGTAAATCCAAAATATTCATGATGACGATTCGAACAAGTCAGTTCATTCGTGGGCAAAAGTGGCCGTCGGTGTTGATGGGCAGTCCGCAAAATTCACAGTCGGGGCGACCAGCAGAAACAATGCGATCAGCATTGTCGCAAAATGCCATTGCTTGAGCGCGTGTCATGCTGATTCGTGCTCGTGCCCCAGGGATGTTCTCCATGGGGTCGTCGTCGTTGTCATCATGGTCATTGTCATCATCTTCGAACTCATCGTCATCATTTTGTGAGAGCGGAGCGAATTCTTTGAGATGTAAAACAAAGTCATCATTTTCGCGGTTGAACTCAAGCGCAACGGCCCCTAAAACAAATGCTTCTTGAATTGGTTCAGTGAGTTGCATCACTGAGCGAGGGGGTTGACCTTCGGGGATTGGCAAGTGGGCGAGGGCACGACGAAGGTATTTTGCGATCGCCGCCACTTGTTGCTTTTCACTTCTGATGGTCACTGTTCGAGCACCTGCTCGCGCCTGTATGTAGAACGTGCGTTGTCCGGGTTCGCCGATAGCCCCCGAAGTAATGACATCGACAAAATCAAAATCAGCGAAAAAATCCATGTTCTATCTCATGAAGGGCGAAGATCGCCGAGCGATCCTCCGGTGGAGTTGACGTTGAGAACGATCGGTCCACCAACGGTATATGCAATTGCCGAAACTGAACAGGTGCTGATGACGATCCGTTGGAAAAGATCAATGTGCGTGCCCATGGCATGAGCAACCGCTGCTTTGATGGGATCGGCGTGAGAAACGCAAACAATGACCCCGCCTCGATGTTGCGCAGCCAAACGATCAATTGCTGAAACCATTCGTGTTTGCATTTCGGTGAAACTCTCACCATTCGGGAAACGAAATGTTGACGGCGCACGTTGAACCGTGGACCATTCGGGAAGCTTCATGAGTTTGCCGAGTTCGGCACCAGTCCAATCACCGAACTCGCATTCAAGTAGACCTTTATCAATTTTTGTGCGAAGACCGAGTGCCTTGGCAATAGGCGCAGCAGTTTCGCGAGCGCGTTCAAGAGGAGACGCATAAATCGCGTCAACTTTTTTCAATCCAGCAATACGTTCGGCAACCGCTTCGGCTTGTTTGATTCCGACGTCAGCGAGATGCAGCCCGGTGGCGCGACCAGGCAAGAGTTTTCCAGTCGTCGGAGTTTGCCCATGACGAACGAGCAACACCAATGTTGACGATGGTGGGGCGGTTTTCGTTGTCTTTTTGGCAGTCATAACATGTGCCAACCTAGTGGCATTTCAAAGACTTTGCCCTGTCAGCGCTCAAGAGCGATTCGAGTTGCAGTCGCTGCTTGTGTAATTGCTGCGGCACCGTCGTCAACAAATCGGCTCATTGAAAAGAATCCATGGACCTGTCCGTAATAGCGCGTTAACGAACATGAGACGCCGGCCTCATTGAGGCGATTGGCGTATTGCTCGCCTTCGTCGCGAAGCGGATCGTATTCGGCGGTAATGACGATGGCGGGCGGTGCCGAGGCCAAGATTACCGCGTCAGCGAATAGAGGCGAGACTCGTGGATCTGTCGGCGAACCAATGGATCCGCTGAGATAGTGATCACAGAACCACTTCATGCCACCAGCCGTTAAGCGAAAACCTTCGCCGTTATCGATGTAACTTTGTGAACTACGCGTTGCATCGGTGACTGGGTAAATCAACATCTGAAATTTCAGTGGCACTGGTTGCAAGTTGGCAACTGCTGCCGCCAAGTTTCCTCCAGCAGAGTCGCCGCCGACTGCGATACGCGATGCATCAATGCCAAGTTCATTGGCGTGAGCGTGCGCCCAACGCAACGCAACGATGCAATCATTTAAGGGCTCAGGAAATGCGAACTCGGGAGCGAGACGGTAGTCAACTGAGAGCACCGCGTGGCCCATTGATTGTGCGAGTTTGCGACACACATCATCGTGGGTATTGATACTTCCAAGCACCCAACCACCACCGTGGTAAAACACGAGCAAACCAACGTCAGTGCGATTATTCGGACGATACAAACGAGCTGGCACACCATCAGCGTCGATATCGCGAATTTCGTGAAGCTCAACCATTGAAGGAGCAGTCATCATTTCCATACCGGCGCGAGCGGCAACTGGTTCTTGAGTTTCAAGTGCGGGAGCATTGAGTTGCTTGATAGCGACGAGGAGTGCTGCGGTTTGTGGGTGAAGTGCCATGGCAATATCTTGCCATTGACGCGCCTCTTACTTCTTCTTGAGATTGTTTTCGCTTCCGGCAAAGAGTCTTTTGAGATTTGGGACATGACGCCAGACGACAAAGGCGCATAAGCCAACACCAGTCAGAACTTCTCCCACTGGCCGACCGATGATGATTTGTGAAATAGGAAGACCGATCGCGATCGCCAATGATCCAAGTGATGCCTTCTTAGTGATCTTTGCCGTGATGAGCCAGAGCAATGTCATCGCCACGCCAAGAAGCGGGTACAGCGCGATCATTCCGCCGCCGGCTGTCGCAACACCTTTGCCACCTTTGAACTTTCGCGTGACCGGGAAAACGTGGCCGACAACAGCCGCGCACGCCAAGGCCAGCGCTCCGGCATATCCAGCGATCCAAAAACCTATGCCAACCGACACCGCGCCTTTGAGTCCATCTAAGACGAACACCAAAATGCCAAGCTTGCGACCAAGTAACCGACCGACATTGGAAGCCCCCGGATTTCCGGAACCAGAAGTCGTGATATCGATGCCGCGACTTCGAGCAATCAAAACTGCACTGGGGAAAGTTCCGAGCATGTAGGCAGCGGGTATGAGGAACAAAATGGCAATCACTTGTTCTATCTTTATGGCTCGCACCAGGCGAATGGCGGACTATCACGCACTCAAGATTTTGGGCATGGGTATCGCGCGGGCACGCGCGTGAGATGGGTACTCTGCCATCAATGTCTGATGTCCCGAATTACGGTGAAAACGCGCCCCGAATACGGCGCAGCACCTCAACGTCGGCCTTTGGCGCATCAAAACGTGAGGGTCACGATGCTTCGGCTTTTTATGCGCGTTTTCGAACACCAGATATTTCGGCAGATGAGACGTTGGCAGATCCATTAACGGTCGATCCAGTTCGTAATCAGATCTTCGTTGGCGATTCGCGTGATATGTCGCAAATCCCCGATAACTCAGTGGGACTTGTCGTTACCTCGCCGCCGTACTTCGCGGGTAAGGCCTATGAAGAGGCCTTGGGTGAAGGACATATCCCAGCCGACTATGTTGAGTATCTCGAGATGCTCACTGACGTATTCGCCGAGTGCCGTCGCGTTCTTGAACCTGGCGGGCGAATCGTTGTCAATGTTGCCAACTTGGGTCGACGCCCATTTCGTTCACTTGCCTCTGATATCACCACGATCTTGCAGGACGAGCTTGGACTGTTGTTGCGTGGTGAAGTCGTGTGGTTGAAGCAACGGGGCTCTTCAGGGAGTTGTGCGTGGGGATCTTTCAGGTCAGCGACGAACCCAGTGTTACGCGATACAACCGAGCGTTTGATCATGGCAAGCAAAGGTCGATTCGATCGAGCGATCTTGCCAGCGAAGCGTGCCAAGCGAGGTTTTCCTTCGGTGTCAACTTCGACATCGGACGAATTTGTTGAGGCCACGATTGATGTGTGGGAAATACAACCCGAAAGTGCAACTCGCGTGAATCACCCGGCACCTTTTCCAGTCACTCTTGCCGAGCGGTGTATCGACTTGTACTCCTTCAAAGGTGATCTCATACTTGATCCTTTTATAGGTTCTGGTTCTACAGCAGTTGCAGCGGCGCGTTTGTCGCGTTCGTTCGTTGGTTTTGACACCGATGAGAATTATGTGGCTCGGGCTTTGAATCGTGTAGTTAACGAAGGTCAACCGCGAACCGATACCGAGAATCGTTCAATACGCGATGTCGTTGAAGATATTTTGATGAGTAACGGTTTCACCAAAATTGTGTGGGGAGCTCGCATGCTGACGGGTTTTGAAGCCACTGGTCGAGCAATTCGCAATGATGGTTCAACAATTATCTTTGACATCGCTGGTGGACTAACAAATGTGCGACCGGGGTTGTCTCGTGGCGATTTATTGTGGCGGGCGATCGGTCGCGGTGCAGTGATTGCCGAACTGGAACCGGACACTCCCTTCATCATTTTTACGTCGGGGCTACCCGAGAAATTGAGTGGCGGTAACGCACTGGCAATGGTCGTGGGACCGGGTCGGCCGATTGCTGCGGTGATTGACGTCCGCAATCAAGAAGCAGCCCAAAATCACCCCGCCTTGGGTAAATAGACCACCGTAAACGGGGGGTTTTCGCGCCCAATGGTTTAGAGGGCGAGGGCAGCGCGGCGGGCTTCGAGGATTGCTTCAAGAATTGTTCGCGGTGCAACACAGTCGCCTACTTGAACCAAACCATCTATTGGAGTCGTCGGCAATCTGAATCCTGCATCGACAACAGCAGCACATTCAATTTCGGCAAGTTCACCCGAGAAACGATCTTGGACACGAACAATAAAAAGTGAATCGCGTTTGGTCACTGCACGCACCACACTGCGTCGTTGAATACGAGCTCCTCGTTGCGCGAGGCGCACATTGGCTGGTGCTAAATCACCAGTGCGCGACAACTCGTTGCCCGCAATATTGTCGGGTGTTACCAAAATCGCTCGCTTACCAAGTTCTTCGGCAAGAGCAACTCCGATGGGTCCGCCAATCGGGTCAAGAATGACTACTACGCCAGTCTCTGGAAGTGCTGAATTTCCACGACGAATTTCAGCAATGTCAAGAACTTCAGTGCCGGATGTAATTTCGTATTCGCTGACACCACGTTGAGCACCCGTGGCTTGAATAACTACTTGAGAATTGGGCAACGAAGACGAATCAAATTCGCGATTGAGTTCGACTTGAACTCCGAGTCTTTCAATTTCAGATTGCAACCAGGAAACCAATGGTTGGCCTGGGCCGGCGATCGCGGCAACACCACCAATTCGAGATGACTTTTCAACGATGGTCACAGAATGACCACGTAATGATGCAACTCGAGCAGTCTCAAGACCAGCAACACCCGCACCGATCACAGTGATGTGTCGGGGGGAACTGGCTGGTTGATACCAATCGGGATCTTGCGATTCGTGTCCAGAAGTTGGCTCGGCGATACAGGTCACGATCGGATTACGGGCGTCGCGAACTTGGCAGGTCTGATTACAGCGAATACATGGGCGAATTTGATCGTGCTGTCCATTTTTGATTTTCTGCACGAGATCTGGATCGGCGATTTGCGCGCGAGTCATCTCAACCGCATCACACACACCGTCGTTAATGGCCCATTCGGCTTGACCGACATCAACAATTGAGCCTTGCAAAAAGAGCGCTGTGGAATCGGGTAAGACAGCACTTAACGTACGACAGGTGTCAACGTTGAAACCGGTTGGTTCATGAAAGTCAGGTCGAGTTTTTTCAGCAGAAAAAATTGAGCCTCGGACAACAACGACGTAATCAATACCCAGCTCGCAGAGTTCGCGAGCGATTTCGGGAGCCATCTCAGGTGTAATTCCGGCCCACGGAGCAAGCTCATCACACGACAACCGCAAACCAACAATTGCATCAGGACGAATTGCAATCGTCGCACTGCGTACTGCATGGACAACTTGTCGGGCGAACAACATACGATCTGCGTATTCATCGCCGCGCTGATTGGTGAGACCCGACAAAAACTGACGAACCAAACTGTGTTGGCCAGCGTTGATCTCAACACCATCACACCCAGCACCGATTGCGAGACGAGTGGCTTCACCGAAACCCTCAATCACCGTCATAATGTCGTCGTGTTCCATCCATTTTGGAACTTCACGTGAGTTAACTTCGGGCACACGTGAAGGTGCCCACAGCGGTTGTTGCGAATAAGCCGAAGAGCCCTGTCCGCCGGCGTGGTCGAGTGATGCGATGACGAGGGAGCCATGGTGGTGGCAGGCCTTGGCGATATCGGCCCAACCTGACGTGCAACGACTGGCAAGTGGTGCGCGCTCGTATGGCCAATCACTGTCGTGAACGCTTGCACCTTCAACAACGATGACTCCACATCCACCGATAGCGCGGCGTTCGTAATACGCAACATGTTCATCAGAGAATGAACGTTCGTCGGTACTCAAATTGGTGACATGAGGTCCGAACATCACCCGATTGGGTGCGGTACGAGAACCGATAGAAAGCGGATTCACTATGGACATTGGTTACAGTCTCGCCGATTTTGGACGAAATCGGAAACTCTTCGTCAAGGTATTTTCTGACCGAATTAACTGGCCGTTGAAACCGGCAACTTCTTTCGCGTCAGAGAGACGGGCTTTGAGTGATCCATACTCGGCTTGGGTTCTGAACCGCGCGAGATGATTGAAAGCGCTTCGTCGGCATCGCCACCCACACATTCGGGGTCTGGTCCGTCAAGTGGAAGTCCGGTGAAAAACTTTGCGGCCATGCATCCGCCCTGACATGCGTCGAAAGCACCACACGATGCGCACGCGCCTGCAGATTGTGGTTCACGCAACGACAAGAACAAATCGCTTTGTTTCCACACTTTGGCAAAGCCACCTTCGTCGCGCACATTGCCGGCTTTGAATTCATCGTGAATGACGAATGGGCAGGCGTACACATCGCCGATGGGGTCGATGAGACATACCACTCGTCCAGCGCCACACATGTTGAGCCCGGGAAGTGATTCACCAAGAGCGTTGAGGTGGAAGAACGAGTCGCCAGTTAGAACATTTTCGCCGTGCTTCAACAACCAGTTGTAAATTTCGCGTTGTTGCGCATTGGTCGGATGAAGTTCGTGCCAAGTATCAGCACCACGACCAGCGGGGCGTAAGCGAGTGATACGTAACTGCGCTCCGTAATGGTCGGCCAATGCCTTGAACTGATCGAGTTGCGACACGTTATGGCGAGTCACGACAACCGAAATTTTGAATTGTCCGAAGTTGGCAGCCTTCAGATTTTCCATGGCCCGAATGGCCATGTCATACGAACCCTCGCCACGAATGGCGTCGTTGGTGACAGCGTCAACGCCGTCAAGGCTGATCTGGATATCGAGATAATCCGTAGCAGCGAGACGACGAGCTTTCTCTTCATCAATGAATGCGCCATTAGTGCTGAACTTCACACCGATGCCATTAGTGACTGAGTATTCAAGTAGTTCAAAAAAGTCGCGCCGCACCATCGGTTCGCCGCCACCGATGTTGATGTAGAACACCTGTAGGTCACGTAAATCGTCGAGAATCTTTTTCGCTTCTTCGGTTGAGAGTTCGCGCTCATCGCGCTGACCGCTTGACGACAAGCAATGCACACATTGCAAGTTGCACGCATAGGTAAGTTCCCAAGTAAGACAAATAGGGGCATCAAGGCCCCGCTTCATTTCTTCAACTAGCGATTTTGCGCTCACGCACGACCTCCGATGTTTTGAGCGATGACAAGG
>LFFB01000018.1 GCA_001510335.1 Actinobacteria bacterium casp-actino2 | reverse complement strand
TTGAACAATATCTGAGCTTCTTCGAGCAATGTGGCTGGGTCAGTTGATGTTGAGCCAGTATCAGTTCCGGTACCAGTGTCAGTACCAGTATCAGTGTCAGTACCAGTATCAGTTCCGGGGTCGGTTCCGGTATTGGTGTCAGTATCAGTTTCTGAACTGCCTGAATCACCAACAACTTCACCAAGGTCCACATTGGCTCTCGGGAACAGACGATTAATTGCCTCAGACAATGTGTCACCGATCACTGATTCGCCGTTATACCACGCCAAAACTCGACGTACGAAAACTTGTTTTGATCCAGAGTCATCAGGACGCACATACAACGGCTGCACCCAAATCAGGCCTTTCCCAACGGGAATGACTTGCAACTGACCAAGAATGACTCTCGAACCACGCTGGTCAAGAAGAGTAATCACTGGCGAGATGTTGGGGTTACTGCTGAGCTCCGCTGAAACTGTTGCGGGTCCAGCCGGCAAAGATCCCTCATACTTGTACACCTTCAATTGTCCGTAGGTTTCGGGATCGCTCGACACCACCATAAAGGCACGCAATTCTTTTCGAGTGTCGTCAGAGGAGAACGGAACAAACGGGCGGATCAAAGAAAAAATCGGAGCGGCTGTCGAACCCACTGAGTCGGGATTATGGAACAGCGTGTAATAGGGCTCAAAACGTGCAACATTCGCGTCGGCGACATTCCCCGTGTCGGCCTGCGAAGTTGCGCCGACACCTGTTGTGACATCACCCGCGGTGGAAACTCCAACTTCGGGTTCACGTTGTGCTGCTTGCGCCACGCTCCATGCCGAATCACGACTAAAGAATTCGTCGACCTCAGTGAACTGATAGCGACCGTAAAGATTGGTTTGCACCCTGAACAAATCTTCGGGATAACGGAAGTGAGTCCGCAAACTGGCCGGCACTTGATCGGCAGAAGTGAAGAGTCCAGGGAATGCTTTAGACCAGGCCACCAAAACGGGGTCAGTCGGATCAACGGCATACAACACCACCGAACCGTCATAGGCATTGACGACTGCCTTCACACTGTTGCGGACGTAATTGAAGTTGTGCTTTAACCCTGAACCCGCAGTGAGGTTGTCAGTATTCGCTTGTTGAGCGTAGGGGTAGCGCGATGTTGTCGTGAATGCATCGATCACCCAAAAAACTTTGCCACCATCAACAACTGGGTATGGATCAGCATCAAGGTGCAAGAAAGGAGCCACCTTTGATACACGGTCTCTGACATCACGAACATCAATGAGACGTGATTCGTCAGTAATCAAACTTGAACCAAATAAGTTGAACTCACCGAAATGAATGGCAAAGGCCAGCTTCTTGGCAGCCGTATCAAGGGTGATTCCGCCAGAGCCATCGTAAGACTTTGCTTCGGTGTTCGGGCACGCCTGTTCAACCTGCTTGGTTTTGACGATCGCGTAGCCAGGCTGCTGAGTACCAACATACAACTGGGGCTTATCAGTAGCGATTTCTTGATAAATCGGGCGACCATCAGAAGTGATTTGCGATGCACTTGCTGCTACCACTCCACAACCATGGGTGTAAATCAAATGCTTTGACACCCAGGTTTTATTAGGAATACCGTCCGGGTTAAGTTCGCGCGCCGCGACCATGGTTTGTTGTGTCCGGCCATTCACCTCATATCGATCGACGTCTAGATCATTAATTGAGTAGAACGCAAAAAGCCCTTGGTCAAGCGAGTAACGATCTCTCATCTCAGAAACATCAAGCAACCGCGCGTCAGCCAACGGAGCAGTTTCTTGGGCTACCTCAGCATCAGAGACAAAGCCAGACTCAAGCGAGATTGTTTCAACTTTATCTATACCCATCGCCGCACGTGTTGCTGTGATATTGCGTCCGATGTAATCAGACTCGCGAGTCGTCACGTTTGGCTGCACGACAAAACGTTGAATGACCGCTGGATAGACCGTGCCGGCAACGATCGCCACAACTGCCCACAAAGCCATTGATAAAAGAGGTAGTCGCCAACCACCAAATCGAATTCCGGCCAAGAAAAGAGCGGCAACCAGCAAGCTAACCAAAATCAACAAATTGATCGCAGGAAGTTGAGCATTGACATCTGTGTATGTCGCGCCCTGCACGACACCTCGACTGGAAACTGTTAATTCAAAACGCTGCAGCCAATAATCGGCTGCCTTTACCAGCGCAAGAATCGCAAACATAACACTCAGATGAATACGCGCGCCTTTAGAAATTCGATCGCCTGCTGTTTGTACACGAATAGATCCATTCAAGAAATGCATCACCACAGTCAGAAGGGTGATCATCACTACCGCAGCAAATGCCCAATCAACTAAGAAGGTCAAGAACGGGAGTCGGAAAACGTAGAACCCCACATCTACTCCAAATAGTGGGTCACTCGTTCCGAACGATTGCGAATTTTTGAATAGCAACCAGTCTTGCCACTGCGCCATTGCTGGCAGACCAACTAACAAACCAAACAAAACTGAAACGGCGATACGCAATAAACGCGTCCTTCGGCCGACGATCATTTTGAATCGCTCAACTACTTCGCGTTCGGGCCCACTTGAAAGTTCCTTCGGCGACAATCGCTCGGCCAATGTCAAGCTAATAAACGAGACAATCGCGAATGCGACGCTGAAAACCGCACCGAGGAAAACCTTGGACCGAAGGCTGGTCCAAAAAACGTTTCCTCGCTCAACCGAGCGGAACCACAACAAGTCAACATAGAAGTTCGCCAGTGTTCGAGCCGACAAAAACAGAATCAGAATCAGCGCAGCAACCACAAAGAGGGCGATTCGACCCTTTGATACCCAGGCGGGACGATTGGGGTTTCTGGGTCGGCGCGGGCTACGGGGCAGGTCCGAAGAAGGTTTCACACACTGAGACTAGTTGTGTTAACGGGCAAGTGCACAGCGGCAACCAGCATGCGCTGGCGCATGTGTGTGCCCAGTGGGGAAAGCCTCACCAGCGCTCACAAATCCCGCAAGCGAGTTATCTTCCGCGTCCGCACAGGCTGGACCATCCGGATCAACCTTCCAGCAAACTTTCATACCAGGGGTCAGCGCAGCAAAGGCACCGCGCCCAAACGAAGTCTGTGCAATATTGTCAACCTGAGTGTCAACATGCTGATTCTTCCACTCGCGATAAACCACACGAACAAGCGAAGTGAGTTCGGCGTTGTCACCCGATGCTTGTGAAATGCTGCGACTTAAACGTTCACGCAAAGGCACGACCACCGTAGCGATGAGGTATTCGTTGATTGCTGCGATTTGAGTAGCAACCATTTTCTGAAGTTCTTTATCAGAAGCATCAGACAAAGACTTTGCGCCAGCCAAAGCTCCCGCTTTCAATGAAGCCTCAAGCGCTTCGATCGTGCGCGCTGAATGATCGGCTTTGGGACCAACAATTGCGTCAAGCGTTTTCACCGAAAGCTTCCCACGCAAAATATCAAGAACTTCATTTTGTTCATCAGCAAGAACACGCTTCAACTTGCGCGACATTGCCGCAATCACGGGAGCCAAAGCAGCATCTCGAAGTTCAAACGGAGTTGCAACCGCAACCTCTTCAACTTCTGATACCACAACGGTTTCTACGATCGGTTCAACAACTTTGTCGACTGCCTTCTTTTTCGGCTCAGTCTTTTTCACTTGGGTCGTTGCGACTTCTTTGGCAACCGACTCGGCGCCAGAGCGGCGCAACTTGGCAAAGATGTCATCGGCTGGCGGTACAACTACCTTGGCCTTTTGTTCAACGATGACAAGCCGAGGGTCATTCTCATCATCCGCGTCATCGTCTAACTCGCTATCAATATCAACGGCATTTTTGACGACTGCTGGTGTTTCCTGACGAGCAAATAGAGGTACAACATTTGAAACAGGAGCCTCAACTACCAATTCAACGACTGGTGCGATGGGGGCTTCATCTTCAATGACCAAAACATCAGCAACTGCTGCCACGTCAACAACTTTTTCTTCAACAATGATTTGTTCGGTCACTGTATGTTTGGTTACGACAACATCTTCAATCAATGCAGAGCGATCAATCACCACTTCGGCGTCCATCACCGCAACATCTTCGTCCTGATCGTACGGGGCAAAGGCCGGCGCTGATGAAATTGCGGGGCGCACTGCTTCACGGGCTTCAATTTCATCGGCCTGAACAATGATGGGAATTGGACCAGTTGTCGGGGCGAGATTCACAAATTCGCTTGGTTCTTCAGCTACATCATCAAGTTCGCGCAACACGTCTTCGGTAGCGATGCGCGCACGATCAAATACCTGCACAATACGGTCACGACCGTGCATCAAATCTTCAATTTGCTCGCGTGCCAATTCACGACGGCGTGCAACATCGGCCAAGACACGTTCGCGATAAGCGCGTGCTTCATTCACCATGTCGCGACCCTGTTGCTTAGCCATCAAAATCTCGGCTTCAGCATCTGACGTGGCATCTTGTCGAACACGAGCTGCTTCAAGTTCGGCATCTTCCCGAATTCGAGCGGCCTCATCGGTGGCTTCGCGCACCAGGCGCGTTGCGGTTTCTTCTGACCGAACCTTGATCTTGCTTGCTGCTTCGCGAGCAGCGTGAACAATGCGGGCAGTTTCTTCGCCCAGAAGTTCGGTGATCGTTTCTTCATTCAGTTCGACCGGCGGTGTCGGTAGGGCTTGCTGAGAATTCAGTAGTTCGCGCTCAAGAAAAGTGATGCGTTCTTGCTGCCGCGATAGTTCAGCCGAAACCATCCGCAAAAAGTCGCGAACTTCGTTCTGGTCAAAGCCACGGCGAGACGAGGGAAAGGTGGCGCCAGCGACGGCGGTCGGCGACGAGGGGTCGGGTCGCGAAAAAGAGATAGCCATTCAGCAAAGAGTACGAAATATCTGTGGATAAAGGGTGGCAATCAGGGGTTTTACCCAAAATGCTTGTCACTTCACCCCTGCTTGACTGGTGAGACGGCGCGCTCCCCGCCGAAATTCACAAGCGCCTCTAAGGCCTCTCCCAGGGTTGCGACCGGCACGATTTTGACCGCATCGCCCACTGCGGCTTGAGCAGCAGCAATGTCATCGGGGCCTTGCGCAGTTGGAACCAAGAATATTTTGGCGCCAGATTTTTTGACCGCAATCGATTTTTGCACCAACGCACCTATGGCTCCCACTGATCCATCGTCTTGAATCGTCCCCGTCACTGCCACTCCTTGTGACGGAATGAGTTCGCCTTTCGTCAAACTGTCAATCAGGGCCACGGTGAACGACAAGCCCGCCGAGGGGCCACCAATGTCATCAGTATCAAAATTGACGGTGAAGGGTAATTGCACAGTTCTCGTATCTCGAGCGCTGAAGCCAATCAGCGTTCGGGAGGCATCGTCAGGACTCTGAATCAATTCAACTTCAATATTCGTGGGTATACCTGGTCCGTTGTTGGTCAGCGGAGTCACCTCAAGGGTGGCAATATCGCCTGCTTGGGCATTTTTGAGGGCCTCGGACAACTTTGATATGACATCAACCTCGATCGGACCGTCCCCGACGTCAATTGAAGTGATCACATCTCCTACCGCAAGAACCTGGCACGCCCGTTGCGGGGGAGCGTCTTCTGGACACACTGAGGGGTCAAAACCTGCTACTTGAGCAGGGCCTTCTTGAAAAGTTGTGTCAAAACCAAGGTAGGACAAAGCCACATAGGCCGCGATCTCCTTGGCATTGGCCATGGCTCCAAGTTGAACTTGTCGACTTTGGGTGGGATTGCAGTCGCCAAAACGCTCTTCACAGGTGAGGACGTTGACAAATGGGTCAATCCAGCCCATAAATGCTTGTAGCGGGTTCAGTTCAGTTCCTAATGCCGTGACAAAACGGACTCCCCGCTCAGGCGGATACACCACCACTTGGTCACCCGCAACGCTCAGCCGCGATCCCACGAATTCAGCCCGTCCCGGCGCTGTTTCATACCTTTGCATGGGCCAGACCATGGCAACAAGAACGGTCACGATCAAGATAAACGCGATGGTCACAAACGGGATGGCGACAACTTGAGCGCGTAACGACGGTGGAACGACCCGTTGGGCGACTACCTTTTCTGTCTGCGTGTCACTCACTGAAATCTCCACCCGCCTAGGCATCATTGCCGGCTTAGCCATGTTGGCACTTCTTGTCATCGGGTGGCGCAAGCCTGCCAGAAATTTTCCGCATCCGCCACGCGCCGGACAGCACTCTCGACAGTCTGATCAACGACAGTCTGATCAACGACTTTTAGATGAATCAAACCCCTTGAACACCGCTGCACCTGATCTCTCCGAAACGATCGCGCGAAAGGTTCTCGATGCCACGGGTCTTGGAGCGATTGCCTTAGTTGGCGGAATTGTGGCGGCCATTGTAATCGCCACCGCTTTGTCGTTCATCGTTACGAATGTCATTTCACGACTGTGAGCGCTACTGACAGTCCCGATGTCGCCGAACTTCGTCGAGCGATTGTTATCGCTGGGCATAGTGGAAATGTCGATCTTATCACCAAGTCACTCATGCACGAACATGGTTCTATTCGTGAAACCGCGCTTGGTGCAATGGCACGCATTGATCAACTAACTGTTGAAGTTCTCGAGACTTTTTCGCGGGATGTTGATTCACGGGTGCGCATTCGCGTGGCTGAACTTGCAGCATTATTTCCTGGCTTTGATTTAGTCCCATCGCTTCGAGATGCCGATCATCAGGTCGTTGAAATGGCGGCCTGGGCGTGTGGCGAACATGAAAATGCGCGCCTCGAAACGATCAACGAATTAATCCGTCTCGTTCTTCATCATGATGATGCGTTAGTTCGGGAAGCCGCAGTCGCGGCCCTCGGGGCAATCGGTGACGAGTCAGGCCTTCCCGCCATCTTGAGTGCATGCCAAGACAAACCCGCAATCCGCCGACGTGCAGTGCTGGCTTTGGCACCCTTTGATTCGCCCGAAGTTGAGACTGCGCTCAAAGCCGCCCTCGAAGATCGAGACTGGCAAGTTCGCCAAGCCGCCGAAGACCTACTCGGCTAGCCCAGTTTCTATAAACAACTAAACACCTTGCAGAATCAACAGAATTCCGAAGATGACAAAAGTGTTGAGGCGCCGTAACGAATTGTCTTTTCAGGCAGACGCGAGCCTAAGTGACGGCCAACCAAAATCGCCAATGCATCGGCGGCCACCATGCCCACAGTTGATCCTAACCACGTACCAAATGCACCTTCTTTGGTCGCCAACGTGATAGTCGCCAACATCGTCTTGTCACCCAATTCGGCAACGAAGATGACGCCGAAGCTTAGGAAAAAAGCCGACCACATGCCGACGCAGACTAACTAAGAGAACGATGAGTCAATGGACTTTCGTATGGGACGAATTTTTCACGAGGGGCAACACACGTTGCCGCCTGATTCTTCCTGTCGACCGAGCGAAAGATTGGCGAACTGTTCAACATCAGAATGCTTGACGTAAAACTCCCATCTATGTCCGTCCACTCCGTCAATCCAAGTTTCAGTTTTTTCCGCAAAACAACATTGGGTGTCGTCTATGCCGGTTGTTGCCAAACCGGCATTGCGAAGGCGTCGATCTGCTTCAACCACTTCTTCGGCGGTGTCGGTTTCAACCCCAAGATGATTGATCGTGCCGTGTTCACCACCTTTTTCAAAAATGACCAACTTCAGCGGCGGATCGATAATCGCCCAATTTGCGTAGCCCGGCTTCACTTTCAAGGGCTCGGTATTAAAGAGTTTTGTGTAGAAGTCAATGGCTTCTTCCAGATTGTCAACGTTGAGAGCAAGTTGTAAACGCATATCTCATTCATATCACTTTTAAACGAGATGGCATACTGCCATATGACCTTTCTTCAGTCTGATGCCGAAGTCGTACGGGCTTATCTTGAGTTTCGTACACGAGTCGTGGGCCTGATTCGTGAGATCCCCGAGTCGCAAGCGTCTTTGTCAGTTCCGCTTTGCCCAGATTGGGAAGTCAGCGGTTTGATTCCGCACATCGTCGGAGTCCCAGAGGACATTTTGGCGGGTCGGATGGAAGGCGTGACAACTGATGCCTGGACTCAATCTCAAGTTGATCGCCACGAAGGTGAATCACTTTCCCAACTCGCCGACGCACTTCTCGCAACGGCGACCGAATTTGATGTTCTACTGCCCCACATTCCGAGTCCTATTAATTCGCAAATGATGATGGACGCAGTGACCCACGAACACGACTTGCGCCACGCGGTTGGACGTGCCGGTGCACAAGAATCTTTGGCAGTCAACATTGCCCTCGGCTGGCTTTTTAATATGGTCGAAGGAAAGGCCCCAGGCCGAGCCCAAGAACTCGTTGATTCGGGGGTCTCGCGTTTTGAGCTCATGCGCAGCCTGACTGGCCGTAGGTCCATTGAACAAATGAAACAACTTGGCTTAGATGGTGAACAAATCAAATTGCTTCTCCAAGGAACTCCCCTGCGCGTCCCAACCACTGCAATTGAATTCTAAACCTGTGATTCCGGTCCAGATTTGTTGCGAATTATGCAACGATTCTGCACCAGAATCACGTTGGTTCGTTATTGTTAATAGGTATTCCAAGGGGGACATATGAACGCCAAAGCAACATTTACTCGATTTGAAGATTCAACGAAAGCCGAATGGGACGAAATCATGCAGTGCATGAAACACACTCAGTCTCTTGTTCCTGATCGCATCCTTGAACAACTGCGTCATCTCGCAAGTGATGACGGCGGTTTTCCGGTGTCACGTCTTGAGCACTCGCTGCAAACTGCAACGCGTGCAATGCGCGGTGGGGAAAAAGATGAGTATGTCGCGTGTGCCCTCATTCACGACATCGGCGACACGTTGTCGCCATACAACCACCCGGCAATCGCCTCAGCCATCGTGAAGCCTTTCGTGAGCGAAGCAAATCACTGGATGGTCGAACACCACGGCATTTTCCAGGGCTATTACTTTTGGCATCACATCGGCCTTGATCGCAATACTCGCGATGCATTCCGCGACAATCCACATTACGAATACACCGAAGAGTTTTGCGCCAAGTACGACCAAGTGGCTTTTGACCCTGAGTACAAGAGCGAGTCCCTCGAATACTTTGAACCCCTGATCAGATCGGTTTTCTCGGGCCGATAGTCAGAAGAGGCAAATTAGTCAATTATTGACTAATTTGGCAATCCAAAGATAACTTGATGTTGTGTTTGCTCGTCGCGCTTTAGTCTCTGCCCTGGCTCCCGTCATCTTGTTTTCAGCCTGCACTTCGTCATCAGAATCACAAGGACAGACCACTCTCAACGTTTACGCGGCATCTTCTCTAGCGACACCGTTTGCCTTTGCCGCTCTTGCTTATGAAAAAAACCATCCAGGAGTGAAGGTGCAGTTCAATCTGGGAGCTTCTTCCGATTTGGCACGCTTTATACAAGAAGGTGCACCAGCGGATGTCTTCGCATCGGCAGATATCACGAACATGGACAAAGTTGAGTCACAGGATTTACTTGACTCGCAATCGTTCATTTTCGCAACTACCTATCTTGAGATCATTGTTGAAAAAGGCAATCCCCTCAACATCTCATCATTACAAGACCTCACTGATCCTGATCTGATTTTTGTCACCACCAATCCTGAAGTTCCGATCGGCAGGTACACCGCTGAAGCATTAGAGAAAGCCAGTGTCACAGTCACCCCCGATTCTCTTGAAAGCAACGTCAAGGGAATCATGCTGAAGGTGGCAAGTGGTGAAGCCGATGCAGGAATTGTGTATCACTCGGAAGTCATTGCGGCAGATGACCAAGTTGAAGGTGTAGAAATTCCGACTGAATTCAACATCGTGGCTGAATTTCCAATCGGCATCATCAAGAATTCTGCAAATAAGAAAGAGGCACAAAGGTTTATTGATTACTTGTTGTCTCCTGTAGGACAATCACTTCTCACTCAATATGGTTTTCAAACACCATGAGGCAATCACCGCGTCATCGCCAAAGACTTCCTTGGCCAATCTCGGCGATCGCATTATTCGCTGTTGCTTTCATTCTTTCCCCATTTATTGGTCTCTTATGGCGCACACCCTGGAGCAAATTCACTGACATAGTTTTAGAGCAAGAAATTCGAGACGCTTTATGGCTGTCATTGAAGACATCGTTAATGACGGCAATTCTCTGCGTCATCTTCGGTGTTCCACTCGCATGGCTCTTGGCCCGTGTGAATTTTCCTGGGCGCCGGTTTATTCGCGCCTTGATGACTCTGTCAATGGTTCTTCCTCCTGTCGTTGGCGGTATCGCGTTGCTCTATACATTCGGTCGACGTGGACTCATCGGCCAATACCTCGATAGTTGGTTCGGTATTCGCCTACCCTTCACAACTGCTGCTGTCGTCATGGCTCAATGCTTTGTCGCGATGCCCTTTTTGGTCCTCTCAGTTGAAGCAGGATTACGTCAACTTGACACACGATTTGAAGATGTCGCGCGAACACTTGGAGGTTCACGGTGGTATGTGTTTCGTCAGGTCACCCTGCCCAGTATCAAACCAAGTCTCATTGCTGGTCTGGTGCTCGCATGGGCGCGAGCACTCGGAGAATTTGGTGCCACCATCACTTTTGCTGGCAACTTGCCGGGCACGACGCAGACCATGCCACTTGCCACGTACGCCGCACTTGATTCAAATCCTGAGTCAGCCTTGATTCTTTCTCTCGTCATGGTCGCAGTTGCTTTTTCAATTCTGATCGCGCTCAGAGAACGTTGGCTGGGCCGCGCTGATCAAGGCCTTGCGCTATGACACTTAATACGCGCTTCGCTCTCACACGTGGGTCTTTTAAACTCAATGTTGATCTCTCATTCAATGAGGGTGAGGTTGTGGTAATCATGGGGCCCAATGGATCGGGCAAATCAACTTTTCTTCATGCCATCGCCGGCTTACTCCCTGTGAACTCGGGATCTTTAGTCCTCGACAACCAAACATTGGACGAAGCAACGAAAAAGGTTTTCGTAGATCCCACTCAACGACCGGTCGGTATTGTCTTTCAGGGCGGACTTCTTTTTGAGACCATGACCGTTCTTGAGAACATCATTTTCGGACTGCGCGCTCGCAAGACCAAGCGAACAGATGCAACACATCAGGCCCAACCGTTGATTAATCAATTTGGACTGGCTGAACTCCTTGAGCGCCATCCACGCGAGCTCAGTGGCGGACAAGCGCAACGAGTCGCTATTGCGCGGGCTTTAATCACCGCCCCCAAGGTCTTATTGCTTGATGAACCCATGTCTGGTCTTGACACCACAACACGACAACTCGTCCGTGCCGAGTTTCGCGAAGTTCTCGCTGGCTTTGCCGGATATCGAATTCTGGTGACTCATGACGTAGACGACGCACTTTCAATGGCTGATCGAATCATTGAACTTGACCACGGCAAAGTTATTTGGGACGGATCCGCATCTGAGTACCGGGGAAAGTTATGAGTCGCCAAGCCCGCGAGTCACACGATCTGCTTCTTGGCGAATGGGCATGTCTCGGCTTGCTGTACAAAAAGCCATCGCATGGTTTTGCCATTGCAGCGCGCTTAAAGCCTGAATCCGACATTGGTCGTATTTGGTCTTTGACTCGTCCGCTCACCTATCGTGCACTTGAACAACTCCAAGTGCACGGTTACATAGAACAATCCGGTGAAGAGGCTGGCTTAGCCGGCGGTAATCGAACCTTACTCTCCGTCACCAAAACTGGTCGAGCGATCTTTCGAACATGGATCTACACGCCTGTTGTTCATTTGCGAGACATGAGAAGCGAACTACTTCTCAAACTCGTATTAGCTGAAGATTGTGGAATTGATGTTGGAGACATGTTGAAGACTCAACGCAAAAACATCAAAACTCTGCAACGAAATATTGAAAGCAACATTGGAGACAGCGGCAAAAACGATGCTGTGCTGGTTTGGCGTCGCGAAATCGCCGAAGCAACTCTGCGCTTCATTGACTCAATCAAGTAGTCGGCCCCGATAGGGACGAATACCGCCAACCGGCACTGTTCCGAGTCGGCCTTGCTGGTAGTCATCAAATGCTTGACGAATTTCGTTTTCGGTATTCATGACGAACGGACCATAGGCGACGATCGGTTCACCAATCGGTTGTCCACCAAGTAGCAGAACATCGAGCGAAGAGTCATCGTCGGCCTGCAACGAAATTGAGTCTCCACTTCCGTAGACCGCCAATTGTCCTAACCGAATAGGTCGACGTTCATCACTGACCGAACCCGAACCAGCGAGTACGTATGCCAGCGCATTGAAAGCTGGATTCCAAGGCAACTCAACGCGCGCGCCCGCCGCCAGGGTCACATGCGAAACAACAATGGGCGTATGCGTTGATCCAGGTCCGTGAAATTCGCCCAAGTCGCCCGCAATCAAACGAATCAGCGCACCACCATCGGGTGACGACAACAATGTCACCAGATCGGCTTCAAGATTTTGATACGCCGGCGAAATCATTTTCTTATGACTCGGGAGGTTCACCCACAACTGAACACCATGAAAGAGTCCGCCAGAGATCACCAATTTTTCGGGGGGAGTTTCAATGTGCAGAATTCCTCCACCAGCCGTCATCCATTGCGTTGCACCGTCGGCGATCACTCCACCGCCGCCGTGTGAATCTTGGTGTACGAAAATACCGTCCAAGATGTACGTGACAGTTTCGAAACCACGATGCGGATGCCAATCGGTTCCACGTGGTTCATACGGCGCGTAATTGACTTCGCCCATTTGGTCCATGTGAATAAACGGGTCGAGAATCTCGCGGCTCACACCTGCGAAAGCTCGTCGAACTGGAAAGCCTTCGCCCTCGTGTCCACTCGGAGCGGTAGTCACCGACACAACCAGACGGGAGTGACCTCCAAGCGGAGCGTTGATTCGGGGCAGAGTCAATGTGTCAGCGGTAATTGCGGGCATAATCTATTAAACACTTGCTGTCGTTGTAAAACTTCAACTTGTCAAGAATTTTTGTCACTCAAATTGCACCACCTGACGCCTCAACCCACGCCAACCCAAATCCTCAAGGCTCAGTCCTCTATCGTGCAACAGTGCCTTTGCAAGTGCCCCAATTAATCAAAAATCGATTCACGAATCGGCAAGGCGCCCCAACTCGCAAAGTTGCCTCGGGCCGCGAGTTCATCATCTTGCTCACATGTCTGATGGCAAGCGCCGCCTTATCGATTGACCTCATGCTCCCGGCATTTCCCGAGATGCGCCAGGAATTCGGCATGTCGCCCGACTCAACAAAGGTGAGTTGGGTCGTGACATCGTACTTTTTAGGTCTTGCTGTTGGGCCATGGCTCTACGGGCCGGCATCTGATCGTTACGGACGACGCGCTCCCCTCTTCGCTGGCTTAACCCTGTTTATTGTCGGTGCATTATTGGCGAGCGTGGCTCCTTCGTGGGGCTGGGTCATTGCCGCGCGATTTATTTGGGGTCTTGGAACCGCAGCACCACGCGCTCTGAGTACCGCCATGATCCGCGATCGCTATGAAGGAACAGCAATGGCTCAGTTGATGTCGCGCATGGTTGCAGTTTTCTTACTCGTACCAATTCTTGCCCCAAGTGTTGGTGCTGGCTTGATCAACATCGCACCATGGCGCATCGTTTTCTGGGTGCCAGCTGGCGTCGCACTCATCTTGATGATCTGGTCGCGACGACTGCCAGAAACTTTAACTGTCGATAAGCGCCGTCCATTCACGTGGAGCGCGGTCGGCGAAGCTGGACGTGAAGTAATGACTCATCGCGCCACATTGAGCTTCATCGTTGCGATGACTTTCCTTTTCGCGGTGATGACGACATACCTCTCTGGTTCAGAGGTGATTGTTGAAGACGTCTACGGATATGGCTCATGGTTCCCACTTATTTTCGGCACCTTGGCAGTTTTGCTCGCAATTAACTCGCTAAATAATGCGCGCATCGTGCAACGACTGGGTATTAACAAACTCGTGCGACAAAGCTCGCTGATTGCGATCGGCACTTCTGTTCTATTGCTCGTCGTTTCATTTACTCAACAGGGCCGGCCAAACTTTTGGTTGTTCTTCATTGCACTCGCCCTCGTGATGCCAATCGCCCAAGGGCTAGTACCGAATTGCAATACCGCGGCCATGATGCCCGTTCCCCATATCGCAGGAACAGCGTCATCAATCATTGCGACAGTGTCAACGGCTGGCGCGGCACTGTTAGGTAATCTCGCGACAAGTCAATTTGACGGCACCGTGCGACCCTTGGCGCTCATCATCTTTACCTTTATTTCAATCGGGACTATCGCAATTTTCATTGGCACCAAAACGACTGACGCGTCTGCAAATACGGCAGTTACTTCGAATTAGGTGTGAGGGTTAGCCCGGCAAGGTCGCCCTGCTGACGCCAGTTTTCAACGTATTCGGCGAATCCCAAAACGCTGGTCATCCAGGCAATGGCTCGGGCCGAACGCATGTCTCCGCCACCTTCACTATTGAGGTAACCAGGTGTGCACGTTGCGTTGTAACGGGCGATTCCCCACAGTTGCGCAAACAAAGTTTCAAACCAATTCTCTTGTGCCGCAGTTTCGGGTTCAATCGTTGCGATATCACCCTTGACGCATTGCTCAATCAAAAATGCGACATGTTGCGCTGTCTCAGTAATTGAGTGGACAAAGTTTGTTGCTTGTGCGCCTTGCACCGTCGAGATCATGAACATGTTTGGGAAACCATTTGACAGCACCCCGTGCAAAGTGCCCGGGCCTTCTGCCCAAGCCTCACTTAACGAAACACCGTCGCGCCCTTTTGGATCGAAGCCCAAACGATGCGTATAGCCCGTTGTCACTTCAAAGCCTGACGCAAAGATCAACAAGTCAACGGGATACTCGACACCATTAACGATGACACCGCTTTCGTTGATTTCATTGACGCCTTTTCCATCGGTATCAACAAGATGAACATTTGGACGATTAAAAGCCGGCAGGTATTCGTCGTGGAAACACGGGCGCTTACAACTTTGTGAGTACCACGGCATCATCAGTTCGGCCGTTGCTGGATCTTTGATCACATCGGCGATTCGCTGACGAACCCGTTCCATGTTTTCGAAGTCGATTCGCTCTAACTCAAGGGCCTCTTCGTCGTTCTCGGGCAACTTACGAGTATCAACCCAATTCATCTTCGTCCACTCATCATCAATCATGTCGACGGCGGGTTGCGCACCCGTCACTGCTTGAGTGAAGTTGCGAGTTCGTTCGGCTTGCCAACCTGGCTTCAGCGACTTGAACCATTCTGGATCGGTCGGTTTGTTGTTGCGAACACCCACACATGCGGCGGTGCGCTGGAAGACGAAAAGTTCTTTCGCGGCTTCAGCCAGTTTCGGAACAACCTGAACTGCCGTTGCACCAGTACCGATAATGCCCACTCGCTTATCAGCCAACTTCTCCATCAATGTCTGCGAACTTCCACCGGTGTAGCTGTAGTCCCAGCGACTGGTGTGGAAGGCACGACCGGCATACGTTTCGATTCCTGGAATTCCTGGCAACTTGGCCTTATGAAGAACTCCACCGGCAATCACGATGAACTTTGCCGAGAGAACGTCACTGCGCGAGGTCATGACATTCCAGCGCTTCCTTGATTCATCCCAGCGCATGTCCTCAACTTCAGTCTGGAAAAGTGCACCGCGATACAAGTCAAAAGTGCGACCGAGCAATTGGCAGTAGGCGAAAATCTCAGGAGCCTTCGCGTACTTTTCGGTGGGCATATAGCCCGTATCTTCAAGCAGCGGCAAATACACATACGACTCAACGTCGCAAGCTGCATTGGGATAACGATTCCAATACCACGTGCCGCCAAAGTCGCCGGCTTTTTCAATGATTCGGAAATTGGTAATTCCAGCCTTCGTCAAATTGGCCGCTTCAATCATTCCTCCGAAGCCACCACCAACGATGACCACATCAACGTCTTCAATGACCGCTTCACGGGTAAAGCCAGGCTCGACGTAAGGGTCACGATCGAATTCTTCGTAGTCACCCTTGAGTTCTTTGTACTGACGGATGCCATCGGTGCGAAGACGCTTTTCGCGTTCAATGCGATACTTCTCGCGAGCTTCTTCCAACGAAAGTTTCTTGTCGTTGTTATTCCCCATGGCTAGCATTCTCCATCTCAATTGAGTACATATCTATCCTTGCAAGAGTAGGGAGAAATTACCAAGTCACATCAGAGAATTTGGTGCTCGTCAACTCTTTTTAATCGGTCAATTCTCAGTTTTGACACCCAAAAGGTGGTCGGGCACTGTTGAGATGAATCACCACCCCAAATTCTTCTTCACCTACCAACTCGCGCCCCAAATACGACGTTATTCCAATTCAAACCGATACAAATTTGATTCACGGAGTTTGAAACCCATGCGCTGGTACAAGCGATTCGCGGCCTCGCGTGATGGGCGCGACGTCAGATCAACTGTGATGGCGCCGTTGGCTTTTGCAAAATCAAGTGCGGCTTGATTGAGGGACTCTCCAGCCCCGTGCCCACGCGCCGAATCATCAACAACGACATCTTCAATCCATGCACGTGCGCCAGTAGGAATACGGAACATCACGAGAGTTAATGAACCGACAATGCGACCATCAAGTTTTGCCAAGAACAGCGTTGATGCTTCGGACTTGACAAGTACTTCCAATTCTGCGCGGCTTGGAGGTGGGTTTGACTTTGACAATTGTGGGATCAACATCTCAAATGCCTGCACGACATCATCATTGACTACTTCACATATTTCGATCTGAACGCTCACGGTAATGAGTCTAGGTTGATCTCGTTCTACGGTTAGCCCATGGATTCACGCGAACTCTCCACAAAAGCCCGCGCTTTAGGTGGCGCACTTGAACCAATTATTGGGCAGGTCTACTTTTCGCCCGAATGTCATGCCAACTATGTGGCTCTCGGATTCCAACCAAGTCCTGGTGACATGAATGGAGTTGCACTTCCCGAAGGCGTTGCCTACTTCACGAGTCGCGGTTCATTGATGGGCCAAGTTTCGGGTGAAGTGGTCGCAGCAGCATTTGCAGTTTTCAATCCACGCGTCGTCGTCCCAGCAGTCACTGCTGGTTGGCAGATCACCGACGCGACAACAATTTATGCAGCGCGGCGCAATGGCGCAATTGGTCAACTTGAACGAATCCTTGGTGCAAAACCCGGTGGGGTCAATAAGGCTCGCCAAATACTCGAACGTGCAATTGCAGTGCTTCGTCCCGAGGGACGTCCACTATTCGCTGGTGCCTTGCACCAATCAATTCCCGAAACCGATCTTGGTGCGGTGTGGCACTTTGGTGACATGTTGCGTGAATACCGCGGCGACTCACATACAGCGGCTTGGATTTCTGCTGGTCTTAATGCGACCGAAATTGGATTGCTCACCGAACTCTTTTGGGGTCTCCCCCTCAAGTCGTACAGTCGCACCCGAGCCTGGAGCGAAGATGACTACACCGCCGCTATTGATCGTCTTGAATCGCGTGGCCTTATTGCTGAAGGCGCTTTCACCGACAATGGACGACAACTACGCGAACAAGTTGAAATCAATACCGATGAGCAAATGCGTCAGGTCATCAGCGCAATCGGCGAAAATTTCGACCTGCTCATCGCCACGCTCGGACCGTGGTCACAGTTCGTTCGAAACTTCAAGGGTTACCCCGGTTCGGGACCTCATGAACTTGCCGAGGCCGCAAGCCACCGCTAAGACTTGCAAGCGGTAAGAATGTTGCGATGATCGATATCGCAATCATTAACGGCGCAGTATTACCAATGGCGGGTCGCCCCGTTATCAACAATGGCGTCGTTGCCATCACGGGCAACTCGATAAGTGCAGTGGGAACAGCACAAAGCATTGATGTTTCTAACGCCAAGAAAGTGATTGACGCCCGCAACTGTGCAGTCATGCCGGGATTCTGCAACAGTCATACTCACATCGCCTCAAACTTGTTGCTACGCGGACTTCTTGAAGACGTTCTGCTTTTTGAATGGCTCGAGACCATGTGGAAGCTCAAGCAAAACTTTGACGAGGAAACGCTTTATTGGGCGAGTATGTGTGGCCTTGTTGAAATGGCACGCTCGGGAATCACTTCATTCAACGAACATTTCGATGCGTATGCAGTTGAACCTCAAATTGAAGCCCTCAAAGAGATTCCCTTGCGCGCAACACTCGGATACGGATTTGCCGATCGCGGCCTCTACGCATCAATCACCGACTACTCGTGGAAGACCATTAACAATTTCGGCAATCTTGCCGCTCAACATCACAAGACTCGCGACGACCTTTTGCGCATCGCTTTGTCACCGCACGCGGTCTATTCATGTGGCGAGGAAATGTGGCGACTCGTTCGCGAAGTTGCTGACGCACACCAAGTACCAATTCACACTCATTTGTCCGAAGGTATGCAGGAGGTGAATTACTGCCTAGACAACTATGGACTGCGCCCAGTGCAGTGGTTGCACTCGCTTGGTTTCCTAGGACCAGATGTCACCGCCGGACATTGTTCGCAACTCGATGCGACAGACATTAAGTTGTTGGCCGAAACCGGCACAAAGATTGGCCACTGCCCCGTCTGTAACGCGAAGTTAGGTTCGGGCACGATGCCCCTTCGCCAAGTTCGCGAAGCCGGCATCACTGTCGGTCTGGCAACCGATGGACCAGCAAGCCATAACGCCAGTGACATGTTCCAAGAAATGAAATTCGCTGGGCTCATTCACAAGACCAACACCGGCGATGTTGAATTCTTAAAGATCAACGAACTCCTTGAAATGTCGACGTATCAAGGTGCTCTCGCCATGAATCGTCCAGATACTGGTCGAATTGAAGTTGGCGCCAAGGCCGATGTCATCGTGGTCAACCTTGAGACCGCTCATGCGCAGCCGGTTTATAATCCGATGTCTGCGCTCGTCTATTCAACCCGCGCCGACGATGTGCGCCACACCATCGTGAATGGCCAGTTCATCATGGAAAACGGGCGCGTGCTCGGGGTTGATGAAGATCTCATTCGGGCCAAATTCCACGAAAAGGCCCATGCCCTCAAAGTCCGTAGTCTCGGCTAGAGAGAGGCCCCAACCACACTTTCGTGTGGCTTGAGTGACATACTGACGACATGATCTTGACTGAACTCCGCGCTACTGTCAACGAGTTCGCACGAGCAACCGACTGGCAACCAAAGCCAGAAGGGCTGTGTCGCGGCGAAGTATGTGTTCCAGCACCAGGTGCGTTATCTCCCGACGGCATGATTGACATTGCAATCGCCGCACAAAAATTGGGTATGCCACTTGTCCACGACACCGATCACGGAGTCTGGGCACTTGGTTCAGCAACACTCTCCGGTAAGTCGCTCAGCACCGCAGTTGCCGCCGACCCCGAGTTGAAAACATTCAACGGCGATTCCTTCAAGTTGTCATCATTGCGTGGCAAGAAAGTCATTCTGGTTGCCTGGTCTAGTTATTGAGGCTGCCGCTCTAGCTTGCCCGGGTGGCAAGCACTTCACAATGAAATCGAAAGCCTCGGAGCAACTGTTGTCACCGTTGCACTAGATATTGACCCAGCATTAGCGAAGCCTTGGAATGACCTCGTCAATCCAACGCATCCAAGTTTGGTTGACACGTTGCATATCACGAATTCATTATTCGGATTTACAAATATTCCGATGGCCGCATGGATTGACGAAGACGGAGTGTTGGTTCGGCCAGCCGAAGGTGCATCAATTGAACGTAGTCCATTACGTGATATGGAAATTCCCGAAGGTCTTCCTGAACAACTCAACAAAATGATGCACGCAGTCAAAGCGATTCCCGATGACGCCGAGGCCTACCGCGAAGCCATTTTGGATTGGGTCCGCAATGGATCATCTTCGCAGTTTGCCCTCACTCCCGACGAAGTCATCGCCCGAAGTCAGCCGCGCTCCGACAATGAAGCGCGAGCAACTGCATGTTTCGAACTTGGTGAGTACTTTCACCGCCAAAACAATTCAGATGCCGCGGTGCAGTGGTGGAAAGAGGCTCATCGTCTTCATCCGCAGAACTTGACTTACAAACGCCAAGCCTGGACTTTGGTAACAACTCCAGTTGGTGCCACCGAGTACGACCTCATGCAGGGTCCGAACGAGGTATACGACAGCAATCTCGTCGACGAGGTCACTGGCGACGGCGGATTTGGCCAGTTCATTATCCGCCCAAATCTGTAAATGCAACGGTAAAGACGCGCCAAAGTGATGTGGGTGAACTGATTTCGGAGCCCATTTTGGGCGGTATCGTTACAGTCAATGGCTGATCTCGAGCACGTCCGTTGGATCCGTCGACCTGAATTGCGTCGACCCCATGTC
Source organism: Actinobacteria bacterium casp-actino2 (assembly GCA_001510335.1). Classification (GTDB taxonomy): domain Bacteria; phylum Actinomycetota; class Acidimicrobiia; order Acidimicrobiales; family Ilumatobacteraceae; genus Casp-actino8. The sequence continues at coordinate 4,289 of LFFB01000018.1, read as the reverse complement.
ATCGCCGCCTTCACCGGCTGGAACGACGCCGCCGATGCTGCCAGCACAGCCGTCAAACATCTTGTTGAAAATTTGGGAGCGGCGCCTCTTGCCGAAATCAATCCCGAAGAATTCACTGACTTCGCAACTATCCGCCCGCATGTGCGGCTCAAGACCGACTCGACTCGGCATATTGTGTGGCCGACCGTCAGTCTTTGGAGCGTCACCAGTGGTGATGTTGATCTGATTCTTGTCCTTGGTCCCGAGCCGGCGTTACGTTGGAAACTCTTTAGCGAACAGATTGTTGGCGTCGCCCGCGAATACAACGCATCAACTTTTATTTCTCTCGGTGCGCTTTTGGCCGATGTTCCACACCGCCACGAAACCCAAGTGCTCGGAACGGCTACTGATCAAACAATGATTGATGCTCACGATTTGCAGCGCAGTCGCTACGAAGGCCCCACCGGAATTGTTGGCGTACTCAATGATGCTGCCCACTCTGCCGGTTTTTCTGCTGCTTCTTTGTGGGCTGCGGTGCCAGCGTACGCAGCCCAAATCCCCTCGCCAAAAGCCGCTTCTGCGCTCATCGAACGCCTCGCCGAAATTGTTGGCTGCGATGCACCCACAATGATGCTTGATGCCCAGGCCGAACTCTACGAAGAGCAAATTGACGATCTCATTAGCACCGATCCATCAATGGCCCGTTATCTTGATCGCCTCGAAAACCGCGGTGATGATGACGATGATGACTACGACGAAGATTACGACGACGAAGATGACATGCCGTCGTACGGCGTCTCGCCTGATCAACTTCGTTTTGAAGGAATGGACGATGCGCCGCCCCTGAGTGGCCCGCTTCCCGATGAGCCAGTTGACAGCGACGCCCTCATGGAAGAAGTCGAACAGTTCTTACGTAGTCAACACGACGACTGATTCAGTCTGCTGAGTTACCCTGTCGCCACACTGCTGGACGTGGCGAATCAAATGTTGCGATTGATCGCTCACCGTTGATCGCATTGAATGCCATCTGCCCCCACCATTCAATACCGGCGGTAGCGCTCGGCAATGCATCTGCCGCAAACCAGCCGAGCCCGCTCGTTTCAAGCGGATGACCTTGCAAAGTTCCGCCAGTCGCACGGCAATGAAAGAGCAACATATACATACCGAAACGACTGAAACCCATTCGCTGACCATCAATAACGCCGAGCAATTGCATTGGCTCACATTCGATGCCTGTTTCTTCCAGCACTTCTTTGACCGCCACTTCACTGGCCGAATAACCCACATCAGCCCAACCAGTTGGATACAACCAGATTCCAGAGTCGGCACGTTGCATCAGAAGAATTTCGCCCTCGTCGTTTCCGACAATTGCACCAATTGCGACTTTTGGAGTGACGTACCCTGGGATCCCCTCGCCGACTGATTCCATCCACTCTTGGACAAAGTGATCTTGTTCGCGGCGTACCTCTAATGCTTCATCTGCTGCAGCCTTGATATCAGCCGCGACATGTAGGACCTCTTCGTAGCGTTCGCGTTCATACAAGTTTTGCGTAAAACCCATTCCGGTACGAGCGATACCGGCGAGAGTTTCGCTCCAACGTACTAAGTCGCGAGTGAAATCTGCTGACGTTGCATCGCTCATAACTAGAAGATACCTCTTACGAAGCCAAGGAGAACAGAATCGCCCGTTCAACTTCTTGACGATGGAATTTGTCGGTCAATTTTTCGCCTCGAGCAGTTCGCACATAGAACGAGTCAACGACTTCGTCGCCAATTGTTTGCACCGTTGCATGGCGAATATCTAGTCCGACTTCGGCCATTGCCTTGGTCACTCGGTGCAAAATTCCGTGTTGATCGGGCGCACGCACTTCAATCACCGTCGCATTTGATGATGCTTCATCAAAGAATGTCACTCGTGGCGCCGCTAATTCTCCGGCCGAGCGACGCTTCCGGCGATAGGTTTTTGCTCGTTCGGATAATCGAGCCTCAATCGCCAATTCACCATGAAGTGCCCGCGTCAGATTTTGAACAATCGGTGCCCACCCAATAGGACCATGACTCGGAACAATCACTCTGAATTGCGATGCTGCCATTCCCTGTTCATCAGAGTGGGCTTGTGCGCCCAATACTCCTAAACCATGCAGGGCCAATACTCCGGCCACACGACTAAATGTTCCGGGACGGTCGGGGCTCACCACTGTCACCGAATCATCGGCGACACCAAAGGTCACCACTCCACCCGCCATCAATTCCAGCACTTCAGCATCTGGAAATAGCCGCCACTGTGCTTCTTCAATTTCTGCACCGCCCAGTACGAGGTGAACCCGTCGCACCAGATCATTCACCAACTCGGCCTTCCATGTTCCCCATGCCGCAGTCCCTGTCGCCAAACTGTCAGCTTCAGTGAGACCGTGTAAAAGATCAAGAACCAAGGGTGTTTTTACTTCGTCGGCGACCAGCATGATCGTTGCGCTATCTGCCAAATCGCGGCGCGTCGCTACATCAGGTAGCAATAAATGATTCTTCACCATGTTGCAGATCACTTGAGTATCTTCAGCGTTCAGACCAAGTCGTGGTCCGATGCGCTCAACCATCGTGACGCCAACTTCGGTGTGATCACCGGGGTAACCCTTGCCGATGTCGTGAAAGAGTGCTCCCAAAACAAGTAGGTCGGGGCGCGCAACTCGATCAGCCCATGTTGCCGCGTTCGCAGTTGCCTCCCACAAGTGTCGGTCAACCGTAAATCGGTGATACGCATTGCGCTGAGGTCGACTGCGATTCGGGGCCCACTCGGGTAACACTTTGACCCATAGGCCACGTTGATCAAGTGCTTCAAGAACCGGAATCGCATCGTGAGCCGTCAACAACAATCCAACAAAATCATCGATCGCACCAACCGGCCACGGTGACGGCATCGGCGGGCATGATTGAGCAAGACGATCAAGAGTTGGGCGATCAATACGGGCTTTATGCCGCGCGGCCGAGGCCGCGACTCGGAGCAATAGCGTGGGATCGGTTGAAGGATCAACAGTTTCATCTAGATGAACTTCGCCTTGATGCAAAATTACACCAGGCGCTAGATGTTGATCTTTGACGGGTTTGGTTCTTGCTGCAGCAACCCGTGCCCACACTTCATCACCCACCCAGGCAACTGACCGTCCGGCATTTGAAAGTGCTGCAACTAAGGCATCGGCATTGCGATACCCGCACAAAGTTGCCACCGAGTCCTGATCTTCAAGATGCATCACCTCAACGGCTCGCCCCACATGGCGATGCAGCGCTACTCGAACAGCCATCAATACATCGCGACCAGCGTTCAAAGCATCACGATCAGAACGCGTAATTTCAACTCCGGCTGCTTCAGCCCATGTCAAAGCATCTATGTCGCGTAGGCCGCCGTATCCTTCTTTCAGATTCGGTTCAAGCAAGAAAGCAACTTCACCATTTTCATGTTGTCGATCACGAACTCGTTGCATCAGTTGTGGTAACCGCAGGGAGGCGCTTGCTTTCCAAGTTTTGATTCCCTCAGCACTCAACTCATGAGCAAGTGACTCGTCACCTGCTAACAAGCGAACGCTCAACAATGCAGTTGCCGCATCTAGTTCAGACTTTGCCAGCTCGACGGCTTGTTTCACAGTGCAAACCGAGTGACCAAGTTTTGTTCCAGAGTCCCAAATCGGATACCAGATCTTTGACGCGAGATCGTCAATATTTTTGGTCCCGTCATGTACGAGCATCAGATCAAGGTCGCTGAACGGTGCCAGTTCTCCTCGCCCGTATCCACCGACGGCGACAAGTGCCACTCGCTTCGAAACTTTGACGGACTCGCACGCGTCAGCCCATATGTTTCTCAACCAATCGTCAGTCGCCTGACATAAGGCATGGGTCAACTTCACCCCGCGCAATTTGGTGTCGGCGAGTACTTGCTGGCGACCTTCCATCTCTATAGTCTGACCGAAAAATCGTCGGAACAACTATTTCAAGGCCGGTTCTTACTGCTTCTTCTTCCGCATCATGATGGTGGCTGCTTTCCATGCGCCCCACTCGATACCTGGCTCGACCATCGTTTCGTCAATATCAACCCACGTAGCCGGGCTGAGTCCAAAGATGTCATCAGGAAATGAGCGCTCATCAAATTCATCCCGTACGACTGGCGCGCAACCAGCTGTTTTCAATAGATCGCTAATCGGTCTCGTTGCCTGACGAAAAATTGCCAAAGGATTAGTGCGTTGCTCCAAGACATCTAATAACAACAAATCGCGCAGCTTGGTATGCACTTCATTGCCGACCCGTGCCACCACCGAAGAGAC
>LFFB01000017.1 GCA_001510335.1 Actinobacteria bacterium casp-actino2 | reverse complement strand
TCCGCCAGACCACTTCCGTTGGCAACAAAGAGTTCATTAGAAACAATTCGTGGACCATCGCTATCAACCACTTCTCGAATGCTGCTGATCCGGCGTTGGCCATTCACAAGTTCAATGTGAACGACAAGGTGTAACACGTTTGCCAACAAGAGGTTCACCACATCAATGGGTAATCCGGTGTTAGCCATTGATACGTAGGCGGCGAGCTTCGAAAAAGCAGACCGCGTTGAGTCAGCATGCAATGTGCACATTGATCCGTTGTTACCTTGGCTCATCGCCATCAACATCGGGAAGGCTTCAGCACCGCGTACTTCGCCCACGACGACCCGATCGGGATCCATCCGTAACGCCATACGCGTGAGATCGGCAAGAGGAATCGCTCCGTGACCTTCAATGTTGGCGGTTCGTGATTGGAGTGCGTCATGATCGGGGTGAAGTTGGGCGAAACGCGCCAGACCCAACTCGAATGCATCTTCAATGGTGATGATGCGTTCGTGATAGGGAATTTCGTTCATCAGCGCGCGAAGCAATGTGGTCTTTCCGCTTCCGGTTCCGCCAGCCACGATGATGTTTCGCTTCGCGAGAACTGCAGCGCGCAGAAAATTGCGAACGTTAGAAGTCATCAGTCCGCCGCGTATTAATTCTTCGAGTGATGACAAGTGAAACTGGTGCTTGCGAATTACAAGAGATGGTTGCTGCGAGATGTCCATGACGGCAAAGAGACGACTTCCGTCGTCCAGGCACAAATTGCATTCGGCCGATGCAGCATCAAAGCGACGTTCGCCGTTGCGTGAACGCGAAGCTACATTGCGAACAAGACGAATGAGTTCGTCATCAGTTGAGACGATCGGGTCAATTTCATGTCGCGAGCCATCAGTGTGCTTCACCCATACCGGTGCGGTTCCACGAACATGAATATCGGTGATTGCGGGATTATCCAGAAGTCGTTGAAGCGGGCCAAAACCCAGTACTGCATCAATGGCGCTCTTGGTGATTGATGTTTCATCATCAAACGAAGGTGTGTCGCTTCCGGTTAGAAGAGACTGAGTGACGCGCTGATCAAAAAAACGTCGAGCCGTTTCGCGGGCAGTCTCTACTTCTTCTTGGGGTGTGAGATCATTCCCGGTGCTTCGTCGCTGTTGGCGTAGGTCAATCAATGCGGAGGTGATTTGCGCGGTGAGATCTTGTAGCGCCGATGATGTGTCAACGGCGTTCATTAGGCCACCGCACGATCAATGAGATCGATTTGTTGATGTGCGGTTGCCAATTGCACAATCGTTAGTTTGAGTGCAGCGCTGCTGCGACGATCTGATGGCAAAAGATCAGCGATCACTGGCCATTCAATTGCTTTCGCAAGCTCGTCAATTTTGTAACGACCACCAGCAGCGAGAACCTTCCATTCACCGAGTTCCTTCAGCAAGGGTTGACGATGCACCAATGCAACAACGTCGTCGAGATCGGTTCGACTAATAAGTAGTCGTGAGTCTGCTGCTCGCATGATCTCGGATGCCGGGGTGTTTGGTCGTACGCGTCCAACATTGATGATGATGTCTGTTCCGAGAAATTGGTCAATTGTTCTTGTGTGTGGCGCAATGATTGATAGAGCAGCAATGACTTGTTCAGCTGATGGTGGCGCAACAACTACACTCACATCGTTGCGATAGGTGCGACGCAATGTTTGAGGAGAAAGCGTTGATGTTGCTGGTGTGCGTAAGTGAGCGGCGAGTTCGGCAAGTCCTGGGCGCAGATCCCAGTTGTGGCGAGCTGCGAGTCGACCACCATCGGGGTCCGCCTCTATAACGGTGACGGGTCGTGGCCATAGTGTGGCGAGATGTAGCGAGATAGTTCCGAGATCGGTGAGCCCGCCAGTTGTTCCGGTGACGATGATGCTCATGTCAGTTCACGACTTTCACGAGATGAAGTTCGTCGTGGCCGATGAGTTTGTTTGCCGATGTGATTGCAACACGAAGAGTCACTGAGCGGTCGCCACTGAGTTCATCAGGTTCAGATATCTCCCACACTTGAACGTTGGTTGATATTGGAGTGGTGAGATTTGATCCGTCTGACTGCGAATCAACGGCAATGACTTGAACGTTGTCGCCAGCCGCAAGGTTGGCCGGAGCCTGAGATTTCGTCACGGTGATGCCGGCGAGACCTTCGGTTGACGTGAGCGGTTCAACCGAGATGAGTTGCGAAGGGGTGAGAGGACTACCAGCGACAATGTCAGTGGTGAGGCGCATGCCGATGATGGCGGTGGCCGATGAAGTTGCGAGAAGGGCGATGTCGTCGCTCGAGGTGAGTGTGATGGTTCTCAAGTCGGCGGCCTGAATTTCGTGACCCCGCTTGAGCGCTCGTGAAGTAACCAAAACCTGAGTTCCGTCGGCTCCCGAGCTCTGCCACATGAAAGCGCCGATGATGCAAACGCACACAATCAGAAGTCCGATGGCGAATTCGGGAATGCGGACCCCTTTACGTTGAAGACCGGCGGTGAGCGACGTGCCCATTCCGGAAAGGCGTTGCCGATAGGCGTTACCTGGTTGGCTGATGACTCCTTGACTCACTGCTTCCTCCGCTTTCACAATGTCGATGAACCGAATGCCCATTGATGTGTGCGTAGAAATCTGCTCCACGGTGGCTTGACGATGAATAGGTCATTTGACCCAGTTCCGCCAGACCCCCGTCCCCGGCAATAACTCACCACTTTGGAACCTGCTTGCCGCTAGGCGGTAACCATCTTCCAAAGTGGGAGAATTTCACCACTCTGTACAACCAGTTCCACATGTCGGAACTGGTTGTACAGAGTGGCAGAAAATGGGGGTTAGGTAGAGTGGTGGGTGATGAACGGTTCAAAGTCAACCCCTCGGACGCGGGCCAAGGCTCCGACGGTTCTCCCCCAATCCAACGATGACTGCTGGTGTGGTTCAGGCCGTAAATACAAGCGTTGCCACAAAGGACTCGAAGGTCGCATTACTCCCGGCTTCATCGCCCCCATGCGCACCGTCCCCGCGAATATCGTCAAGCCTCCGTACGCCGACACCGGTGAAGTGCCGCGCTGGAACGAACCTCGCGTCAAGACTCCCGACATCATTGAACGTATGCGTTACGCGTGCGACATGGCCACGGACATCTTGCGTCTTGCCGGCGAATATGTTCAACCTGGCATGACCACGAACGACATTGACATCTTCGTGCACGACCTCACCATCGAACGCGGCGCGTATCCGAGTCCGCTCAACTATCACCACTACCCCAAGAGTGTGTGCACATCACTGAATGAAGTGATCTGTCACGGAATTCCTGACGACACCGTTATTGAAGATGGTGACATCCTCAATCTTGATGTCACGTGTTATGTCAACGGAGTTCACGGCGACACCAACGCAACTTTCCTTGTCGGCAACGTCAGCGAGATTGATCGCAAACTTGTCAAAGTCACCGAAGAATGTTTGTGGCTGGGTATTGAGGCTGTGAAGCCCGATCGCCCACTCAGCGATATCGGCAAAGCAATTGAAGATCACGCCAAGATTCATCGCATGGGCGTTGTACGCGCGTTCATCGGCCACGGAATCGGCGAGCAATTTCACACCGACGTTCAAGTTCTGCACTACTTCGATTCGCGCAACATTATGCTCATGAAGCCCGGCATGGTCTTCACCATCGAGCCCATGATCACGCTTGGCACTTATCAGTTTCATATGTGGGACGACGATTGGACCGCAGTCACTGCCGACGGCAAACGCACCGCACAGTTCGAACACACCATCTTGGTCACTGAGACCGGTTGCGAAGTGCTCACTGGCGGCGACAAAGCTGTCTCCCCACGCAAACCGTCCTAGACATACTCCAGCCCAAGTCGTTAAACACCTCATCAAGCCCGTAGCGTGTTGACCCGTGGGCGAACGCTACGTCAATTTTGATCGACAGCAGTGGGCCGACCTTCGTGCGGCGACTCCGATGACCCTTCGGGAAGCCGATCTTGATGATCTCCGCGGCATCAACGAACGCATTGATCTTGATGAAGTCGCCGCGGTGTACTTACCACTCACCCGTTTGCTGAACCTGTATGTCTCGGCAACACAGAATCTGCACAAAGTGAGCGCAACATTTTTAGGAACTCTCTCACCGAAGGTTCCGTATGTCATAGGCATTGCTGGTTCGGTGGCTGTGGGCAAAAGCACCTTCGCTCGTATCTTGCAAGCACTTCTTGCCCGTTGGCCAGATCACCCCAAGGTTGATCTCATCACAACGGACGGCTTTCTGCACTCGAACTATGTACTTGAAGAACGCGGCATCATGAACCGCAAAGGTTTTCCCGAAAGCTACGACACTCGCGCACTTTTGAAATTCTTGCGTGATCTCAAGAGCGGTCAGGCAACAATTGATGCTCCCGTCTATAGCCACGTTGTGTACGACATCGTTGAAGGTGAAAGTGTCACTGTCTGTCAGCCCGATATTTTGATTCTTGAAGGTCTCAACGTTTTACAAGTTAGTGCGCCTGGAAACGAAGCCACCGAATTCGTGAGCGACTACTTCGACTTCTCAATTTACATTGATGCCCTCGAAGCCGATATCGAGAACTGGTATGTCAATCGCTTCTTGAGTCTGTGCGATTCGGTCTTCCAAGACCCCAACAGTTTCTTCCAGCACTTCGCTCAATTATCTCGCGAAGACGCGATTGCTACTGCCCGCACCATTTGGAAGGGCATCAACGGACTCAACCTCAAGGAGAATATTGAGCCCACGCGTGACCGCGCCTCGTTGATTCTGCGTAAGGGCGAAGACCACAGAGTCTCTGAAGTGCGCCTGCGCAAACTCTAGACCTGCCACAATTGAGCTATGGTAACCGCACGAGCAAGAGCCAAGAAGCGCCGTAAGAAGAAGGCGCAGAAATCAACATCAAACAAAGCGCGAGGTCCGGCGATTTTCCTGATCTTCGCGTTTGTCGTTACTGGTGTTCTGCTCATCGCCCAAGTAAATAACGGACCCAGTTCGACCACCACACCTATCGCGTTTGACAACACCACACTCGCTCCCGGTTTTGACCTCAGCACAGGGCCCATCAACACTGATGCAATCGCCAATGTTCCTTCGGCTACCGATCCGAGCAATCTTGGAAATCCAGTCACTGTTTACAGTGACACACTTGGTGATTTTGAAGTTGATCAAGTCATTGACGACTGGACTGGTGTTGAACCACCGCAACTACCCCAGGAATTTTCTAATGTTGGTTCCGCAGCCCTCGAAGGTGAATACATCGCTGGTGATCTTGCCGACGGAATGTACGTCGGCTACCTCATGAATGCACTTGATGAGAACGAACAGGGTTTCATTTTTGATATTCGTGATTCGCCTGATGACGTCACGCCAGAAAACGAGGGTCTACGCCTCTACCCCGCTTTTCTTGAATCAGTTCTCTTTGTTTCACTTTCGACTTCAGGTCAAGCGAATTCAGCAATATCTGTGGCCAAGTATTTTGAATTGGCCCAAAGCAATATTGCTGAGTTGCAGATTCCAAATACCGATTTGTCGGCCATCGTTACTGGTAGTCCGATGTTGCTCACGATTGTTGGCGGGGCAATTATCGCGGTTGAAGGCTTTGATATTTAGTAATCAGCCTTCGATGAGGTGGCCACGTTCACGAGCTTCGTTGATGAGCATCTCGGTGTGACTCCACAATGCTGAAGATCCATCACCAATAGGTGACAAACGTTTCACAGCTTGCGGATACGACACTCCATGACGCTTCCAAGGTGATTCGTCGCCGGCGTGATGATTCAGCATTGCTGGCTGCATGCGATCAACCGCATTAGCGAATTGGCTCTCGGGAGTTTCTTGAGCTTCGTATTCATTCCACAACGAACGAAGTCGATCGCGCTGATCGTCTGGTAACAAACCAAAAAGTCGATCAGCGGCTTTTTGTTCACGCTCATCTTTGTCGGCATAACCAGAGGTGTCGTAGGCAAAAGTATCGCCTGCATCAATTTCAACAATGTCGTGCACGAGACACAGCGACAACACATGGGCAATGTCAACTTCAGCATTGCTCCACTCTTGTAACACCAGTGCATACATCGCCAAATGCCACGAATGCTCGGCGGTGTTCTCTCGTCGTGAGCCACCGGTGATTGCTGTTTGCCGTTCAACTTGTTTGAGCTGATCGATCTCCATCAAGAAGTTCAGTTGTTGTTGAAGACGTTGCTCGCTCATGATGGGTCCTTACGACAGAAGTGTGGCGAGCGCCCAGATGGCGGCAACGAGACCGAGTCCACCCATGAAAATGCTGCGGCTGAGCGGCGCTCGAGGAAGGTCGCCGTCTTTAGGGGCCGGTGGTGGTTTGACGATGGCCAAGATATTGCCGGCGAAAAGTGCACCGCCCAAAGCCAAGATCAGCCAGCCCATCAATGTTTTGGCGTCTCCAAAGAACATCTCTCTATTGTGCCAGCACCCAATGGATATCGGGAACTTTTCTCGTGTCACCACCATGTTCAGGTCTTTCGCCGACCTCACGAATGCGACATACTGAACCTATGGGATTTCACCACGTTGCTATGGCCATTCACGATGTCCAAGCCAATTACGACTTCTACACCAAGGTCATGGGCTTTGAATTAGTCAAGACCGTCACGGCCCCCACCCCCGAAGGTGGTTTCAGCAAACACTTCTTCTACTCGACTGGCAAGAACGAAGCCGGCGAGCAAGGCATGATTGCCTTCTGGAATATTCACGTAGAAAGCCTTGAAGGATTTGAAACCAATCTCAACAAAGCCGCGGGCTTACCGTGGTGGGCTAATCACTTCGCCTTTGATTCACCCAACGCCGAACACCTCGAGGAACGTCGCGAAAATTGGCGCGCTCATGGGCATACCGTTCTTGAAGTCGATCACGAATTTTGCCGATCGATTTACATTCGTGATCCCGAAGGCAACACAGTTGAATTCTGCTTGAACTTGCGCGAGTTCACCGAAGAAGAAAAACTCCACGCAATGGAACTTTTGCTTAAACCAAATCCGCCAATGGAAAAGCAGTTCGGCGCAAAGATTTGGCAACCTGAAGGTGACGCACTCGTTATCCCGGCTGGCTAACCACGACGCAAATTTCTAGTCGTTTTCGCTGTAAGGCGCATCAGCCTGGAAGTTTTTCGCCATATTGCGGAACTTGGTGAACTCGCCAAAGAAGGCCAATTTCACAAGACCAGTTGGTCCCGAGCGATGCTTACCAATGATTACTTCGGCCACACCCTTTTCGGCGTTTTCTGAACTCTCGCCCTTTTCATTGCGATACATCTCAGGTCGGTGCAAGAACATCACGATGTCGGCGTCCTGTTCGAGCGAACCAGATTCACGCAAGTCAGACAGCTGTGGCCGCTTATCACTTCGTTCTTCGAGCCGACGACTGAGCTGACTGAGTGCAATCACGGGCACATCAAGTTCACGCGCCAAAATTTTGAGGTTACGGCTGATCTCACTCACTTCGAGTTGACGACTTTCACTGTTATTGCCGCTCATCAATTGCAAATAGTCAATGACGATCAGACCTAAGCCGTTGTACTTCGCTTTGAGTCTCCGTGCTTTCGCGCGAATTTCCATCACGGTCACGCTGGCGTTGTCATCAAGGAACAACAAACGATTATCGAGTCGACCAACGGCGAGGTTAATTTTGCTCCATTCGGGTTCGCTGATATTTCCCGTTCGCAAACGCTTTGAATCAACTTCGGCTTCACTTGACAAAAAGCGCATCGTTAATTCGGTGTGGCTCATTTCGAGTGAGAAAACCAACACCGGCAAATTGGAGGTTTGCGCCACATTGCTGGCAACGTTGAGCGCAAAGGCCGTCTTACCCATTGCGGGGCGAGCACCGATAATGACCAGTGATGCTGGTTGGATACCAAGAATGATTTCGTCGAGATCAGTGAATCCGGTCGGAGCACCCGTCAATGACACTTTGCTCTCAAAACGCTTCTCAAGTTCTTCAGTTGCCAGGCTCAACAGACCGTTGATCTGTCGCGTCGAATCAATCACGCGTTCTTCGGCAACTGCGAAAACGCGTGACTCGGCTTCGTCAAGCGCCTTGGTAACGTCATCTGGTTCGGTGTACGCAATCTCGGCGATTTCGCTGGCGACACCAATGAGTCGGCGTAAAGCCGCAGTATCCATAACGATCTTTGAGTACCGACCAACGTTGCCAATGACTGGCGTTGAGTTTTGCAGTTGCAGTAAAAAGTCGAGGCCACCAATTTCTTCGAGCAAGCCAATGCGACGTAGTTCGTCGGCGACGGTGACCGGGTCGATCGGGTCACCGCCAGCCAACAGCGAACGCATCGCGTCAAAAATATGTTGGTGTCCTGGTTTGTAAAAGTGTTCGACATGGACGCCAGCTTCAGACACGGTGTTCACCGCATCGCGCGATAACAACATTGCACCAAGCAACGACTCTTCGGCACTGAGGTTGTGCGGGGGAACGCGGTTCATCACCGGTCGAGGCGCGTTGTCACGCTGGTTCTTGCTGCCCCAACTGGAACCGCCGCCTGAATTACCCGATGAAAAATTCGTCATTACCCCTACCTTGACCTATGCACCCTGTTGATCGCTAGGGGTACAAACCTGTGAATTACTTGTGGACAACTTTTGGATTCTGGGGATAAACCCCGTCCCAGGATGAAACAGGACCCAGACCAGTAGGCCCGGGTCCTGCTCACATCATGAATTGTTCGATGTTGTGGTGCGGACCAAGTCCGCAATCATCACTTAGCGACGACGTTGATATTGATACCGAACTGCACATCATTGTGCAATTTGGCGGTGACGCTGTATTCGCCCACGGTCTTGATGTGGTCAGGAACCGACAATTTCTTGCGATCAAGTTCGATACCGGTCTGAGCCAAAACCGCTGACACAACATCAGAGGCGGTTACTGAACCGAACAAACGACCTTCGGTTCCGGCAGCCTTGGCCTTGATCTCGATGACCTTAGCAACCAAAGTCGAGGCAATGGTCTGCGCAGAATCACGATCAGCGGCATCACGTAGGTCGCGACGTCGACGCATCGATGCTGCCTGAGAAACTGCACCGTCGGAGGCGTTGATGCCGAGTCCGCGAGGCAACAAGTAGTTGCGGCCGTGGCCCTTCGTGACTTCAACGATGTCACCGCGCTTGCCTAATCCATTGATGTCGGAACGCAAAATGATCTTCATGATCAGCCCTCCTCAGTGGTTTCGATGTCGTCTGCTGCCTCGAACTCGATACCAGTATCGACATCATCAATCACGGCGTCAATGTTCTTGTCTTCAACCTGGTCAACGGCTCCTTCAGAACCACGAGGACCACGAGGACCACGAGGACCACGACCAACCGAAGCGACGCGCTTGGTGTACGGCAACAAAGCCATTTCACGAGCGTTCTTAATGGCGGTTGCCACTTCACGTTGCTGCTGCACTGTTGCACCGTTCAAGCGCTGACCGCGGATCTTTGAGCGGTCGGACATGAAACGATTCAACAAGTTGATGTCCTTGTAATCGATGTACTCGATTTTTTCGGCAGCCAGTACGTTGGCCTTCTTTTTGATCTTGCGACCATTGTCTTTCGGAGCACGGCCCCGAACTGGCTTCTTTGAAGTGCTATTTCCCATGAACTTTTCCTTAAGTCGATACGTGATTTACAGATGGATAATGAAGTTTGCGAACTGGTCGCTGATCAGAATGGTTCTTCGTCGGCGTAGTAACCGTCGTTGGCTGGCGCTGAGGAGGGTGCGCCACCTGAACGCGGAGCTTGACGCGGTGCTGAACCGCCGCCTTCGCCGCCGCCTTTCGGTGGTGTTCGTTCAACGGTGACCGTGGCCCAACGCAAGGTCGGTCCAATTTCGTCGGCGGCGATATCTACTGACGTGCGCTTGCCACCTTCACGAGCTTCGTATTCGCGAACATCGAGACGACCAGTCACCAAGACACGCGTGCCTTTGGTCAGCGATGCCGCAACGTTTTCGGCGAGTTGATCCCAAGCAACAACGTTCATATATGTCGTTGCTTCTTGCCATTCGCCGTTGACTTGGTAACGACGATTGACCGCAATACCCACGGTGACCGTGGCCTTGCCTGATTGGGTGTAACGAAGTTCGGGATCTCGGGTGAGATTGCCGACGACGGTGATGGTGTTAGAAGCCATTGGTTTCCTCCAGTGGTTGCTGAGAGTGGATAGGTCCGAGGACGAAGGCTCAAGCTGCGACGAGTCCGCGACGAGCGGCCTCATCGTCGGGGAGACGCATCAACTTGTGCCGAAGGACGTCGTCAGCGATACGCATTGATCGCTCGAGTTCGTCAAGTGCGCCGCCGGGAGCGACAACGTTGAGGATGGCATAGTAGCCCTCTTCTTTTTTGTTGATCGGGTAGGCCAAACGGCGCTTGCCCCAGAAATCAACTTTCCCGTGAACGGTTCCACCAGCGTCAGCAATGCCCTTTGAGACATTGGCAATCCACTGCTGGGCAACGACATCGTCCAGCGAGCCGTCGATAATGATCATTAATTCGTAAGCACGCATCATAAGCGTGTAACTCCCTTCGGTCACGGTGTCGGCCTATCCGACATCGGGGCCCCTGCTTGGGGCAGGGTATGTACTGACTCGGAAAGTGTATCGGGGTAAAAGCAGAACCTCACAGGGACGACTATGTCAAAGGGGTGTCGCACAGTCGACTGAAATGTTCGCCCCGGGTTCGTTCAGGGGCGAGTGAGTCGCACAAATGAGGCAGCCAATAGACCGACCCCCCATGACACTGCACCGTCGCGGGTTGACACCGAACCGCCCTCACGCAGGTATCCCGTGACCGCCGCGGGTCGAAATCCCTGGAATGCCAGACCCGGAGCACCACCTTTGAGGCCCCACCACACTGAAATCACACCGATAATCATGGTGGCCACACAGACTGGTAGGGCCAGGGTTTCTCGCGGCATTCGCGAGGCCAATACCAGGGCAAAGACTGCGCTCAGCAACAGCAATACCCCCACCGCCGCCAACGCAATAAAGAGGTGTTGCATGACGCCGGGTAGGCCGATTCCGGATTGGTCACCGCAGTCAACCATGGCGCGAGTGGGTGCAGTCGGGTTGTCATACGGGAAAACCTGCAACAGCTGACACGCGGTACCGTCGCTCAGTTGTGGAAGTCCGTCCACAAACTTCACCGAAAAGTCATCAGTCATCGACCCAAACAACAAGAGTCCTAAACAACTGATCAACACCAAGGCCAAACCCGTGACGGCATCGCGTTGCAAACGCCGACTGGCTTCGTAGGGCAGCCAACTGCTGCGCCGCGACTTCTTGCGCGCTCCAGATCCGAGTTTCATCATGGTTTTAACCAACTCTCCGATCACTGCCTTGCCCACCGATGGGAACCACCCGCACTAAATGATGCCAATTACAACCACAACATGCTTCGACTACATATGCCGTGAACTCATCCGGGCGGCGATGAAATTCGGCCAACTCTTTATTGTCGGCGATGACTTTGCCATGGGCTTGTAGGCGCGGACCGAATAGGTAGGTCACCAAAACCACATTGCTCACTGCACAAATCGGACACTTAGTTTCGGTCTGCTTACCGATGCCCCGAGCCGCCCTCATCAATTCTGGGTGGGCGTCACACACTTCCTCGCGACCTAAACGACCTCGGTGATATTCGTTAATGAGGTGGCGCCGAGCCATACGGTGATCAACCAGCCCAGATCGCAGCGACGACGCACCGCGCAATGATCCTGTTCCGAAGAATTCGCGAGAAGTCGACATTGGTTGAAGGTTACCCCGTGAATGTTCGGTCGTGAACTAACTCGACTGCGATTGTGTTGCCCACCATGAATCAAGCCGGCGCCGAATTTCGTCTTCGCCAATCAGTCCCTCTTCAAGGCGAATCTCTAGCAGGAATTTCAGGGCGCGACCAACAATCGGTCCGGCCGGAACATCAAGTTGCGTCATGACCTCAACACCATCAAGTTCGGGGCGAATCGCTTTGAGTTCTTCTTTGGTGGCGAGTTCGGTGATGCGCTCTTCAAGCTCATCCATGCGACGGGCCAGTCGTGCCGCTTTACGTTCATTGCGCGTCGTGCAGTCGCATCGAGTTAACACATTGAGTTCCGTCAACAACGGACCAGCATCATTGACATAACGACGTACGGCTGAATCGGTCCAACCCATTTCATATGTGTGAAAACGTAAATGCAAACGAACTAGTTCGGTAATAGCTTCAACATCCTCATTGGGAAACCGCAAGGCAATCAGGCGCTTTTTCGTCATCTTCGCGCCTTTCACATCATGCATGTGAAACGTTGTTCCTTTACCCTCTTGAAATCCTCGTGTCGCTGGCTTGCCCACATCGTGAAACAAGGCCGACAAGCGCGTGATGCGGAAGTCAAAATCGTCATGTGCATCAGGTCGCACGTTCTCAATCACCGCAAGCGTGTGCGTGAGCACGTCTTTGTGCCTGTGAATCGGATCGTTTTCTAAACGCATCGCTGGAAGTTCAGGCAAGAACTTTTCGGCAAGGCCAGTTTCAACCAAGAACCACAAACCAGCCGTCGGCGAATCAACAACGATGAGTTTGTTCAATTCATCTCGAACGCGTTCGGCAGAAACGATTTCCAGGCGATCTTTGAATTGCTGAACTGCCGCAACAAGTTCAGGAACTGGCGTCATGTCAAACCGCGCAATAAAGCGCGCGGCCCGAATCATCCGCAGTGGGTCATCACTAAAACTGATATCGGGATCAAGCGGTGTACGGAGCGTCCGTGTCATCAGGTCGATGGCGCCATTGAACGGGTCAACCAAGGTAGGTGTGTCGCTCGTGAGTTCGAGCGCCATGGCGTTGATCGTGAAGTCGCGTCGCGACAGATCAATGTCAATTTCGTCGGCGTACTCAACATCGGGCTTGCGAGTGTCAGGGTGATAAGCCTCGGCACGGTGCGTGGTGATTTCATAAACCCGGTCGCCTTTACGGGCCCCGATCGTTCCGAACTTTTCGCCCTGGGTCCAGACCGCATCGGCCCACCCACTTAATAAACGTTTGGTCTCATCTGGGCGAGCGTTGGTCGTCGCATCAAAGTCAATTTCGGTGCTGGCATGACCGCCCAACAGATCACGAACAGTACCGCCGACGAGGTACAGCCGTTTGCCAGCAGCCCGAAAAAGGGCGCTGGCATCTGACAACTCGGCGAGCACAGGGGCAAAACGTTCGGGCACCACGGGCGTCAGGCTATGAGGTGGGCCGAGTACTTGTGGTGTTTTTTTGATGGACATTTTCACAATGAACCCCATTGCGAAGCGACCTAGCCTTTAATCTTCCGAATCGTACATTGACTGGATGACCCGATGGCTGAAATAGATCTTGAGGCATTGAGCGCCACGCAGCCACTCATTGAAGAAATCGCCGTGCAAGTCGCGCGCGAGTTCACCGTGGACAGTCTGCAATGGGGACTCGTCGCCGGAGATCAGTTGCTCACCAGTGGTGCAACGGGTTCGGTCACCGACTTATCGACGCGATACCGCGTTGCGTCAATGACCAAGAGTTTCACGGCTGCCGCAGTTTTAAGTTTGCGCGATGAAGGCATTTTGTCCATTGATATTCCAGTTAAGGAATACGCTCCAGAATTGACCACGATTTGTCGCACAATTTCGGGAACGCGAATCACCTTGCGTCACTTGTTGTCCATGACATCCGGACTAGCAACCGATGATCCGTGGGCTGATCGCCACCTCGATACCACGGCCGATGAAATGAATGCCCTTTATTGAGATGGTGCGGTGTACGCCTTTGCACCAGTCACATATTTTGAATATTCAAATTTGGGTTTCGCAATCATTGGTCGAGTGGTTGAACGGATCACTGGTCGTCGGGTGCGTGATTTTGTGGACGAGCGTTTTCTGCGACCATTACAGATGACATCAACTACGTGGGATCCGCCTACCCATCATGAATGGGCACGACCTACTCGTGTTCAAGATGGTGCGATTATCCCTGATGGTCTTGAACCACTCAACGATGGTGAGATCGCGCCAATGGGTGGTTTGTGGACAACAGTTGACGATCTCGCGCGGTGGGTCATATGGCTCAATCAAGCTCATAGCAACTTTGATGCGTGTACTGCCCAACTCAGTATCGCATCACGACTTGATATGCAGATGATGCATAGTTATGCCGGCGTCGTTGCCCTTGACGGCGAAAAGGCTCCGACTGGTTATGGCTACGGACTCATGATGCGCGACGATCCCGACCTAGGAATCGTCAATTCACATTCGGGTGGCCTTCCGGGCTACGGCAGCAACATGCGTTGGATAGCTGGTCGCGCAATAGGGATCGTTGCAGTTTCAAATACCACCTATGCACCGATGTCGGTGTTTACTCATCGCGTGTTGAAGATGTTGCACAACGCCAAACTCATACCAAAACACAACATTGCTGTCTCTGATATTTTGCAACAACGGTCTGAACAATTGGCGGCACTTCTCAATCAGTGGACCGATGAACAAGCCCAATTACTTTTTGCGGACAACGTCGCCCTCGATGAATCTTTAGAACGGCGTCAATCTGCAGCGCAGAAGTTGATCGTTGAACACGGCCCATTGGTGATCAAATCAATTCTCCCGAGCAGTCACATTGAGGCCGTCATTCATTTGGTGAATAGTCGAAAAATTGACATCTTGCTTGGACCACTGCGTTCAGCACCGATTCAATGGTATGAACTGAGGTAATCCGAATTATCAATTATTTCCAGTACGACTCAATCGCGGTTAGTTGTTCAAATGATCCAGATGAACCGCCCGATGTTGACTTTTCTTCACTGTGTTGTTCTCCGAGCATCGCCGCGAGTGTGCTTGCGGTTGACATGCGCAACGCATCGAGGTCGTAACCACCTTCCAGCATGACCAGTCGTCGACCAGCGGGCACAAGCTCCAAGATGCGCTGCATCATCAAGGGATAATCGCCAGCCGATAGTCCCATTTGTGTAATCGGGTCATTGCGATGCGCATCAAAACCTGCCGACACAATGAGCCACGTCGGTGCGAACTTTTCACTCATGGGCACAATCAATCGATCAAAGGCCGCAAGGTACACATCTCCAGTTGTATTTGGCGGCAACGGAATGTTGACGGTGTATCCAACACCATCACCTCTTCCGGTTTCGTCGTACCAACCAGTTCCTGGATACAGCGGCCATTGATGCAGGGACACAAATAGTACCCGCGGATCGTCGTAGAAAATTTCTTGGGTTCCGTTACCGTGATGCGCGTCAAAGTCAACAATCAACACTCGTTCACCAGCGTCGGCCAACGCCGCTGCGGCCACTGCAACGTTAGAGAACAAGCAGAACCCCATCGTCTCTGTCTTGGTGGCATGGTGGCCTGGTGGACGAACCGCGCAAAAAGCCGAGTCGGCTTCGCCATTTTGCAAAGCGCGAATCGCAGTCAGTCCAGCACCTGCGGCGAGCATTGCTGCTTTCCACGAACCAACCGACGCACGGGTGTCGGGATCTAGTTTGCCCCCACCCGATTGAACGACTCTTTCAATTCGATCAACATGGTCTGACGTATGCACGCGCAAGATTTGTTCGCGCGTTGCGGGTTCGGGCACCAATGGAATCAAAGCATCAGCGACTCCAGCCTCCCGTGAACCATCAATCACTGCACCTAAACGTTCGGGCCGCTCTTGGTGTTGGGGACCATTGAGATGATCAAGGTAAGCCTCGTGGGTGGCAAAGAGAATACTCATTATTCCAAACGATAGGGCATGAAGCGTCTGGTCTACTGAGCAGCACGACCTTCAAGAGCATTGTCTATTTTGGAGTTGATTGCGGCAGCCAAAATTTTGTTTCCCACTAAACTCAGATGGAATCCGTCGCCATTGCGCGACTTCTTACGTTTACCATCACTCGGGTCAATGACATACTGCGAATAGTTCCCGTCGAGTCCGAGAAACAGGCTCCATGTATCGATGTACACCACGTCTGCGCCGGTCGTCCGAGCAGCCTCAACTGCATTCTTCGTCGCCGTTCGCAGAATTGACAAATTATTGCGGAAACCTTTTGCTTTCGCGTCGGGCGTACCCACCCACACCAACGACCGACCCTGTGACGTCACCAACGTGATGACTTCGGCGACTCGGCGTTGATACTCAACAGCCCACTCGGGTTCATTGGTTGAATACGACACGTCATCGACATAGACATCTTGCCCGTCATTGGCGCCGAGTCCAATCACCACAACATCGGCATTTTCTTGGGGCACCCACACATTGAGATGATTGGGCCAATCAAAGAATCTCGGCTGGCTCAACCCAGACGAACCCTTAGTTGCCAAGAATGTCGTCACGCCCTCTCGGTCAAGGGTTGATTTCAAGACGCCACCAAATCCCGCGGTGAGCGAGTCGCCATAAATACTCACCCGGGGCGGACCTTTGATCACCAGAGTTGTTGTGGTGCTGGCGGTGATTGTCGTTGCTACTGCAACCTCATTCGGGGGTGGGCTAGTTGTGGTCTCGATCTGCGCAGGGTTTTGACTTCCTGATACCCCAGACGAATCAGAACCGAGTGCCTGAATCGTGAGGATCACCACCATCAGAATTGCGACAGCCGCCAAGCCGACCAGCATTTGACGACGGCGATACATGTCTGGGGATAGACGATCTGAACCGCGCTGAGACTGGTTTTCGGACTCGTTCATGCAGACTCGCCTCCGGTTCAGTTGTCGAGACTAAATATATAGGTGTCAGTGAAAGCGTTTTCCATACCATTTTGGCACTACCGTCAATGGGGTGATCACTGGGTTACGACAACGGCGACACGCCGCTAGTGCTCGACTTTTTGACGACGGCATCGTGTGCGCTCGGGTACGCCAGTGGCCAAGTCGTCCCGATATTGCCCATTTGGTGCTGACCGATCACACCGTTGCTCCATCGGTAACGTCATTAGATGAATGGACAATTTCGCTACGCACCGAGGGTTACTCCTCAATTCGAACCGGTGCCTTGTCACAAAATGCCGCGAAGCCTTTTGTGTTGCGTGGATTCTATGAGATTCAACAGTTGGCCCTCATGCGCATGAAGACGCCCTTTTCCCATCTGATCGACCACTCAAGTCGACGTCCCCATCACGAAATGCGCCCACTCCGCTCGCAACGAGCACTTGATGTGGCGGCGCGACTGGACCATTTGGCGTTTGAATCAGGATGGGAACTTGATGTCAATGGCGTCGAAGAAGCCTGTCGGGCCACGCCCGTTCATCGCATTCGATTAGCTGTCACCGCGACCGACGAACCAGCGGGATATATGGTCACGGGTCGCAACGGATCGGCCGGATTTATTCAGCGCCTCGCCGTTGACCCTGCTCACGAGGGTCAAGGTGTCGCCACATCTCTCTTACAAGATGGCTTGGGATGGCTGACTCGGCGGCGGGTCACCGACATTTTGGTGAATACCCATCTGGATAATCAACGCGCCTTAGCGTTGTACCAGCGCCTCGGATTCGAACAGCTGCCTGAAAATTTACACGTCATGGAATTATCACTCCGCAAGTCAGGTGAGTCGTGAGATCTCGATTACTCATCGCGCTTGGCACTCTCGTGGCAGCGACGGTCATCCCGCTACAAGCCACCAAAGCAGCGACACCCGAAATCATTTCATCGCTCATCAGTCAAGACCAATACGTCGCTGGAGTCGAAAATTCGCTCATTCGTTTTAGTGTTACCTTGAGTGGTCGCGATGCTGCATCAACTGCTGCAACAAAATTAGTGATCACGTCGTATAAGCCAGTGCAGACTCGCCAAGACGTGCGCGCTGCGGCCTCTGGTGAGTTGCCGTCAACAGTTGACACCGTCATTATTGACGTCAGCCAAGTTCGAGATCCCGCCACTGGCCGAGTTGATGTGGCTGTGCCGATTGAAATTGGTAGGCGCACCAAAGATGCGTTGCAGATGTCGGCCACTGGTGTATATCCGATCAGTATCGGACTTCAAGAGGGTAAATTGGTGACCAGCCAAATCGTCACTTTTGTCGAACGCCTCCCCCAAGACGTCACCAGTCCCCTTCCAAGGGAAAATCTTCGACTCGCTCTCGTTGGAACTTTAACTAGCGATATCAGTTTGCAATCTGACGGCGCAACCCTAGTCAGCGAGGCCAGTCGCGAACTTTTGTCAAATGCCGTCACCACACTTGAAACGAATCCACAAACTGCTGTCTCGCTGGCGATCCGCCCCGAACTGATGGACGCCCTAGCTAACTCATCTGATGCAGACATTGATGTCTTGAACCGATTGCAAGCAGCGACATCCTTGCACCTGCTCGCCTCAACTTATGTCGATGTGCAACCCGACGAATTGGTCGCTAGCCAAAATTCTGAGGTCTTCACGTCCCAGCTGCGACTCGGTGAAGACACGATGGCCAGAATTTTCCCAACTAAATCAGTCAGTCGCGACTCGTGGCTCCAGAGTTCTGCACTATCCAGTAACGGTGCGCAATTACTTCGTAATCTGGGACTTCGTACGGCCGTCTTGCTCAGCGAATCGCAGAAAACAACTGCCGGAGGAATCTCACTTTTCGCTGAACCCACGCGGATGTTTGAACTGAAACTGTCAAATTCTGATCGTATGACTGCTGCACTAGCCGACATTCATCTCGGTGAGGCACTTACCCGTGGATCAAATGACCCCTACGGTGGGGCCTACCTCGTCGCCCAGCAAATCTTGGCAGAACTCAAGGTGTTGCGTATCGAAATCATTGACCGCGACGACACCATGAACGGTCGGGGGGTCATTTTGTCGACCGACTCGGGGGTGTTGCCATCGACTGCACTTACCACGGCACTCGTTAACTCCCTTGCTGGTCAACCGGACATGAATTTTGTCTCTCTTGAGGATCTATTAGGCACTATGACGGTCAGCGTCATGGACGGGTTGCCGGTTTCGGTTGAACTTCAGGTCCAAGGAGATCTGGGCACCAGCGATGCCTCGTTAAATGAATTTGCTGCTCGAGTGAACGGATTTTCCGCCATGTTGCCCGATGGCGACGAACGCCCGATTCAGTGGCGTCGAGTTGTCAACATCTTGCCTTCACGAAGCCTCACCCAAGAGCAGGTCAAGGCATATATCAATGCAGTTGACACTGAACTTGCAGCGATCGGCGGGTCGGTCGTGACCCCCACCTCAACCACTTTCACTTTGGGTGGCCGCGATAGTTCCATTCGCCTGTCATTACGCAACGACAACGACACCGACCTGTTGGTGCGCGTCCATCTGACCAGTTCGAAACTTACCCTTCCACAAGATGACCAAGTGGTTACTCTGCCCGCCGGAACTACCACGTTGGTCGAAATTCCAGTAACAGCAAAGAGTAACGGCCGTTTTCCCGTGACCTTGCAACTCCTGACACCCAATGGTGATGTCACCGTTGGGGCCCCTGCCACCTTCTCGGCTCGGGTTAACGCCTTAGCCGGGCTGGGTCAACTGTTCACCGGAATCGCTTTGTTGTTGTTGTTGTCCTGGTGGCTCCATCACCTACGACGTGAACACCGCCGCCGTCAATTCGAAAGTTTTGACTCCACCGAGCGGCACCCCTCTAGCGAACGTTCCGCATAGTCCCGACGAACTAACCTAAAGACGTGACTTCTTCAGCCGTTCGTATCATTACCGACAGTGCGTGTGACCTACCTGATTCGGTCGTTCAATCTCTCGGAATTGAAGTTGTCCCGCTATTCATCAGATTTGGCGATGACGAATTAGTCGATCGCGAACAGTTGACGACCGCTCAGTTTTGGCAAAGATGTTCAGTTGAAGCCGACCTTCCATCAACCGCTGCTCCATCGCCTGGTCGGTTTGAAGAGGCCGTCCGCAAACTTCAAGGCGACGGCGCTACCGGAGTGCTCATCATCAACTTATCGGCCGCACTTTCGGGCACTATGCAAAGCGCCGAAGTCGCTGCAGCGGCTCTGCAACCCATGTGCGATGTAAGGGTAGTCGATAGCCGCACAGTCACGATGGGACTCGGCGCAATTGTCGTCGCCTGTGCCCGTGCTGCTCGAGAGGGCAAGACCATTGACGAGGTTGAGGCCCTTGCTCACGACCTCAGTCGTCGGTGCAAGGTCTGGGGGGCTCTCGACACCCTAGAAAACCTCAAGAAGGGTGGCCGTATCGGCGGAGCCAAGGCCATGTTGGCTTCAGTTCTTTCAATCAAACCCATCATCGAAGTTCGCGACGGTGTTGTTCAAGAGGGCGGCAAGCAACGCACTCGCAGTAAGGCTCTGGCTTTTCTTGTTGACAAGGTGCGAGAAGCTTCGACCAATCCCGGCATTAGCCAACTCGCCGTCTTAAGCGCTGATTGTTCAGATGTTGACGCTTTCGTTACCCAACTGAAAACTGTTTATTCGGGCGAAATTATGGTTGGTGAAATTGGTGCTGTCGTCGGTGCTCATGCGGGTCGTGGAACAATCGGAATTGCTTTCTTCGAGAACTAGGCAACGCACTGCTACAAAACGCTTCTCTTCGCTCAATCGAGTTCACGGAGGTATTCCGCAGTCAGCACGGTTACGACTACTAGCGTTCAATTTCAAGCATGTCAACGTCGTCCCATCCCTCTGCTCCAAAACCAGCAACAATCATTGCTGATCGGTATCGCCTTGATTCTTTGCGAGCTCATGGTGGGATGGCCGATGTATGGAAAGCAACAGATTTACAACTGGCTCGTCCAGTAGCCGTCAAACTTCTGAAGCCACATCTCGCCGCTGAGTCAACCTTGGCCGAACGTTTTCGTCGCGAGGCAATCGCTGCTGCGAATCTCAATCACGACAACATCGTCACGGTGTACGACGCCATCGAGGATAATGGTCGTCAAGCAGTCATCATGGAATTCGTTGATGGTGAGTCTTTGCGAGAGCGACTGGATCGTGAGAAAACTCTCAGCATCAAATCCGTCTTGAGTATTGGATACTGGGTATGCCTAGCCCTTGATGCTGCCCACAAACAGGGTCTGATCCATCGCGATGTCAAACCCGGCAACATCTTGATAGATATCAAAAAGAAAGTGATGTTGACTGATTTCGGAATCGCAAAAGTGCTTGATGGTGAAGAAGACTTGACGAGCGAAAACATCATGATGGGAACAGCAAAGTATTTGTCGCCCGAACAGGTTCGTGGCGACAGTCTTGATGCGCGTGCTGATCTTTATTCATTGGGTCTCGTGATGTACGAATGTCTCGCCGGAAAAGTTCCGTTTGTTGGCAAGAATGACACCGACACTGCTCTTGCTCGACTACACCGCGATGCAACTAATATCGCACAACACCGACCTGATATTGACCCAGAAGTTGCACAACTGATCACCCGGCTTATTGCTCGCGAACCCAAGGATCGATACGGCGATGCTGCTCAGGCTGCCACTGCGCTTCGTCGAATCATAGAAACACGCAAATCATCAACGCCTGCTGATACAAAACGACCCACTGGTGATCGCACGCCGACTCCCGGAAAAGTGATTCGTCCGAAAGGACACACACCAGCAGGGATCACCCGTCAACCAGATGACGCCGTCAGCAAAAAAGACCAACGCGATCAACAAAGTTCACGTCCAACTGCATCGACACGCTCAACTGTTCAGAATCAAGCGACAAACCCATTCAAACCAACTCCAGTGATGTTGATCGGAATTGTGACGGTTCTGCTCATTGCGGGCGTCATTTTTGCGCAGTTCAACAAATCAGACTCAACATCGATTGTCCTTGCGACATCAACTTCTATTGCAGTCACGACGCCTGTTGTCACGGGTCCAATGCAAATTACGGGAATCAAATCATTTGATCCACAGGGCGATGACCAAACCGAAAACGAGGATCAGGCGCGCAACGTCACTGATGGTGATGCAACAACAACTTGGTCAACATCGTGTTACAGGTCGCCCACATTTGGTAGCAAATCGGGAGTTGGTTTAGTAATGCAACTCAGTGGAGTCGCACTCGCACAACTGCAGGCCGATGTTCAGGGCGATAGTTGGAAAGCCAAGGTCTACACATCAAACTCGGCCGGTAATGATCTTGATTCCTGGGGTTCGCCTATTTGGGAAGGATCTGCCGAAGGTGGTCCAACAATTACAACCTCATTCGCGACTCCGGCACAATTTGCGTTGGTGTACCTCACGCAAATTGGTCGAAGCGGATTCTGTAGTAATAACAACCCTTATCGCGGTTACATCAGTGAGATTCGAATTCTGCCAACGCCCTAGTTGACCGGCGTTACTTATGACCTTGACACCATCTCTCGACTCGTTGTTGAGAGAGCACTATTCAATGATTCGGTCGGTCTGTCGAAGAATTTTGCTCAACGACGCTGATGCCGACGACGCCACACAAAACGCAATGATCGCAATCGCGCGGGGATATGAAACGTTTGATGGCCGATCAACATTCTCCACGTGGGCTTATCGGATTGCGACAAACGCAGCCTTGGATGAATTGCGTCGTCGCAAGCGTCGACCGTTGTCACTTTTTTCCCATGACGGTCAGCAAGTTGATGTTGCCGACACTCAGGTTGATGATCAGCAGTTGATGATCGAAGCCTCTGACTATCTGGCACAGGGGTTGGCACAGATCCCAGAAGAATTCCGCGTTGCGCTGGTGCTACGTGACGTCGCCGACCTTGATTATGACGAAATCAGTCAGGTCCTCGACATCCCCATCGGCACGGTTCGATCGCGTATCGCTCGCGGGCGGGGTCGTCTCGCCGACATTCTGGGGAACTTAGAAGCACCTCACGAACGTCAAACCCCGGACACTGGAAATCACTCATGAGCACCGACGCAACGAATAACACCGACGACAGCAGCAGCGACATTGATGCGCTGGCAAGTCGGTTGGTTGATCGCGATATTGACCTTGCTGATATTCCCTTCGAATTACACCTCGTTGTTGAGTCTCGTGCTGCACAGTTTGTAACCAATCGTCAGCAACTGTTGACGTCGCTCCCCCAAGCCGATGGTTCCACGATTGACCGCGCAATAAATGAAGCAATAAACGAAGCCTTCCGAAATAACCAAATCCAAGTAGTCAGTCAAGTGAAGTCGCGAAAGTTCGGTGTGTATATCGGCGCACTCGCTGCCGCGGCGGCAGTCGTTGCAATCATTGGTGTCGCGACAACACAATCAGGTTCGTCAGATGAATCTGTGAGCGATATGGCCGTCGCATCAAAAATTTCGCCGGAAGAGGCGGCAGTGCCAATGACATCCGAAGCACCAGCCGAGATGGCTGCTGACTCAACTCTCTCCGGAGCGAAAACCTCTTTCATCATCAATGACACCAACGAACTTCAAGACCTGGTGTCTCAATGGTCGGTTGAGGGTTTTGTTGTTCCACGGAAATCCGAGCCACTTTGTGACGACCCGCTGCGTCCAGCCATTGATATTGAAGCAACTTTTGCTGGTGAACCAGCCGAAATTCACTTCACCCCTCAAGATGGCGTCATCGTGTACCGCGTCAGCGACTGCTCAGTGATCATTGGCATCGTGCCGTAACTCGCTTTCGTGGCTAGCCTCAAGATCATGGCTGGCAATCCACTCACCGACCCAAATTGGGCTTCTGATTTCACCGAAACGATTATTGAAACTGTTGACAAGGTTCGTGATCGCACCACGAAGCCCATTGTCATGATTGCTCGAGGTTTAGTCTTCGGCTTACTCGGTACTTTTCTCGGGTTGATGGCTCTCGTTTTACTATTCGTTGGTATTTCTCGTGGGCTCATCAATGTGTTGGAGTGGCCCCTTGACCACGATTCAGCGGTTTGGGTTTCACATATTGTTCTTGGTTCACTTTTGTGCCTTGTCGGCGCAATCTTTATGGTTCGCCGTCAAAGTAAGGAAGGCAACTAAATGTCTACTCATCATCGCGTCGTCATCATCGGATCAGGTCCAGCTGGACTCACCGCCGCTATCTACGCCGCTCGCGCCAACCTCGCTCCGTTTGTGATTGAGGGCGAACCAAGCAGCACGAGTGATCAACCAGGTGGACAGTTGATGCTTACTACCGACGTTGAAAACTTTCCAGGTTTCCCCGAGGGAATCATGGGTCCAGAACTCATGATGCGTTTTCGCGATCAAGCAGCGCGCTTTGGCGCCACGTTTTTAACTGGCAAAGCCACCAAAGTTGAGTTCGGCGAGAAGCCACTCAAGGTGTACGTGCGCGATGAGGTTTTCACCGCCGATTCAGTGATTATTTCGACCGGTGCACAGAGCCTCATGCTGGGCCTTGAAGCCGAAGAACGCTTGATCGGACGCGGCTTGTCAACGTGTGCAACCTGCGATGGTTTCTTCTTCCGCGGCAAGGAAATTGCAGTTGTTGGTGGTGGAGACTCGGCAATCGAAGAAGCCAGTTTCCTCACCAAGTTCGCTTCAAAAGTCACGTTGATTCACCGTCGCGACTCCTTCCGTGCCAGCAAAATTATGCAAGATCGCGCGCTCTCTAATCCGAAGATTGAAATGTTGTGGAACACCGCTGTCACTGAGATCCTTGGTAAAGATCAACTGGAATCCATTTCACTCAAGAACACCGTGACCGGCGAAGAAAGCAGCATGGCTGTTGCTGGTCTCTTCATCGCAATTGGTCACCGTCCCAACACTGATGTGTTCAAGGGTGTCATCGACATGGAAGACAGTGGTTACTTGATCACTCGTCCTGATAGTACGTACACCAACATCGAAGGTGTCTTCGCTTGTGGTGACGTGAAAGATCATGTGTATCGCCAAGCAATTACCGCCGCTGGTTCGGGTTGTATGGCAGCTATTGACGCTGAACGTTGGTTAGAGCAACAGCACTGACTCATACGATGTAACATTCGTTTGTTACATACGCTCGCAAAGGATTCGCTATGGCTGACGGAATTGTCACTCTTACTTCTGGAACATTCGACGAAACAATCAACTCGTCCTCAACGCCTGTCGTGGTCG
>LFFB01000016.1 GCA_001510335.1 Actinobacteria bacterium casp-actino2 | reverse complement strand
ACAAGTTGAGGCCTATGTCAGCCGCGGGCTCTCAACCGAGGTGCGTGTGTACGAAGGTGAAGTTGAACATTTCGTATCGGCACAAAGCGAAGGCATCGGAATTCGTGTGATCAAAGACGGTCGTACTGGTACGTCGTATTGTGGCACGCTTGATTCCTCTCAAATTGCTGAAGTTCTTGCCGAAGCTCGTGACAACTTGGGTTATGGCGAACCTGATGAATGGTCTGGTCTTGCCGAGCCAGATGGAGTTGCGGTGGTCCCACAGAGTCTGTGGGATGACAATCTCGAAAATACTCCGACTGCGCGCAAGATTGAACTCGCGAAGTTGCTTGAAAAGTTAACTCTGGCGGGAGACTCACGTGTACGTGTTGATGACTCGAATTATTCA
Organism: Actinobacteria bacterium casp-actino2; assembly: GCA_001510335.1. Taxonomy (GTDB): domain Bacteria; phylum Actinomycetota; class Acidimicrobiia; order Acidimicrobiales; family Ilumatobacteraceae; genus Casp-actino8. The sequence goes on along the minus strand of LFFB01000016.1, from coordinate 25,121 downwards.
GATGCTTTTGGCGAAGCGGCCGTTGCGACCACGACCGGTATTCGTGTAGCTGGTCGAGAAAATGGTTGTTATCTGAGCGTTGGCACCCTGGCCGATGATGGTGACGAAACGCAGACCGGATTTGGCTTTGCTGTTGGTCGCAATGTTGATGAACTCGATCTTGAACGCGCTGCTCGTGAAGCGGTTGATCGTGCGACGCGACTTCTCGGAGCGACCAAGCCCGAGAGTCGTCGAATCACAGTGGTGCTTGATCCATTTGTGACCGCACAATTTTTAGGAATTATTGGTGGAACACTCAATGGTGAAAGTGTCGTTAAAGGTCGAAGTTTGTTCGCTCAGCGAATTGGTGAAGCCGTTGCCAATCCATTGTTGACATTGGTCGATGACCCCACCAATCCGCTGGCGTACACCGCTACCGATATCGACGGTGAGGGACTTGCGGCGCGTCGTAACGTGTTGATCCAAGACGGTGTCTTGCAAAAGTTCGTGCAAAGTACTTATTCAGCGCGTCGCATGGGCGTTGCTCCAACTGGCAATGGTTTGCGGGGCGGATACGGCGGTTCGCCGAGCGCAGGTTGTTTGGCGTTACAGATCGTTCCAGGGTTGCGCAGTCAGGCCGACATTGTTACTGGCATTGATGACGGCATTTTGATTCAGCAGGTCCAGGGTCTGCACTCTGGAGTTAACGCGGTTTCGGGAGACTTCAGTACCGGTGCCGCTGGTTTATTAATCAAAAACGGAACAGTTGGGGCGCCCGTTCGCGAGTTCACGATTGCCTCAACTCTGCAAAAGATGTTGCTTGATATCGCTGAGGTGGGTGGAGACCTGGAGTGGTTGCCGATGAGTGCGACGGGCGTATCGCTCGTCATTCATGACGTGACAATGAGTGGTGCCTAGGGTCCAGTGCGCTTCTGAACATCAACTCATGCACTAAACATGTTGCGTGCCAATTTTTCACGCCATTGTTTTGGGGCTCATGCAAGGTCTGTCAGAGTTTCTGCCAATTTCGTCAAGTGGGCACCTGTTGCTGGTTCCATGGCTATTCGGATGGAACGATTTCTCCGATGTCTCAGTAGAAAAAGCATTTAATGTTTCGCTGCACCTCGGAACCTTGATCGCCGTTGTTATCTACTTCCGCCACGACTTAGTTCGTTATGTGCGCGATGGTTTGCGCATGGTTGTACAGAAAAAGAAACCGCATACAACCGAAGGTCGTCTGGCTTGGTTGCTCGTCGTGGCCAGTATCCCGGCAGGACTTTTTGGCGCATTTGCAGGTAATTGGATTGACAAACATCTTGGCAAACCCGTGATTATCGCCGCATCGTTAATTGGTTTCGGTTTACTGCTTGCTTGGGCTGATCGCCGTCGTGGCCAGCGCACATTTGAAGAAATGACGTCACGCGATGCGATCGCGATTGGGTTAGCTCAAGTCCTTGCGCTGAACCCCGGAACTTCGCGTTCGGGAATCAGTATCTCGGCTTCTCGGGTGATGGGTTTTGATCGAGATACCGCGGTGCGATTCTCGTTCTTGTTGAGTATTCCAGTGACGGCAGGAGCGGTCGCAGTGAAAATGTTGGATTTGTTCACCGATAGCATTCCTGACGGATTGCTCATTCCGATGGCGGTCGGAATACTGACGTCAGGAATGTCAGGCTGGTTGGCAGTAGCGGGATTATTGAAATTAGTCCGCTCAAAATCATTTGATGCGTTTGTGATCTATCGCGTTGTCGTCGGAGTGGCAATACTGGCGATCGCAGCCTCAGGCTGGCGTTGACGGCGCACTTGACGGGGCGACCGATGGCGACGGTGTTGCCGGAGTAGCGGCAGGAGTCGCAGTGGAGGACGTGTCGCTGGCAGCCGTAGTGCTTGTTGAAGGTGTGGTGCTCGATGAACCACCACGACTGTCAGTCTTATAGAAACCGCCACCCTTGAAGGTCACGCCAACTGGCTGGAAAACTTTCTTCACTGGTCGCACTGCGCCATCTGAAGGATGGGGGTACTCGATGAGGGCATCATCTGTGAAGGCTTGATGGACTTCGATGGTCTCGCCAGTGTCGGTGAATTTGTAAACGTAAATAGGCATAAGGCTGATCTCCGGACTTTAAAGTCTAGAGTCAGAGCATGGCGTTACCCCCACGCATACGCACAGCCGTTATTCCAGCCGCTGGGCAGGGCACCCGAATGTTGCCAGCAACCAAGGCGGTACCCAAGGAACTTTTGCCCATCCTTGAACGCCCCGCCTTGCAATTCATCGTGGACGAGGCTCTCGGTGCGGGAGTTGATCATTTGGTCATTGTGACTAGTCGGTCCAAGCCAGCAATTGAGCAGTACTTCGCAGCATCACCAGAAGTCGAGGAAAGTCTTGTCAAGCAAGGGCGAGGTGCTTTGGCTGAGCAGTTGCGTCGTTATGGCAACGATGTGCGAATTTCGTTTGCCTACCAGGACGCTCCACGTGGTTTGGGGCATGCTGTTGCCTGTGCTCGAGACTTTGTTGGTTCGGAACCATTTTTTGTGATGCTGCCTGATGAACTCATGCAGGACTCGCGTCTTTTGATTGACCTTGCGACTTTGACGCAGAAAACCGGCATTGGCGCAGTTGCTTTGAAACATATGCCGAAGGACGAACTCTCCCGCTACGGAATCGTGACTCCAGGGGGCGAATTGCAGACGAGTGCAGGGGTTGAGTTTTTACCGATCGCTGATGTCGTTGAAAAACCGCGCAACGATGAAGCCCCGAGCGATCTCGCCATCATTGGACGGTATGCGTTAACTCCCGATATTTTCGACATTCTGGAAGCGTTGGCTCCGGGTGGAACTGGCGAGATTCAACTCACTGATGCATTGACGATTCAGGCCGAGCAAGCACCGTTGCACGGGGTTATTTCAACAATTGGTCGATGCGATGTCGGCAATCCGCTTGGCTGGATTGAAGCAGTCATCGAAGCCGGACTTGATCATCCAGAATTCGGCCAAGGTCTGCGCGAATGGCTTCGCGAAGTGCTCTGACATCTATTTCAGGCGTGTGAAGTGTCCAGGAATGTCGAGCGGTAAACCGAAAGTGTCAACTTCTACTTCGTGATCATCGTGGTCATCATCGCGTTGAACTTTCCACAGTTGTTCGGCGAGACGGGTATAGGTCAGGCGCGAACGAGTGACACCAAGAGTTTCTGGATCTACAACGACCGAATCAATCAATGATGATGAGCCAACATCAATCGCTAGTTTTCGTATTGCCATCACGCGGCTAAATGAACTACCTCGAACATCAAGATCGGTGCATCCTCCAATGTCGCGGATCTGCGCGCCATTCACTTCACCCCACTTGCCACGTCCATCATTGGCTAACCACAAGTCGGGTTCGTCAAGGTCGCGAAATAGCAACATTTGCTGCAGTTGCCAGGTCGCGGTGAGGCGCAGGACGTATTGGATATCGAGGCCCGTGATCTGGCTATTGATGGTCCACGATTCATTTTCAAAATGCAGAGTCAGGGTCTCGGTGTGGTCTGTGGCGACTCCTTGCCAAATTGCAGTCATACCTTCAAGGGGCAAGTGACTGACATGATTTGGCGCTGCGCTCATGCACTTAAGTGTAGAGATCGCCATGGTGCCGATTCGTGGGTGCACCCACAATCAATTGTGGGTTTGTGTAAACGCCTGTCTTAAACCGCCTGTCTTAAAGCGCCGGTCTTGTACCGTCTGTCTTGTACCGTCTGTCTTGTATCGTCGTAGTTGTGGTCGCGGATGCTTTTACATCAAAACTGAGGTCGCTCGTTCCAATTCAGGAGGCTCGGGCACTGGTCTTGTCGGCGTGCAATACGTCCGAGCCAATCACGATTGACGTCACTGTTGCGACTGGATACGTACTTGCTGGCGATGTTTCATCATCGGAAAATGTCCCTCCGTTTGCTAATTCGGCGGTTGATGGTTATGCCGTACGTGCCGTAGATACTGACGGGGCCGGCTTGACTCAGCCGGTGTCGTTGCGGGTTGTCGGAGAAATCGCCGCCGGAGCAGCGGGTGATGTTGACCTTCTGGATGGAACCGCGATTCGTATCATGACTGGTGCGCCAATGCCACCAGGTGCTGATGCCGTTGTCATGGTTGAAGACACGAAATTTGTTGGCGAGCGTCATAATTTTGATGGTTCGCAAATTGTTCAGATTTTTAAAGAGTTGCGGTCGGGTGACGCACTTCGAGGTGCTGGTGACGACGTTCGTGTCGGCGATATGGTTTTTCAAAGTGGCACCGAGATTCGGCCGTCGGTCGCAGGAGTTCTCGCAAGTATCAATTGTCGCAAGCCTTTGGTGTACCCGCGCGTGCGCGTTGCGGTGTTATCAACTGGTGATGAACTCATCGATGACGGAAGTGTTTTGGCCCCTGGACAAATTCGAGAAAGTAATCGCACGATGCTGATGGGCCTTGTCGCTCAAGCTGGTGCCGAGGCGATTGATTACGGCATTATTCGCGATGACGAGAATGCCCTTGAGATAGTTCTGCGGCAAGCCGCAACTGAATGTGATGCCATCGTGACAAGCGGTGGAGTCAGCATGGGCGACTATGACGTGGTGAAGGCAGTGCTGTCACGAATTGCCGAGATGCATTGGATGCAACTGGCGATCAAACCAGCCAAACCTTTTGCGTTCGGCCTTTTGCAATCGGCAGGAGATCGCAGCGTGCCAGTCTTTGGGTTGCCTGGTAATCCAGTGAGTTCATTGGTGAGCTTTGAATTGCTCGCACGTCCGGCTTTGCGAAAAATGGCTGGTCATATTGAGGTTGCATGGGATCGTCCGATGATCAAGGCGATCGCTGATAGTCCGATTAAGCGGTCAACCGATGGCAAAGTTCACTATCAACGGGTGATTGCCCGTTTTGACAATGATGGCCGGCTACATATTGACTCGGTGAGGTCGCAAGGGAGCCACCAATTGGCAGCCACGGCTTTGGCTAATGCCATCGCGGTTGTGCCTGATGGTGACGGAGTTGTCGTTGGGGGAGAGGTCCTGACCATCCTTCTCGTATCCTGATCCCATGTCATCGACTGCAGTTGTTCGAGATCTGGTTGACCCGTATGGTCGAACCATTCGCGACCTACGAATTTCGGTGACCGATCGCTGCAATTTTCGTTGCACGTACTGCATGCCTGCTGAGGGCATGGTGTGGTTGCCCAAGACCGAAGTTCTGACCTTCGAAGAAATCGAGCGTTTGGCGCGCATCGTTGTCGAACATTTTGGGGTCGACGGAATTCGTTTAACTGGTGGCGAGCCCACGATGCGTGCCCACTTGCCGGTGCTGGTTGCCAAACTGGCTGCACTGTCGGTGCCAAAGGATTCTGCTTCGCCTCTTGCTGGCCAACCGATTGATCTGGCGATCACTACGAACGGCGCAACTTTGGCGAACTGTGTTGACGAATTGAAGTTGGCCGGAATTGCGCGAGTGAACATCAGTCTCGACACACTCGATCGAGCAAAGTTTGAACAGATGACCCGCCGCGATGAATTGCCGCGCGTATTGGCCGGAATTGATGCGGCGGTTGGCGCCGGTTTCTCGAGTGTCAAGATCAACGCAGTTGTTGAGCGTGGAGTCAATGACAATGAGATTCTTGATCTCGCCGAATTTGGGCGAGCCAAAGGTGTTGAAGTGCGTTTCATTGAATTCATGCCGCTCGATGCTGAAGGTCATTGGGTGAGCGACAAGGTCGTGAGCCAAGACGAAATCGTCGAACAGATTGCTCAAGTACACCCGCTTGAATTGATTCCAGCGCGTGGTGCTGCACCCGCCGATCGATGGCGCTATCTCGACGGCAAGGGAAGCGTCGGTGTCATTCCGAGTGTGACTAAACCATTCTGTGGAGACTGTGATCGTGTGCGACTCACCGCTGATGGACAATTCAGAACGTGTTTGTTCTCGACAACAGAATTTGATTTACGTGATCTCATGCGCTCTGGAGCCGATGACGTAGCAGTGGCGGCCGAAGTTGAACGAGCCGTCGGCACCAAGTGGGCGGGACATCAGATCAATCAAGTGAATTTCATTCGACCAAAACGGTCAATGTCGCAAATTGGCGGCTGATTTCACTCGTTCTTATTCGGCTCAGTTTTTCAGGCCAGTTTCTCAAGCGAATGAATGGTGGTGTGAACCCCAGGACTAAAGAGCAAGTGTGGTTCGCCTTCTGGGCGGGGGAGTCCGGCTGCAGTGATGAGATTGTCGTCGAGATGTAGCAATTCAGCATGATGAAGCGGCCATGGCTCGTGTTCAACTGCTGCGTACCACAATCGATTACCACGCGATGATGAGACGAGTCCCCAACGTGATGTTAAAAACTTCTCGAGGGGGCTGGGTTCAATTGGTGCGCCAACGCGAACAGCGAGTGCCGAAGCTGAGTGGTGGGGCCACTTGCGTTCAACATTGCTGGTCAATATTGCGCCTTCACCTTGTCCGGTCAACGTGACCCGTGCGTTGCCGTAGCAATACGGAAGTTTGAATGCCAGACGTGCGACCAAAGTCGGAAGAAGTTTTTGTGTGTCGAGCGAGAAGAACCACACTGCCGATCGGCCTCGCGATTTTACGTACGTGCGGACATTGACTTCAGCGAAGTTTGAGGTGGTGGGAATCGGGGGAAGGCCCCGCAGTCGCAAGTTGCGCATGTTGAACGGCACGAGTCCCACGTAGGCATTGCCGGCAAAAGTGTCAAGTTCAACGCCCTCAGGAAGCAGTCGTTGGACAACTTCGGGCGAATATGCCCAATGCGCAAAGAGTAAATCCTGCCACTGCTGCGTCATAACCTTCATATGTCCATCGTGAAGCATGTAGTTCGTCGGTGTCTTGTCGGGACTAGGTGACTCCTGACTCGTTCAATCTCAATTGGCAGATACCCTTACGGATGTGACTGCGAGCTCAAATCAACCTGACTCCCACGTATCGGGATTGACGCACCTTGATCAGCAGGGCCAAGCGCGCATGGTTGACGTTGGGACCAAACAGCCCTCGCAGCGCCGGGCAGTCGCTCGCTGCAAGATCTTCATGAGCCCGGACACGATTGCTGCCGTGACTCACCAAGATTTGAAAAAGGGTGATGTGTTGGCCGTCGCCCGTATCGCCGGTATTCAGGCTGCTAAGCGAACGTCTGACCTGATTCCGTTGTGTCACCCGGTGATGTTGACAAGTACCTCGGTCAGCTTTGAGATCGCCGATGATCACATCCTGGTTGAGGCTCATGCCGAGGTGTTTGAGCGCACTGGAGTCGAAATGGAGGCCCTCTGCGCTTGCTCCGTGGCGGCGTTGACCATTTATGACATGTGTAAGGCCATTGATAAGTCGATGGTCATCGGTGAGTTGGCCCTGTGGGAGAAGACCGGCGGCGCTTCGGGAACCTATCGACGAGCCCCTGAACAGGGGAAATAGTCAAATTCGGAATTTTGGCGTGGGTGACCTGAATGCCGCTGCGTTCACCGAAAGTTCGCCTAATATTGCGTCGTTCGTCACAAATGTTGTAAAACTGTAATGCAGCGGGTTGCCTAGTAACCCGTGACCACCTCGGTGGTCGCCAGATCTTTCATGCACAAGCCAGATCACTGATTCAAGATTGAGGGGAGGACGTCATCGTGGGCACCATTGTTTTGCTAGTAGTAGTTGCAGCATGGGCTGCGGTTCTCGTTCCTCCGTTATTGCGTGGTCGTCAGGACAATCGTCCCAATTCTTCGGTTGTTGATTTCCGTCGCCAGTTGTCCACCTTGCAGCGCTCGGCTCCAGTTCGACCAGGATCGCCGATGCGATCGATGGCTCGTCCGTTAGCACCATCGCCAGGTCGTCAACGTCCCAAACACCTATCGCACGCCACACCTACTCGTGGCATCGTTCGCCAAAATGTCAGCCGTCAGCATCTCATCAAGCAACGCCGACAAAATGTTCTGGTGACATTGGCCTTGGTGTCAGTGGGGTCGGCGTTTATTGCCTTCACGACCAAGAGCGACCTTTTCATTTATGTGTTTGTGCTGTCGGCCATTTCGTTGGCTGGCTATTGCTACAAACTTTCCCAATTGCGCCGTTACCCGAGCTCACAGCAGCCGTATCGCCGTGACTGGGTTCATGCCGCCTGACGCGCACCGTCAATTTCTCGCTAGAGTTCAAACACTTTCGGGGGTGTAGCTCAGTTGGCAGAGCGCTACGTTCGCATCGTAGAGGCCAGGAGTTCAATTCTCCTCATCTCCACCCGAGTATCAACTGATGTGCCTGACACTTCATGAAGCGATCTATGCTTGCCGCATGTTCAACGATCAACTCGAAGTCGCGTGCCGTGATTTCGCCGACCGTCACCCGCAAAGCCGTCTTCATTTTGATGAAGCACGAAAGTACATGCCAGGTGGACACACCAGGACGGTGCTGACCCACCTTCCTTTCCCAGTGGCCTTCGCATCTGGTGATGGTGCAACTCTGGAGGACGTTGACGGTCATTCGTATATCGATCTCTTAGGCGACTACACCGCCGGTTTGTTGGGTCACAGCGAACGGCGGGTCCTCGATCCCGTGGTCGCAGCACTTGCAAACAATGTGAGTGTCGGCGGAGTTCATCCAGCCGAAGCCCAATTGAGTCGATTGATGTGTTCGAGATTCGGTATCGACCGAGTGCGCTTTACTAACTCGGGCACCGAAGCCAATCTCATGGCAATCACTACGGCCATCCAGGCAACCAGCCGTCGTCAAGTGCTGGTCTTTTCGGGGGGATATCACGGAGGGGTTCTGTATTTCGTGAGTGGTCCAGCACCATGGAACGCTCCGTATGAATTTGTGATCGCGCCGTATAACGACGCCGACGCAACAGAGGTCATTATCCAAGAACATGCGAGCGAATTGGCGGCTGTTGTCTTTGAACCGATGCAGGGCTCGGGAGGATGTCTGCCAGCTGATGCCGAGTTCGTTCAACGAACATGCACTGCAGCGCGCTCGGTCGGTGCAATTGTGATTGCCGATGAAGTGATGACATCTCGCCATGGCCGATCAGGAATGCTGCACTTGCTCGGTGAGGTTGCCGACATCACGACATACGGGAAATACCTTGGCGGAGGTTTCTCATTTGGTGCCTTTGGTGGACGCGCTGAACTTCTCGATCAATTTGATACCAGCCTTGAGGGAGGGCGGTTAGTCACTGGTCGCCAAGTGATTTCTCATGCGGGAACATTCAACAACAACATGGCATCAATGACCGCCGGATGTGCAGTTTTGGGCGAGGTATTCACCGCTGATGTTGCCGAGTCTCACACCAAGCGCGGGGAAGAATTTCGAGAGTCGGTTGCAAGCGTTCTGGCTCGTCACGCCTTGCCGATGTCAGTGACCGGATTCGGATCGATGATGTCGTTGCACGCGCTGGCTACGGCTCCGCAAACGATCAACGATGTTTTCCTGCGTGATGAAGTCTTGCAAGAGTTGGTTTTCTTGGGTCTGCATGAGCGAGGTATATACATTGCGGCGCGCGGAATGATGAATGTCGGATTAGCGCACACCGATGATCAACTCGCTCGAGCTCTTGATGCGCTTGACGAGACGCTGGGTGCAATCGCTGGCAACTAGGGTCACTGTTATGTCTGGTCCTTTGCATGGAGTCAAGGTTGTTGAGTTAGGTGTTTGGGTCGCTGGCCCTGCAGCGGCGGGTGTCTTGGGCGACTGGGGTGCCGATGTCATCAAGATTGAACCACTGTCGGGAGACCCCGCGAGAACGTTTCAACGGATGTTTGGCGGAGATATGCCAAACAATCCCGTCTTTGAATTAGACAATCGCAATAAGCGCGGAATCGCCCTTGATATTTCAATTCCAGAAGGGCGTGAGATTGCCCTCGAACTGTTAGATCAAGCCGATGTCTTTGTGACCAACGTGCGGGTTGATGCATTAAAGCGGGCCGGTCTTGATTACGACACTGTCAGCGCCCGCAATCCGCGTCTGGTGTACGGACAAATCACTGGATACGGGCTTGAAGGGCTTGATGCAAATCGTCCGGGCTATGACATCGCGGCGTTCTGGGCGCGTTCAGGAATTGCGCACATGCTTACGCCCGAAGGTGGAGCCTTGCCCTTTCAACGTGGTGGAATGGGCGACCACACCACTGGCGTCACTTTTGCTGGTGCGATTTCGGCAGCGTTGTATCAGCGCGAACGTTCGGGTCTTGGACAAATGGTTTCGTCATCACTGTTGCGTCAAGGCGTGTACACGATTGGTTTTGATCTCAACATGATGTTGGGCTGGGGTCAACATCCGATGATTGGCCAACGTACGCAAATGATGAACCCATCGGTGAATAACTATCAGGCTGGCGATGGCAAGTGGTTTTGGGTGGTTGGTCTTGAGGGTGAACGTCATTGGCCGCCGTTGGCGCGCGTGGCCGGACACCCCGAGTGGATTGATGATCCGCGATTTGTGACTCCGTTGCAACGAGCAATTAACCACAAAGAATTGATTGCACTCCTTGATGAAGCGTTCTCAGGTAAATCCCTTGACGAGTGGGCCGATATTTTTGCGACCGAACCCGACATGTTTTGGTCGCCGGTGAATTCGGCCGAAGAAGTTCTGGCTGATCCACAGTTGCAACACGCGGGCGGCCTGATTGAAGTGCCCGATGAATACGGCACGACAACCATGATTGCTTCGCCGGCAGATTTTCATGGAACTCCGGGCGAACCCCGTTGGATCGCTCCGAAGTTGGGCGAACACACGGCTGAAGTTCTGCGCGAATTAGGTCGCAGTGATGAGGTCATTGAAGCCTTGTTCGCGAATGGCATCGCCGCCCCATTCGTCGACGAATAACCCATTGGGCGCGAAAACACCCCGTTTTCGGTGGTTTGTATGCCCAACCAGATGCTCAGCCCAAGCGGGGCATGACATCATCCATTAATTGGACAACTTCAAAGGCGCATTGGATGAAATCTTCAACCTCGCCACCACCTGGATCAACCACTTCTTCCCACGGTTCAAGTTCGATTGCCGCCAAGTTGAGCGCAGTCACGCGTTCAACAAATGGACCATCATGTTCTAGATGACGACTGAGTCGCTTGAGAGTTGATGTGCGATGTGCAACGTGTGGAAAGTTGCGACGAATCCATTCAACATGCTCGGGTGCTAAAGCAATGATGAGGTCCGCCGCATCCACATGATGTTGTTCAATTTGTTTACTGCGGTGACCTTGCGCTTGAAGTCCTATTTGTTTGAGTGCTTCGCGGGTTCGAAAACTGATTGGTTGGCCATCGACAGTGAGCGTGCCTGCAGTGACAACATCTAGATCGGGCCGACGATCATTAATGATCGCCCCAGCCATGACCGAGCGCGCGGCGTTGCCGGTGCAGATAACGAGAAGTGAAGTCACAAGTGTTTAGTTGATGTCGGCCATCGTGGTGCGCGGACGGGCTGCGGCCAACAATGGACGAATTGCTGCATCAACGTCTTCGGCTTCGGCTGGGGGAGTCGTGAGCGTTGGACCACGCTGCCAGCTTTCGGCAATTGCCAAGAACATGCCGTTCGATTCGATGACTTGGCCAGTCACGTCTTTCGACAATGGCGAGGCCAACCACGTAACGATGGGGGCCACCCAACGTGGATCAAACTTGGCCAGCATTTCATCGGGCAAATTGAGGTCTTCTGTTAGACGCGTGAGGGCGCCAGGAGCAATGGCGTTTGCCGTGACTCCGTAGCGGCTGAGCTCTTGTGCGGCGATCTGTGTGAATGCTGCAATACCTGCCTTGGCAGCCCCGTAGTTGGCCTGTCCAGGGTTGGCGTACAAACCAGCAACTGAAGAAGTGTTGATGATGCGAGCGTCATTGGTCTTGCCGTCTTTTGAACGGTTACGCCAGTATTCGGCCGCAAATCGGCTGGTGCCGAAAGTTCCCTTGAGGTGAACTTTGATGACCGAGTCCCATTCTTCTTCGGCCATTGAGAACAACATGCGGTCACGCAGAATTCCGGCATTGTTGACCACGACGTCAAGACCACCGAAAGTGTCAATTGCTTGATCAACGATGCTCTTCGCGCCGGCATACGAACTGATGTCGTCGGTGTTTGCGACGGCTTGTCCGCCAGCGGCCTTGATTTCATTCGCCACGTCTTGGGCGGGACCAGAGTCGCCACCGCTTCCGTCGCGCGATGCACCGAGGTCGTTAACCACGACGAGGCCGCCGTGTGCACCAAGCATGAGTGCGTACTCGCGACCGATTCCTCGTCCGGCACCAGTAACGATGCAGACCCGACCTTCAACCATTTTATGATTCGACATGTCTTGACTTTAGGCGTTCAAGCGTGGGTTGAACGCAGTCGAATCAGCGAGAAGTCAGCCCCGTAACGCAGATAATTGCGATGGGTCGATGTATTCATCGAGTTGAGTGATGAGACCTTCATCGTTCAGCGTGACGATCATGACCGAATGAGCGCAGATTTCTCCGCCGGGAGCGGTTCCGCGAATGGCGGCCTGCCACATCCAGCCGGTGCTGGTGGCGGCAACTGCTCGAGTTTCCCAACGAAGGTTCGGGATGATTGCGTGCATCCGCGTCAAGGTTTTGCCGGTGCTCGCATACGGCACGCTTTTGTCATCAAAGTTGTGCCATACCAAAGCACCTTCAACGCACATCGACATGGTGATGTCAGGTTGTCCTGCATTTGTGGCAGCAGCAAATTTGCTGTGGTGTTCGAGCTTTTGTTCATTTGTTAAAGCCATTGTGGTGTCCTTTCAAGAACGAAAGATGTGATCAGGTTGGAACGCCACCGTCAACAGTGAAAACCGCTCCGGTGGTGTAGGTGCTCGCATCGCTAGCCAAGAATAAGGCAGCGCCAACAATTTCGTGGGGTTCGCCGACGCGTTTGAGCGCAACGCGCTTCATCATTTGGTCAACCATGTCCCAGTTCCAGGCCTTGCTGATATCGGTGCGAAATGAACCTGGCATGATGCAATTGACGCGAACATGAGGTCCGAAGGTTTGCGCAAAGCCGATCGTCATTGCGTTCAGTCCAGCCTTGGCGGCTGTGTAGGGAATCACATCTGGGGTCGGGTGAATGGCGGCGATACTTGAAATGTTGATGATTGAACCAGCGCGGCCAGTTTCTTTGGCGCGCTCACTCATCCGCGAGCCAAGTAAAGCCGACAGTCGAAATGGTCCCTTGAGATTCAAGCCAATGACTGAGTCCCACATCTGCTCGTTGACGTTGGTGATGTTGTCGTACAACGGCGACTTGCCGGCATTGTTGACCAAAATGTCAACGCCACCAAATTCATTCCAAGCTGCATCAGCGAGGCCTTCAAGTTCATCCCAACGTCCGATGTGACACGCATAAGGCACACAGTTGCGTCCGGTCTCGCGTCGAACTTCAGCGGCAGTTTCTTCGCAAGACTCAATGGATCGACTCGCGATCATGATGTCGGCACCTTGATGAGCGAATGCCAAAGCCATTTCTCTGCCTAAGCCTCGGCTTCCACCAGTAATGAGGGCCGTGCGACCCGTGAGATCAAATAACTGTGCTGGGTTTACTGAGGGTTGGGGAGGAGTGACCATAAAAAGACCTTATGTCGGGGGCGCCGATTACGCCGAGAGGTGCGAATCGGGTGAAACTATATGAATGGATTTTTCTGAGTCAGATGAAGCCACGAGCTTTCGCCACGAAGTGCGCTCGTGGCTCAACGAGAAGCTGGTAGGCGACTACCGCAAATTAGGAACTTCAGCCGAGATGGGTGCTCACGACTGGCATGTTCGCGTGTCTTGGGAGCAGGAACTCGGTCGCGCCGGCTGGCTTGGACTCACGTGGCCCAAAGGTTTTGGTGGCCGCGAGGTGTCGGTCTCAGATGAATTGGTCTTCGCTCAGGAATACACCTTGGCCAATGGTCCGCAACGCGCCGGTTTCTTCGGCGAAGGTTTGCTTGGACCAACGCTGATCACTTTTGGTTCGCCCGAACAACAGCAACGCTTTTTGCCACCGATCTTGAAAGGCGAAGAGTATTGGTGTCAGGGCTTTAGCGAGCCCGGCGCAGGCTCAGATCTTGCTGGAGTTCGAACCACTGCTGTGCTTGACGGAGACACTTGGCGTATTGATGGTCAAAAAGTTTGGACGAGTCAAGCCCAATTCGCGCAATGGATTTTTGTGTTGTGTCGCACCGAACTTGAAGAGAAAGCCCATAAGGCTTTGTCGTATTTACTGGTACCCATTGATCAACCAGGCGTTGAAGTGCGTCCCCTCAAAGACCTTTCAGGGAATGATCACTTTTGTGAAGTGTTCTTTGATGGCGCTCTAACTTCTGCCGACATGGTGGTTGGCGGACGGGGCAATGGTTGGAAAACTGCAATGGGAACTTTGGGCTTTGAACGTGGAACCGCATTCATGGCGCAGCAATTGCGATTCGCGAAAGAGTTCGCCAATGTTCGTGCGCTTGCTCAAAATAAGGGTCTTGATGAAGACCGAGAAATTCGGCAACGTTTGGCGCGCGCCTATGGTGAACTTGAAATTATGCGGTGGTCAGGTTTGCGAAATGTCACGCGTTTCATTAAAGGTGGTCAGCCTGGCCCCGAGGGATCAATCGGTAAATTGTTTTGGTCAAAGTGGCATCAGCGACTCGGCGAACTGGAAGCAGATTTGCTGGGTGCAGACGCATTAGTCATGCATGATGAGGGCTCACTTGAGCACGATTTTCAACACACGTTCTTATTCAGCAGGTCCCACACGATTTATGCAGGTTCAACCGAAATTCAACGCAACATTGTTGGTGAACGAGTTCTTGGTTTGCCGCGAGAATAAGTCGCAGCAAACCAACATCACATACGTTCGATAATGGTTGCGGTACCCATTCCGCCACCGGTGCACATCGTGATGAGTGCCGTCTGCTTGTCTTGACGCTCGAGTTCGTCGAGAGCGGTCTGCATGAGCATCGGTCCACTGCCACCAATGGGGTGACCAAGGGCAATTGCTCCGCCGTTGACATTCACGTTCTCGTTGGTGATTCCGAGTTCGCGCATTGCACGTAACGGAATCGCCGCGAAAGCTTCGTTGATTTCCCAAAGGTCGATGTCCTTGGTCGTCATTCTGGCTCGGTCGAGACACTTCTTTGAAGCAGGCGCTGGGGCAGTGAGCATGATGACGGGTTCAGCGCCAGCAACCGACGACATCACGATGCGGGCACGGGGCTTGAGACCGTGAGCCTTGGCATATTCGGGACTGGCGATCATGATGACGCCAGCGCCATCGACAACACCTGATGAGTTTCCAGCATGGTGAACATGGTCGACGCCTGAAATTTCTGGGTACACCTGCTTGCACATTTCATCAAATGTGCGGTCGAATTCTTTGAATTGATGAGCACCGAGTCGAGCAAATGATGCCGACAAACCAGCGAGCGATTCCATCGTTGTGTCGGGGCGCAAGTGCTCGTCTTTAGCAAGCGCAACAGTGCCATCAGGATTCAAGATCGGAACAACGCTGCGATCAAATCGACCTTCAGCTTGAGCGATGGCCGCACGCTGCTGACTTGCCAATGCGAATGCATCAACATCTTCACGAGTGAATCCACCGATGGTGGCAATGAGGTCAGCAGAAATTCCCTGCGGAACCATCGGGAACATTTCGCGCAGTGCGGCGTTACCTGATGTGAAGTCGGGTGCACCTTCTGGTGCTGGCCAACGCGACATTGATTCAACGCCACCAGCAATGACGAGATCTTGGTGGCCCGCTTGAACACCCATGGCGGCCCAGGTGACGGCCTGCTGGCCTGAACCACAGAAGCGGTTAATGGTGACGCCTGGTGCTGTGACTGGCCAACCAGCAGCCAGTACTGCCATGCGGCCGATGCATGCACCGTGGTCACCTACGCTGTTGCCATTGCCAACAATGACGTCATCGACATCGGATGTGTCAAAGCCGACGCGCTTCTGCAAAGCGTTCAAAACTTGAGCAAGTAGTTCTTGTGGATGGATGTGGTGTAACGAACCAGTTGATTTGCCGCGACCACGTGGGCTGCGTACTCCGTCAATAATCCAAGCTTCGGCCATGGCGTAACTCCTTTAGGAAGGCGGGGATACCGCACGATCACGCTATTGACCGTAGTCGGCGACGAGGTCGACCGAGTAACGCAACATGCTAGAACTCGGGCTCCTGCTGCCCCAGATCCTTAATCCAGCAAACAGTCGGCGACGTTTGGAAGGTTACGTCGCAAGGGGTGTTCGCCCATATGGTCCCGCTTTACAGTGCCGCGCTAAGACGGCTTTCTTCGCGAGAACGCAACGCAGTATTGACGCGTTGACGTTCAAGGACCTGTTGCAAAGTTTTGGCAGCTTGTGGAATGTTATGTTCAGCAAAAAATGCTTGAACGTCTGCTTCTAATTCTGGAGTGTTGAGGAATTTGACGGGATCAACCATCCGAACAATCGTGTTCGTTGGGAATTTCACTTGAGCCTGGTCCCAATAGTTGCGAATGAAGTTCCATGCAAGAACGCCATTTTCTCGAAGGGCAACGCAGCGAGCCAAGACGAATGGGGCGTTCTGGCTTTTCACTTCGCCTGCAACTGCGAAGTTGCATGTTCGCTGTACGAGTTCGGGGCTATCGAAATCGGTCAGTGCATAGAGATAACGCAACTGGTCTTGCGGGTTCGCGGTCGTGCGGAATTTGTCAAGGAAATACTCGTAAGGACCTTCGCCACTCGTTGATGCGACGACTGTAGTTGCTGCCGCGACTAGTTCTGGATGTACTGAATTGGCTTGTGCGTCGTGTTGCTCAAGTAGTTCTTGGCATTTTTTCTGAGCATCGGTGTCGTTGCCATTGACCGCCAATAACACGACAAGGATCCCGCGCAGTTTGGCCCGAAGATCGTCTTCGCCGGGTTGTGTCTGCCATCCCAGTTCGGCGACGACTGGAGCGATCAACGCACGAATTCTCTGTTGGAGTTTCGGGTAGTTTGATTCGTTCAAGAGACGGCCGCAACCGCGAAGCCCGATCGCGATGGCTTGCCAAACTGCAAGGTCGCGCTCATGAGTGAATCCGCTCACGAACGACACGAAGTCAATTGCGGCCAGGCGTCCAGCGACAACGGCGTTCCATGCGTCGTCGACGATGCTGTAGCGCTCAATGACTGCAAGCTTGGCTAATTCTGGCCCTTGAAGTCGTGTGAGTAGTTCGGGGGAATAGGCAACGCGGTAGTAACCGTAACCACCAGCATTGACGACTATTGCTTCGTTTGAGTTATTGATTGAAATCTCGAGTGGTTGATCAGATAGTAAGTATTTGGTATCTGACCCATTCATGCGAATATGAACTGGGACGAGCCAATGTTGCGTCTCAGTCAGTAACTCAGAGGTAAATGAGAAGCGTTGCTGCTGGAGAATCAGTTTCGTTTTCGTCGCATCAAGACCTGCCGTGATGAGGGGATAGCCAGGTTGCCAAATCCAGGAATCCATTAACTCACGAACTGGTTCTCCACCATCGCGTGACACCGCAGTTTCGATAGCGTCCCATAAATCGGAAGTTTCAGTATTTCCGTATGAATGGATGTTCAAGTACAGACGAATTCCATCACGAAATCGTTCGGTTCCGAGATATTGCTCGAGCATTCGCAAGAGAGAGCCACCCTTTTGATAGGTGAGAACGTCAAACATTCCTTCACAATCTTGGGGTGATCGAACTTCGAACTCAACAGAACGCGTGTTGATCAGAGAGTCGACTTCAAACGCAGCGGAACGCTCGAGGGAAAAACTCGTCCATCGCTTCCATTCCGGTCGGAAAGAATCGACAGCGGCTACTTCCATGAAAGTTGCAAAGGCTTCATTCAGCCAAATGCCGTTCCACCATTTCATTGTGACA
Source organism: Actinobacteria bacterium casp-actino2 (assembly GCA_001510335.1). GTDB lineage: Bacteria > Actinomycetota > Acidimicrobiia > Acidimicrobiales > Ilumatobacteraceae > Casp-actino8. The sequence continues at coordinate 7,314 of LFFB01000016.1, read as the reverse complement.
AGGTCGCCAAACCACATATGGGCAAGTTCATGGCTCACCACATCGGCTACATTTTGCTGGTCAGCCTGGGTGCTCGTCGCTGGGTCTACTAACAGCAGGCTTTCGCGATAAGTAATACATCCGACGTTCTCCATTGCTCCTGCAGCAAAATCGGGCAGGGCGATCATGTCAATTTTGGCGTCAGGGTAGGGGATCCCGTAATAGTTCACAAACCAACGCAGGCTCTTTGCGCCAACGTCTAGACCGAATTCGGTGAGATGGCCCTTGCCCGGGGTATGAACAATTCGGAGCGGAACTCCATCAACATCAACGGGATCGGTTGCTTCAAGCTTGCCGACCACGAATGCGACCAGGTAGGTGCTCATAGGCATGGTGTCGGCGAACTTGACGGCGACTTTGTCACCTTGTTCGCGCGCTATCACCGAACGTGAAACTTCGGGACCATTACTGATTGCGAGATGATCGGGCGCAGCGATGAGGGTTGTTGCAAAGACTGCCTTGAAGTCAGGTTCATCAAAACACGGAAAGGCCCGACGACAATCAGTTGATTGCATCTGGGTGGTTGCGACGACTTGTTGCTCACCATTTTCATCGACGTAGGTGCTGCGATAAAACCCGCGAAGTTTGTCATTGAGAATGCCTGCGAAGACAATGTCAATCATCGCGATTCCGGGTTGGACCTCTTCGATCAGTCCGATGAAAAGTCGCTCTGATTCGATGTCAAGACTGAACGGAGCAGGTTGGCCGTCGACGAATACGGATGTGATGTCAAGTTCGATTGCGTTCAGAACGATAAGTCGTGTCGCTGCCAGAACCTGGGCGGTGATGACAGCTTGGCCAGCAAATGACGAATCAGCCAGATGGGGTTCGAGCGTGAGGTCGTAGCGGGTGGGAAGTACGTGGCGGGGGAGGCGATATGGGTCAAGGTGCGAGCGGTCAACAGGCGATTCAATTTGGGATGATGTCACGTCCGAAGCGTACTGTGCGACAGTTCGTGGTCGCCACGCCCGTCATCTAGTTTCACTATTGGGAAGTCTGTTCTGATGCTCTCAAGGGACTAGCGTTACAAATCGTGTCTACACAGCCAAATTCAGAGCCAATATATGACGTTGTAGGAATTGGCAACGCGTTAGTGGATGTGATCGCGCATGCTGATGACAACTTCATTCACGAGCAGGCCCTGGTGAAAGGTTCGATGACGCTTGTCGATACCGATCGGGCGCTGCATTTATATAAGGCACTCGGAACCGCTGTAGAAATGAGCGGCGGATCGGCCGCCAACACGGTGTGTGGAGTCGCAAGTTTCGGTGGCAAGGCTGCGTATATCGGCAAGGTGAGTCACGACGATCTCGGCGAAGTATTTGGGCATGACTTGTTGGCTGTCGGTGTGCACTTCAGCCCCGGACGCCATCTAGATGGAATTCCGACAGGACGTTGCATCATCGTCGTCACCCCAGATGCACAACGCACGATGAATACTTTCTTGGGAGTTTCATCGTTTATGGAACCCAAAGATGTAGATGTATCGGTTGTGGCTTCCGGAAAAGTTCTGTACATGGAGGGCTACCTATTTGATCGTGATGATGCAAAGGCAGCTTTTCGTCGAGCAGCACGGGCAGCACATGAAGCGGGCCGTGAAGTTTCGTTGAGTTTGTCGGACAGCTTCTGCGTTGATCGCCATCGTGAAGACTTCCGAGCCCTCGTCGCTGACGAAGTTGACATCTTGTTCGGTAATGAAGACGAGCTTTTATCGCTCTATCAACTTGATACCTTTGAAGCGGCAGTGGCTGCCATTCGTCAAGACAGTTCCTTGGCAGTAATTACTCGCGGGCCTCGTGGAGCATCGATCATTACGCGCGAAGAAATCATTGATGTTCCCGCCGAAGACGTACCGCATGTGTTAGATACAACCGGTGCTGGTGATTTGTATGCATCTGGATTTTTGTTTGGTTACACCAATGGGTATTCGTTGAAGGAATGCGGGATACTCGGCTCAATCGCGGCCGGAGAAGTTATCTCACATGTTGGTCCACGTCCTCTCGTTGAGTTGCATACGCTGTTGCCAAAGTTCTAAGGACACATCATGAGTGGTGGCTCACGTCTTGACATTGCAAAAAAGTGGTTAAAGGCCGAGCCTGATGAAGATATTCGTGTTGAGTTGCAGCAGCTCATTGATGGTTCAAATGAACAACTAAAAGAACGATTTAGCGGACGTTTGCTATTTGGTACTGCAGGTTTACGTGCACAAGTTGGGGCCGGCCCAATGCGAATGAATCGGTTAGTGGTTCAACAAGCAGCTGCTGGACTCGTTGATTTCTTGATGCGAACCGTCGAAGGTGCGGCCGAAGCGGGAATTCTGATTGGTTTTGATGCGCGTCGTAAGAGCGATGTTTTTGCGCTTGATACAGCACGAGTAGCCGCGGCGCGGGGAATGAAAGCATTTTTGCTTCCGAGCGTATTTCCGACCCCGGTCCTAGCGTGGAATATCTCACGTTTAGGTGTTGCTGCGGGAGTGATGGTGACGGCGAGTCATAATCCTCCTCAGGACAATGGATACAAGGTGTATCTCGGTTCGGGTGCGCAGATAGTGCCGCCATATGACGAACTGGTCTCCGATGCGATTGAAATTTTTGATGCGACCAGTATTGAACTTGCATCTGAAGATTCACCTCTCATTCAGATTCTTGGTAATGAATGCATCGACGAATACATCAAGTGGTTGCCATCGGTGCGGTTGTGTCGGGATGTACCGAGAATCAAGGTGGCCTATACGGCGATGCATGGTGTTGGTGGAGATACGGCACTTCGAGCCTTTGCATCGGCCGGGTTTGATCAACCTGTGGTGGTCGCTTCGCAGCAAGAGCCCGACGGTTCATTTCCGACAGTGTCCTTTCCAAATCCTGAAGAACCAGGTGCGATGGACTTGGTGATCGATCTCGCCCGCCAAAGTGGTGCGGCGATTGCTTTGGCCAATGATCCCGATGCCGATCGGCTGGGCGTTGCGATTCCGATAACGGGAGAAACGTCGGGCGAATGGCGGTTGCTTCGCGGGGATGAAATCGGCTGGTTGCTCGGTGATCACATTTTGCGTCATACGTATGGTGATGATCGATTGGTGGTGGCGACCCTGGTGTCGTCGTCGTTGTTAGGCAAAATGGCGCACAAACATGGTGTGGCCTTTGAAGAGACTTTTACGGGATTTAAATGGATTGCGGATGCGGCAATGAAACGTTCGGATAAGCGTTTGGTTTTCGCTTATGAACAAGCACTTGGATATTTAGTGGCCGATCAGCCACTTGATAAAGATGGAATTTCGGCGGCGTTGGTGATGACCGAGATTGCGGCCTTGGCGGTGCACGATGGGGTGACGGTTCAGCAGCGACTGGATCAGATTGCTGCTGAAAATGGACAGCATGTGACTGCCGAGTTGAGTGTGAAGATGAGTCCGAGTGATGGTGCAGCGGTTGTTGAAGAATTGCGTGCGAATCCACCAACGATGATCGGCGGGCGACAAGTAGTCGGCGTTGAAGATTTTCCCGAGGCGAATTTGTTGCGGTTGTGGCTTGATGAAGTGGGCGGTCGGGGAGTGCGTTTGCAGATTCGGCCGAGTGGAACTGAGCCCAAGGTGAAGTTGTACGGCGAGGCAGTTGATATGGCCGCGAGTGAACTACAAAAACTTTTGGTCGCGTTAGCGCCCAACTGATTATTCGGCGGTACCGACCGGAGTGTTGTCGATGATCTGGTCCAAATACTCCGACAAGCCGTATCCGACTTTGCCCTTGTGCTCGTCACTCACCATCGTCCACTGCGTCATTCCCTCGCTAATTCGCGTCGTGAGCCACTCGCCATCGGGAGTCTGACGACGATTACGTAATGGGATCAAACTCATCACGTCACCGGTAAAGCGCCATTCACGATCGCTGCGGCTCGACTTGAGCACTGCCTCAATCTTGTCGTGATACGTATCTTCACCTTGGAACACCGTGGAAATTTCGGCGTGATCGCACAAATGCATTTTGCCGTCTTCCCACACAAATCCGCCACGAGTTCCGGGGCCTTCTTTTTTGGCAACGCGCGACAACATGAAGCCGAGGTTCTCATCAAAGTTGGCGGTGAGCCAGCGGTAGTACCACGGTGCTTGCCAGTAACGCGGGCCCCACGAGTGATCTCGCAAACCAAAGCCATTGATTTCCCATTCTTGATCGCCAACGCGAATAGTTCCGTGAGCCTGAATCAACTGCTCGTAGTGGCCCTTGGCAAATTCTTCACCCGGAGTTTCATGCGGTGTGTCGGGTTCTCCGCCGAACATGCTCGAGCGGCCCTGGCCAGTGAACGTGATATGCGCTTCGCATTCTGCGTACGGATTGTTCTTGAACGCAGTTTTAGGATCAACCATCTGCTCGGGCTCCGCAAGAACGACAACTTTGCCCGAGAAATCAATTTTGAGTTCTTCAAACGGCTTCACCATGGTCCAGGTAAGGCCACCCGCATCAAGCTGATTGTTGTTTTCAATCGCTGGTCGTTTGAACATGAAAGCCACCGAGCCATCGGGCAAATAGATGCACACCGTCATTTCGGCGATGCCCTCATTGGCGCGGTTGCCCATACGGAACCAGCCACCAACTTTGTTCACTGGATCAAAACAATTGATGTACATGCTCTCGTTGAAGTTCGATTCGGGACCGAGTTCGTGCATGTATTCGTCGGAAGGATCAAGTCGTACGCCCATGGGCCCACCGTAGCCGTTTAGAACAGCGTTAATTGCTCCCAGGTGACCGCCACATCGGTGACTGCTTGCCAGGTGAGCTTCTTGCGCTTGCCAGGCCGTTTGACTTCAAGATGCTCGGGGCGCAGTGAACGGGCCGCTCCATGGGCGTCATGCACCGTAATGCTGCCGTCCCGTTCGACATAGGCGATTCGCCCCGATTGCCAACGGCCTCGGCCGGCTCGGCGAAAGCGCACTTCTTCGCCTGCAGTCAGCCCGATGCTGTGCAAGACCGCGGCCTGATCAATCGACGACTTTTCGGCGGCAGCCTTGGCCGACGCCGAGCGCGGAGCAGTGGCCTTAGGTGCCATTGCTAGCCGTTTCCAAAAACCCGAGCCTGAAGTTTGCGCATTCCAGACAACCAACGATCACGATCGGCGGCTTTGCGCTGTTCGAACTCGGCAACTTGGGGGTGCGGAAGAATCAAAAACTTTTCTTGTTCAATTGCGTCGGACACAACAATTGCTACTTCGTCAGGTTCAAGAACAACGCCCGCTGAACGCACGACATCGCTGGCGATTCCGGCTCCAGGCGTATCGCCTTGGCGCAACATGTTGGTGTTGACGCCTTGGGGACATAAACAACTCACGCGAATGCCGCGATCACCGTAAGTGATTGCCAGTGATTCGGCAAAAGCCACGGCTGCACTTTTAGTCATTGAATACGGCATTGATCCAATTTGGCTCAAGAGACCAGCGGCTGATGCGGTTGAGCAGAAGTATCCGCGCCCAGCCTTCAACCAATCGTCGATGAGATACTTCATCGCCCAACGATGGGCGTGAACATTGACATTGAAGGCCAAATTCCAATCGGATTCTGAAGTTGTTTCAATGAGCGTGCCGTTGCCAACACCTGCGTTGGCAAAGAAGAAATCAATTCCGTTGCCACCGTTGTTTGACAAAAATTGGCGGGCGGTCGCCACCAGTTGTTGGTTGCCAAATTCCGTGGCGACATCAGCAACGACGGCAAGTGCCGAATGAGGCCTTTTTGCGTTGAGTTCCGCTGCCAGTGCCGTGATCCCCGCTTCGGCGATGTCGGAAACAACGACCCAAGCACCAAGATGGTGAAAGCGACGGGCTAGGGCTTCGCCGATGCCGCCTGATGCACCCGTGATGACGGTTCTGGCTCCATGTAATTCCATATCCCGATCGTAGGGGCTGGGTGCTGTGCCCGACGACGCCTTGGTCTGACCATGCTAAGAAAAAAGACCGAGATACGATGCACATATCTGCTAGTTCTATGCGTTACTTTCTCAGTAGCGAATTATTCGAGCCGAACAATGTTTCCAAGAACCGCGACTAGAGGAGCCATCAATGACTAATGCACAGGTAGCCGATGTGATGACCGATCTTGAAATCAGTGATATCAAAGTCGTTTCGGCCGATGTCGTTAACGAGGCTCTTTCAATCATCGATTCGGCTCTGTCCGATCTCGTGAAGCGTGAACTGGTGTCAACTGGCGAAGTGAGCGACATGTTGCTTGACGTTCGCAATTTGTTGACGACCGCAATGCGTGGCTGATTCGTTAAGAATCAGTTCGTCTCGCTGTTAATCCTTTTTCGGTGCTCTTTGGTTTGTTGATTTTCGGGCAGATGTTTTCCTCGTTTTGATCTGCAGTAATTCGGCGAATGAGTCAGTGAGATGCTGATGGAGCAGATGCGGATTTTCGATGGCGCCTGAATCCATGTGCAGTCCCATATCGAGATGACCGACGTGTGAGATGAGTGTCAGGTTGAACGCAACCCCTCCCAACGGTCCAAGCGGAAAGTTGTTGATGATTTCTGCCCCTGCGACGTAGACGGGCAGGGGAGTCCCTTTGACGTTGGATGTGGCGAAGTCGACGGTTTGCGATTGCAGGCGGGCGATACGAGTCAAAATGCCGGTGGGCAATGATGACGACAGTGCTGAAATTGCGTCAAGTGCCTTTGATGCCGAAGCTCCGCTGGCGTCGAGTGTTGCTTGGTGGACCTGGTTGAAGCGATCTTTCATGGTCATTTCACCAGTGGGAACAAGTAATCGAGCCAATGAGAAAGCATTGGTCTGTGATCCATCTCCAGAATCTTTACGAGTACTTATTGCCATTGACGCTCGTAGATATTCAACAGGTGTTCCAAGTGCGCGGTGATAGCGACCCGAAGCATCGCTCGCGGCGGCAAGTAAAACTGTATTGAGGGTTCCACCTAGCGATCGGGCGATTTCGCGAGTTTCTAAGAATGGAATTTCAAGAACGGTGCTATGTCGTTTCAATGACCGAGTCGTCCACAGCGGGGACTTAGCTGGGTCAACATCGGTCATCTGTCCGAGAAGGCCGCGCAATGTTTCTATAGTTGCGGATCCATTACTTGGAATCTGTGATGGGTCAGCGAGTAGATCGCGAATCTGTTTGACCAATGCGAGTGGCAATTTAAGTGGACCAGACAACAAGTCCCGCCACATGTCGCCCTGCATCATGTTGGGTTGTGCTGACACTTTGCTGACAGCCGATGCATCAAGCGGTAAAGGTTCGGCAGCATCACGTTCAAAGTCAAAAAACTGGAGCGATAACTGCAC
>LFFB01000015.1 GCA_001510335.1 Actinobacteria bacterium casp-actino2 | reverse complement strand
CAATTGAGTTTGCGACCCATGCACCGGCGGCCCCGAGTTGTTCCATATAGGTTCGACTACCCGAGACCGCATGTAAAGCATCGCTCGGCCCAAACTCGTAGGTACCGACAAGGCGAAATGAATCCAATCCCAATGGTGCGAGAACCAATTGTCGCACCGCATCTTGATACGACAGACCAGTTGCCCGTTCAATTGCCTTGCCGAGCAACACATAATTGACATTGCCATATTTAAAAGTTGACCCTGGCTCGGAAGCGAGCGTTTCACCAAGAGCCTCTGTCAACATTCCCATCTGGTCATAAGAACCCGCATCAAAGAAAATTCTCAGAAAATTGGAGATTCCAGAAGTATGGGAGAGCAGTTGTCTGATTGTGATTGTGCGCGCACGTTCATCAGCGAGCGGTAGACCCAGTTCATCGGCAATAAGCCCAACGATTGGTTTATCTAATTCCAGTTGACCTTGTTCAACCAATTTCAGCACCGTGACAGCAGTCAAGATTTTGCTAATACTCGCAATTCGAAAACTTGTCTGCTCATCAACCGCTCGTAAAGACTTTTGGCTCGACGCAGCGTACGAATGAATCACTTGGCCGTCATACACCACCGCCACCGATACATCTCGAGAACCGGCATCAAGAGTATGTAGCCGAATGGCTGCATTAAACAGTTCTGGATAGGGAAGTGGCTCTTGCGCTCTTGGCGCCGTCGTTGGCGTGACGGTCCCCGAAACAATTGTTGATATCGCAGTTGTTGCCAGACCTGTTGTCGCCAATCCTGTTGTCGATGGAGCGACAGTGGTACTTACCGCGGTCGACGAAACAGGCAATGACACAGTGCTAGTTGAGGCCGGCGCCAACCCTTCTTCAGAACTTGAACAAGCAGCAAGAAAAATGATGACCGCTAACGTTACGCCTACTGCTCGTCGACTGATCATCCTGGCAAGTCTGAAAGACCCAAAACGTTCAGCGCATTCTGACGTAAGAACTTTGGCCATACGTCTTTCTTGAATGGCACATTAGGCATATCACCCATGATGCGCTCATAGGTGAGTCCCATCGGCCAATAGCCGGCATAAATGACTCGATCAGAGCCTCGACTGTTCGCATAGTCGATAATGCGTGGATCGTAATGCTGTGGCGCGAATGCACTCGTTGAGTAGTACAAATTCGGCCACTTCAACATCAACTTCACCGCCAATTCGGTCCACGGTTGGCAACCATGACGAGTCACGATCTTTAGTTCTGGGAAGTCGTAACAAACGATGTCCAGAAGTTCCACATGCTGACACATACTTGGCACTCGCGGACCAGGAATTCCGGCGCAAATAAAGATTGGAATACCAAGTTCGGCACAGACCGAATAAATGGGATACCAGCGCGCGTGGTCAATCGGCACTTGCGGTGTGCAACCCGCAGGAAATGTGCCAACAGCCTTCAAATCGAATTCTTCGTACAGCCGGCGAATCTTGCGCACTTCATCGACACCGTTATTGGCATCGGCGCTACATGAGGCGATGAAGCGCTCGGGAAACTGTTGCATGGCGCGAACTCCAGGTTCACCCTCAATGCCGATCATGGAACGTTCGATACCAAAGTGATCCATGGTGTTGATGGCGACTTCAACCGGATCAATATCTTCAGTTAAGGCACTCGGCACATTTTGTTTAAAGAGATATTCCACGGGGAACATGGTTTCTCTACTTTCCTTGTCACGAATATTGCGGCGGAAAAACTCGTATAAGCGGCGGGGATCGGGATCAGGAAATCCCATCATGGTCTCAATGATGCCTAAACCACCCGAACCGACCTCAGGCATCGTCGATTCGTGAGTGATTGAACTAGGAGTCACCATTTCAGAGGCCTAGGAAATCAATGACGTTATGGCGCATGATCTTTTCAATATCAGTTGCGTTAAATCCGTGCAGGTCGTGAATAAAGGTGGTTGGAATTTCCAAACCTTCGGCGTGTGGATAATCGCTGCCAAACATCAGTCGTTCAACGCCAATTGTTTCAGCCAACAAATGAATGTCGTCTTCATAAAACGGAGCGACCCATACGTGTTCGCGGAAATCTTCAACTGGATCTTTGCCAAACATAAAGGGCTGTTGCGCATAGGCCTTCTTGAACTTCTTGACGAGATTCGGCACCCAATCGGCCCCGGCTTCAATTGATGACACGCGAAGTTTTGGATGTCGTGTGAACACACCGTGACTGACAAGTACGGCAAACATGTCGAAAGGAGCACGGTCACTGGTCATGACTCGCATTGGCGATGAACGGAATGCTTCAAATTCGCCGAAGGGTTCCCAGTCATCGATGTACTTGCCATATCCAGCGTCGCCCGAGTGGAATGCCACCGAGACATTGGCTTCGGCAAGTCGCGCCCAAAATGGATCAAAGATCTTGTCACCCGGTGAGCGGGTTCCACCAGTGGGATCGATCGCCGGCGAAGTGCGCATAACCACGACCTTCACTCCATTGGCAATGGCCCAATCGGCCTCTTTCACTGCCCACTCGGGGTCAGCCAAGGTGATGTACGGAGCGCCGTAAATCATGTCCTGGTACGCGAAGCCCCAGTCCTCGAGTAACCAGCGGTTAAACGCCGAGAATGCCGCACACAGGGCCGGAGGATCATCGCGCAACGACTCTTCCATACCAACGGCCAGAGTCGGGAAGAACATCGCGCCAGCGAGACCCTGTTCTTTCATCAGTGCGGCGCGAGCATCGCGATTGCGGTAGGCCGGACTAATCGGATCGAGTTCGCCAAAAAGAGTTCGCATGTCTCCACCAGAAACTTTGCCACGAAAATACGCGTCGAGGGCGCCTGGTTTTGAGACTGGGTTAAATGTGGGATTCGGAATAAAGCGATTGACGCGTCCACCAACGAGCAGACGCTTCTTCCCATCAATCTCGGCCCACTGCATACAACGCTTGGCCATCTCGCGTGGCATATGGCGTGTAAAGGCATCCTCAGCCTCGTAGTAGTGGTTGTCAGCATCAAAGGCTGCAAACCCCAGATCTACTCGCTGATTTGTTTCAACTGCTGCAAGTGCCATCACGGTCTCCTGACATAACACGAATAGGTTTCCCCGCTCAGAACCGTAGTCCAGAGCCCGACTTATTCTGAACCTTGACGCGCTACCGTTGTCATAATGTGTGGACGTTTTACCTTGCTGACTCCACCAGAAGAGTTCGCCGAGATTTTTCAAACGGCACCCCTCAACCCGCAGTTGTTTGACGAGTTTCAGCCCAATTTCAATGTTCCTCCCACGACGCGAATCGCCGCAGTTGCGCAAGATTCACAAGGCGTCCGCAAACTTGGTCGTTTTCAGTGGGGTCTTGTACCAAATTGGGCCAAGGACACTTCGGGAAGTGCCCGTTGCATTAACGCCCGTAGCGAAACAGTTCAAGAAAAGCCATCGTTTCGGTCAAGCGTCCCCACCAAGCGTTGCATCATCCCGATGGATGGATTTTACGAATGGCAAACGATCGGAGTCACTGCGGCGTCCCCGCCCAAGTCCAAGCAACCTGTCTATGTCACTCGGCGAGACGGAAAGCCACTCGCGATCGCAGGGTTGTGGGCATCGTGGCGCGATCGCAGTTTGGGCGACTCTGCACCGTGGTTGCACTCGTGCTGTGTCATTACAACTGAAGCCAACGAAACCATGTCACCGATTCATGACCGTATGCCAGTCATTCTTGAGGCTGATGACTGGGCCGATTGGCTCAACGTTGGAGGTGGCTCACATCAAGCAACGCCTATTGAACGAATCGTTGAATTGATGATCCCTGCTGACCCAAGCATTCTGGTACCGAATTGGGTCAGTACAGATGTGAACGCAGCACGCAATAACCGCCCCGATCTCATTATTCCGATCGACATCAGCAACTGACTAAACGACGTGCTTGTGTCCCGCACTCCGCAGAGCAACGCGAATTTTCTCAGCTGCGCTGTCAAGTAGCTCACGATCAATACTGGCTGCAGCATTAGCAAAAGAAAGTTGCGACATATCTGAAGTAGGAATCACGTGAATGTGAGTATGCGGCACTTCGTAGCCAGCGATGATGACTCCGACTCGATCACAACCGAATGCCTCACGTTGAGCAACCCCAATGATTCGTGTGACTGCAAATAGGTGTTCAGTGAGTTCGGGAGATGCATCCACCCAATGGTCGACTTCTTCTCGGGGCACAACCAAGGCGTGTCCATGAGCCATCGGGTTGATTGACATAAAGACGACACATTGATCGTCCTTCCAAATAAAGGTTCCCGGAATGTGACCGTCAATAATGCGCGTAAAGATTGTTGCCATTACACCCAACCTCCTGAAACAGGAAACACGTCGCCGATGCAATACGAAGATTCAGGTCCAGCCAAGAACCGAACCACTTGAGCGAGTTCATCAGCCTGAGCCAATCGCCCAATAGGTGTTTGCATCCGAATGCCCATCCGCGTCATCTCATCAAATGCATCAAGCAGAGGAGTGTCAACCCAGCCCGGACACACTGCGTTCACACGCACACCAAACGGCGCAACTTCTTGAGCAGTTGATTTCGTGAAGGCGATGATGCCAGCTTTGGCCGCGCTGTAATGCGGAGCGCCCGCTGCTGGTCGTAGGCCCATGATCGATGAAATATTGACAATTGATCCAAAACGTTGGGGAGTCATGTGCCGTAAAGCAGCGCGAGTGCCGTAAAAAGTTCCGTAGAGGTGAATCTTGATCATGCGGTCCCATTGCTCGTCACTGAGATCAACTGTGTAATTACCTGGCTCAAGATCGTCGTAGCGACCTTCCATACGCTTCATTTGGTTCGACATGTTGATGTCGGTTTTGAGTTCATTTCGCGGTGGAGCAATTCCGGCATTGTTGATCAGAACATCAATCCGACCGTGATGAGCAACAACTCGATCGATCGCGGCGTCAAACGATTTGGAGTCCGCCACGTCAAAGATTGCCGCCTCGCCTGAAACCTCATCGGCAACAGATCCGGCGGCCGCTTCGTTGACATCGTTCACTACGACATGGGCCCCATCGTCTGCGAAGCGCCGCGAAAATGCTGCGCCCATACCGGAACCTCCGCCCGTCACCACAACAATTTTTCCTTCGAGAGATCCTGTTTTCATGCGTGCCTCCATACGCCGACACTATTTCACAAAGCGCCACACCCACGGCACACGAGCAGTCAAGAACTAAGGTGAGAAGTATGGCTGATCCTGACGAACCATCGATGAGCCCAGCGGCCGGTTCAGATCAGCGAGTCTGGGGAATTTGGACCTGGCCGAATTTCATTACCTTGATTCGCCTCAGTTGCTTACCCGTCTTTTTATGGCTCCTCCTCGGGCGAGACGATCGGGCTGCTGCAGCATGGCTCCTGCTGGCATTAGGTGCAACCGACTGGGTTGATGGTTGGGTCGCCCGGCGTTTCAACCAGGTGAGCGAGTTCGGCAAGATGTTTGATCCCACGGCCGACCGACTGCTCTTTATCGTCGGCTTACTTGCCATTATGATCGACGGATCAGCGCCGCTTTGGTTCTGTCTGTTGGTTTTTGCCCGTGAAATTTTGTTTGGTGGAACGGTGGCCATCCTCACTCTTTTTTACAAAATGGAACGCTTCGATGTCACGTATCTCGGCAAGTGGGCCACCTTTTTACTGATGGGCGTTTTCCCAGCCTTTGTCATGAGCGCAAGCGGCATCCGATTCCACGAATTTTTCGCCGCTGCCGCCTGGATCGCGGGACCAATTGGACTTGCCCTGAGTTATTACACTGCGTGGCAATACATCCCGACCATTCGAGCCAATTTAAGGCGCCATCGCTGAGAACTTCGTCAGTCATTCTCGCCTAAGATGAAGTTATGCATGTGCCTGGCGAACTGTTGTATTCCAAGGATCACGAGTGGGTGCAACTCACCGGAACAATTGCCCGAATCGGAATTACCGATTTTGCCCAAGACGCTCTCGGAGACGTCGTGTTCGTTCAAGCACCTACGCTAGGAGCGAGTGTGACCTCAGGTGACTCCATCAGCGAGGTTGAATCGACTAAGTCAGTCTCGGACATCTACGCACCCGTGACTGGTGTGGTTTCAGCAGTGAACGTCGCACTCGACACCGACCCAAGCCTCATCAACTCCGATCCCTACGGCCAGGGTTGGATCTGTGACATTGAGGTTGCGGCCAACCTTGATGCGGCACATCTTTTGTCAGCATCTGCGTACTCTGAATTTGTGGCAGGCTGACGAGATGTCGGTTTTTTGTCAAAAGTGTGGTCACCGCAACGTGAGTGATTCATTTTTTTGTAGCTCGTGTGGTGCGGCACTTGAAGTAGACGGAGACAAGACCGTTGTCATTGCCAAAGTAGATCAGTTACAAGATGCACTTGGCCCCCAAGACAATGCCACCATTGATCTTCGTACCTTGCCGAAGAGTTCGGCCACGTTAATGGTGCGCTCTGGCCCACAAGCCGGCGAACGATTTGTGCTCGAAACTTCGATGACGCGACTCGGTCGCCATCCTGACAGTGAAATTTCGCTCGACGACATTTCGGTCTCGCGACGTCACGCCGAGATTGAACAACACGGCCAAGAGTATGTCTTACGCGACTCTGGTTCGCTCAATGGGACCTACGTCAACCAGCAGCGTGTTGATTCGGTCGTGCTACAACAAGGCGATGAAATCTTGGTTGGTCGCTTTCGTCTCATCTTCTTAGGACCGGTTGACGCATCGTGACTCAGCGGACCACTGCTGAACGCCCATACCTGTCGATCGGCGAGGTACTCGGACTTCTTCTTGAGGAGTTTCCTGATATTACGATTTCAAAGATTCGTTTTCTGGAAAGCCAAGGGTTAATCGTTCCTGAGCGCACGGCTTCGGGTTACCGCAAATTTTACGACGAAGATGTTGAACGTCTGCGCTACATCTTGACTGAGCAAAAGGATAAGTTCCTTCCCTTGCGCGTCATCAAAGATCGTCTGGACACACCACCGACAGGTGTCGAACGTCCAGAACCGCAACGTAAAGGTTCGCAACGTCCAGAACCGCAACGTCCAGAACCACGCGGCATCAAAAACGTATTGTCGGCTCAAGAGATGGCGGCGCAGGACACAGTTGAACTTGAGGGCGACGAAGACACCACCGTTATTCCCGACACCAAGACTCATCCGGCTTCACGCGCGCCCAAAGCATTCCCCATCGTGACCGATCGCCAAAGTCAAAATGCCGCTCGCCGTCCTGCGTTGCCCGACCCTTCAGACGCGGTTGGTCGTCCAGCGACGTACAGCCGTGCCGAACTGCTCGAACTTTCGGGACTCAACGAAGCGATATTGAAAGATCTTGAAAGTTTCCACCTCGTGGCAGCTCGACAGGTGGGCAACCAAGGACTCTTCGATGAGCACGATCTGGCAGTTGCCGAAGTCGCTCGCGGATTCACCGAAGCTGGCTTTGATGTGCGCCACCTCAAGGCCTGGAAGATTTCGGCCGAACGTGAAGCTGGGCTGTTTGAACAACGAGTACTGCCGGTCTTGCGGCGTCGCTCACCCGAGTCGCGGCAAGAGTCAAATAATCTGCTTGACGATCTCAGCGATCTTGGCGGCCGATTACGCGCCATCTTGGTTGCCCGCGCCGTGGCGCCTCTCCGCGATTCGCGTTAATCAGAATTAACACGGTCTGCAATTAGCCTCGGGCATCTGGGGGAGTACCATCGGCTTATGGCCTCTTCCGAACTCGCCCCTATGGAACTCGTCGGCGTGCGTCGAGATATTGCTGGCAATATCCCCGTGGTTTTTCTTCGTGAACGCAGTGGCGAACGCCGATTACTACCGATTTATATTGGGCAACCTGAAGGCGCGAGCATCCAGTGGGCTATGGAGGGTCGCGAGACCACTCGTCCACTGTCTCACGATTTGATTGTTAACATTTTTGGAGCCCTCGGAGCGGTCCTTGACAAAGTGGTCATTACTGAAGTGAATGAGGGCATCTTTTTCGCGGAGTTACGTCTGCAGTCGCGATCTGGCCCGGTCGTCGTTTCAAGTCGACCATCTGACGCCATTGCAGTCGCGGTGCGGGCTGGTTGCACGATTTATTGTGAAGGCGAAGTACTTGACGTCGCGGGCAAGCTTGTTCCCCAGGGAGACGAATTTGATGATGATCTCAACGAATCAGACGATCATGAGGACAGCCTCGAAGAAGATTTAGCCACTGATGACCTTGTTGACGAGTTCCGTGACTTCATTGACAGTATTAACCCCGAGGATTTCCAGTCCTGAACAGGGGCAACAATATTTCTCAGGACGACTATGCCCTGCGAGTTGATGGTTGTCGCTGAGCGCCGTACCCTGCCAAAGATGAACGCTCAGGTCTCAACCTTTAGTGGAAGCCAAGCTTGTGACATCGTCGGTATTACCTATCGGCAACTCGATTACTGGGCTCGCACCCAATTGGTGCGTCCTTCCGTTCATGAGGCCACCGGAAGCGGCAGTCGTCGTCATTACAGTTATCGCAACTTGCTTGAACTACGAGTGGTCAAAAGCTTGCTCGATGCTGGAATCAAACTGGAATCAGTTCGCGAAGTTTTCAACTATCTCGGTCAACAAGAACAGGCAGATATCACCTCGGCCCATCTTGTAATTAGCGGATCGTCAGTTGTTTTATGTCAAGGTGATGACCTCATTGATGTAGTTCGGCGGGGGCAAGGTGTACTGAATCTTTTGCCTCTGGCTCAAGTCAAGGATCAAGTTGATGGTCAATTAATCGCCTTGTATCCACAACTCGTCGAACCCGTAGTGACCGATCTACGTAAGATCGGTTAATGCTCAAATATTCACCACTCGATGCTCAACATCGGGCCTTAGATGCTCGAATGACTCCTTTTGGTGGTTGGGATATGCCCCTGCAGTATGCCGGCGGAACTTTGTCTGAACATTTGGCTTGTCGCCATGACGCGGTGGTCTTTGATGTGTCACACCTTGGAACCGTTCGCGTTGAAGGTGCTCATGCATTTGACATCTTGCAAAAATCGCTCACCAACGACCTCAACAAAATTGCGCCAGGCCGAGCTCAGTACACCCATTTACTTGACCCGACTAATGCCTCGGTACTCGATGACATCATTGTGTGGTGGATTGCCGATCAGGTTTTTGATGTCATGCCTAATGCATCAAACACTGATGATGTCATCGCTGCGATCGGGGGAGTCGACACCACTGCAACTCGTGCCGTACTCGCGGTGCAGGGGCCGAACGCACGTGAAAAGGTTGCGACCTTTTTCCCTGAAGCGGCGGCGGTCGGAAAATTTAGGGTGGCTCAATGCACGTGGAACGGTATTGCCTGCACAGTTGCAGGAACCGGCTACACCGGTGAACAGGGAATCGAAATGGCCATTCCGAACGCCCATGCCGCATCCTTATGGCAAGCACTTCTTCAAGCCAGTGTGCAGCCATCAGGCCTTGGCGCACGCGACACTTTGCGACTTGAAGCCGGTTTACCACTTCATGGACACGAGCTCGGTCACGGAATTACGACCCTGCAGGCCAATCTCGAGTGGATCGTCTCGTGGACTAAAGGCGAGTTCATTGGTCGTTCTGCGTTGGCACATGAAAAGCAAACCGGAGTTTCGCGGGTCTTACGCGGAATTTCGACCGATGGTCGTCGACCACCGCGCGCTGAGTGCAACGTGGTTTGTGATGACAAAGTCGTCGGCGTCGTCACGAGCGGAAACTACTCACCAATTCTTGAACACGGAATCGCTCTCGCACTGATTGATCCGTCCTACAAAGTAGGAGACGTGGTTGCAATCGACGTTCGCGGCAGTGAACTTCCTGGCCGAATTGTTGATCTGCCGTTTGTCGCAAAGAAATAAAAGCGTATGTTGACAACGAGTTAAATGATGGTTTAGCTAGTACTTGATTTGGTGCCGAACATCCCGCCAGCGACTTCGGCGAACTGAGCCAGAGGACCAAGCCGTCCGGCAAGATCTCCGAGAGTTGACACGGCCTGCGAGACATCAGCTGGCAGGGTGCCGATTTGATTAATCACACCATCTACCTTTTTCAATGTTGATTTCGCTTGCTTCGCTGATGCTTGTACAAGAGGCACAATTTCGGCGACTGGACCTTCAATTTCATCCAACAACGCGTTGACTCGATGAGCAACTTTGTTGAGTTCAGACAGCGTGTCGTTAAATGTCCCAATTGATTGCACAATGTCACCAGTAACTTGCATCACGGTTTCAACCATGCGGCCGATCGCCATCAACGGATTGGCGCCACCTAACAGACCCAATAAATCATTCACACCGGGAATTGTGGCGTGTGACGAAGCATCGGCTGTTGGCTCAGATTTAGGGGCGGTCTTTTTGGTAGCCATGTCAACCAAACTACCGAATCATCTTCATGATGACGCATACGCTTCAAGGGGCGCACAGGTGCACACCAAATGACGGTCGCCATAGGCTGCGTCAATTCGACTCACTGGCGTGTGGTATCCGTACGAACCTGACAAGGACGGAGTTCCGGCCGATCGGGGATAAGCGCGGTTCCACTCTCCAACAAGGTCGGCAACCGTGTGCGGAGCATGTCGCAAGGGACTGTCTTCAACTGCAATCACTCCAGCGGCGATCTGATCAATCTCGACCCGAATCGCCACCATGGCATCGCAGAAACGATCAAGTTCAGCCTTGGTTTCACTTTCGGTCGGTTCAATCATCAAAGTACCAGCGACGGGGAAACTCATCGTTGGCGCATGGAAACCATGGTCCATCAAACGCTTTGCCACGTCGTCCACCGTTACCCCAAAATCTCTGGTGATCCCGCGTACATCAATAATGCATTCGTGGGCGATGAATCCGTGAGTGCCGGTATACAAGACGGGGAAGTGGGCATCAAGACGACGCGCTACATAATTCGCGTTCACAATCGCCATCTCAGTTGAGAGACGGACTCCACTCGCACCCATCAGCCTGATATAGGCCCACGAAATCGGCAGGATACTCGCCGAACCAAAATTGGCAGCCGACACTGGTCCAACAGCCTGCGAACCAATCGGAGCAAGGGGATCACCTGGCAGGAAATCAGCGAGATGTTGACGCACCGCAACAGGTCCGACTCCTGGGCCACCTCCACCATGGGGGATACAGAAAGTTTTATGGAGGTTGAGGTGACTGACATCTGCACCGAACACGCCAGGCTGTGCGAGGCCGACAAGTGCGTTCAAGTTGGCGCCATCAACGTAGACCTGACCACCGCCCTCGTGAATGATGCGACAAATATCGGTGATGCCATCTTCAAACACGCCATGGGTTGATGGATATGTCACCATAATGGCTGCGAGTTTGTCGCCAGCCACATCAACTTTTGATTGCAGGTCGGTGATGTCAACATTTCCACGGTCATCACATGCCACCACAACAACTGACATACCGGCCATCACAGCACTCGCCGCATTTGTTCCATGGGCGCTTGATGGAATCAAACAAACTGTTCGTTCAATATCACCACGGCTGCGATGGTAGGCGCGGATTGCTAGCAGTCCAGCGAGTTCACCTTGGCTACCAGCATTCGGTTGCAAACTCACGGCGTCATAGCCCGTGACAGCGATCAACATATCTTCAAGCTGCTTGATGAGAGACAAGTAACCCTGGACTTCATCAAGTGGTGCATACGGATGCACATTGGCAAATTCAGGCCACGTCACGGGTTCCATTTCAGTTGTGGCGTTTAGTTTCATAGTGCATGAACCAAGAGGAATCATGGTTCGGTCAAGCGCTAGGTCTTTGTCTGCTAATCGACGGAGGTAACGCAACATTTCATGTTCAGTTTGACACGAGTGAAAAACCTTGGCCGTCAAGATTTCATCGGTGCGCACAAGCGCCAATGGAATTCCCAAATCAGGTGCGTCGAATTTTTCGAGCGACACGATGTCGGTGCAACCAAATGCTCTCAGGACATCCGCGACAATCTCTAATGTGGATGTCTCATCAAAGGTGAGACCGATCGTTAACTCATCAACGACTCGGAAGTCCAAATCAAGCGAACGGCCAGTATCGATGACGCCTTTCGCTCCGTGAGGAACACGCACTGAAATCGTGTCGAACCAGGTGTCATGAGCCAGTTCGAATCCATTCGCACGAAGTGCTTGCGCAGTGATCGTTGTCAGGCGATTAACGCGGCGGGCTATCCGATCCAGTCCGCTTGCTCCATGCCAGGTGGCGTAAAAGCCGGCGATATTGGCGAGCAATGCTTGAGCCGTGCAGATATTGCTGGTTGCTTTTTCGCGACGAATATGTTGCTCGCGTGTCTGCAGCGCCAAACGCAATGCTGGGCGACCTCCGGTATCGGTGCTTACTCCAACCAAACGACCAGGCAGACTACGCGCGTAGGCCTCGGTTGTCGCCATGAACGCGGCATGGGGACCACCAAATCCCATCGGCACACCAAATCGTTGGGCCGAACCAACCGCTATGTCTGCGCCGAGTTGACCTGGGGAGACCAACACCACACAGGCCAAAGGGTCAGTCACAACAACTGCCACCGCACCCGCAGCCTTGACTGATGCGATCGTTGACGACCAATCGTGAATTGAACCAGTTGAGGTCGGATACGAAAAGAGGGCTCCGAAAACGTTCGCTGGATCTAGAGCATCAATATCTCCCACAATGATTTCAATGCCAAGGGGTTCGGCTCTTGTCGCCATGACGGAAATCGTTTGCGGATGGGTATCGCGATGCACAAAGAAAGTGGGCGATTTTGATTTACTTGCGCGCCGTGCCATCGTCATTGCTTCGGCGGCCGCAGTTGCTTCATCAAGAAGCGAGGCATTAGCAATTGGCAATCCAGTCAGGTTAGAGATCACCGTTTGAAAGTTCAAAAGCGATTCAAGTCGACCTTGACTAATTTCTGGCTGATACGGCGTGTACGAGGTGTACCACGCCGGATTTTCGAGAACGTTGCGCCGAATAACTGGGGGAGTGATCGTGTTTGTGTAACCCATGCCAATCAAACTGCGTCGCGGTCGATTCATCAACGCGATCTGCCGTAACTCGGCGGTCACTTCTGATTCAGTCAGAGCACTCGGCAATGCCAAATCATCGCGTAGACGAATCGCTTCGGGCACGGTCTGATCAACGAGAGCGGCCACGGATTCAACACCAATCACCTGCAGCATTTCCTGCAAATCATCAGAGTCAAGAGTGCCGATATGACGACGAGAAAAACCGTCTCGATCAAAAAGTTCATCTAGTGAATACGTCGGCATGGAAGCTCCAAACAGGTCATGACAAAAGTCGTGTTGTGCTTCCCCCGCTGTCTTTCCACCAAGGCGGACCTGAGAGCTTCAATCAACTTGTGACAGTTGAATTTTCCCCTTCGGTAAGACCTGTGAACAGGTCTAATTTCCAGCGTTGTCTCACCCGTCCGGTCCGTTGGCCTGAGAGATTCCGGGGAGGTTGCTCCTTCGGCGTTGCGATGCTGGTGGCACCGCAACTCTCCCGGTCGGGGTTAACGACAACTTGACCATAGTTCGTGACCGACGTGGGTAACGACAACATCACAGATTTTTACTGTGCCGATCATCACCCTTTTCAGCATCGCTGGGCTTTTTGCTCTTCGTAGTCAGCGATTGCAGTTAATTGTGCACCTAGCGTGGCGTCCACCCAGCGGCTACCCGCACCAATGATCTTGTCGTAACTGGCTTGTGGTCCTGCCAATTGGCCCGTGAAGTGCGGAATCACTTGTTCGGCGAAGAGTTCGTAACTCCGCAAGGTCTGATGCCAGTCGGCCATGTCGGCTCCCATAAACAAGTAGCAGCCAAATCCGCCGGTCTTTTCTTGCAGGCGTTCAATTTGAACAATCGCCATGTCAGGAGTTCCGATCACCATGCGACCTGATTCATTGGCCTGATCGATGAAATCGTCGATGTCAGTGGGCGGGGGAGGGCCATTGGGGTCGCCTAACGGAATGATGTGACCGAGATAGTCCCAAATCCATTGCAGGCCATAGCGACAATTCTCACGGGCCTTCTCGACGGTTTCAGCAATATGCATCGGACCCATGAGACGGGCCTTTGAGCGATCAACCACATGACCGTGCCGTTGCGCTTCGTCTTCCCATACCTTGAGGTTGTAATCAAGCATCTGGAATGCAGCCGGTTCGGTCGCAGCAATAGAAATCAAACCGACGCCATATTTTCCGGCCAATTTAGAACCAGAAGGCGAAACCGATGAAGCAACCGCAATATCAAAATTGCTGTACGGCTTGATTTGTAATACTGCCTCATTACAGGTGTACCAGTCGGTTTGTTCGGTGACGGTCTCACCACGGAACAAGCGCATCATCACATCGAGCGATTGCTCCATACGGGGACGCTGAGTCATTGGGTCAATACCCAACATGTGCGCATCAGATGTCAACTGACCAGGACCAGCACCAAACATCATGCGACCACGAGTGAGGTGATCGAGCATGACAATGCGGTCAGCCAACATGAATGGATGATGATAGGGAAGCGAGTTCACCCCTGTTCCCAACTTGATGTATTTGGTTCGCTCGGCAGCAGCAGCAATCATCACTTCAGGAGAAGCAATGAGTTCTGATCCGGCCGAGTGATGCTCGCCGATCCAGGCTTCGTGATATCCAAGTTCATCGAGATGTTCCAGAAGTTTGAGATCTCGTTGAAGCGCAAGAGTGGGATTGATACCCGTCTTGTGCATGGGTGGCATGAAGATTCCGAAGCGAAGACCCATGCCAAATTACTAACACAACCGCTGTCACTCAATCGTGCCGTACGCACCCACCGAGCCAGTTGAACCGGCATCTTGAACCTTGGTGACGGCATGGCTGAGATCAACGATGAATTCTTCAATCACTTGATGGTGAACAGCGTTGACTGTGCAATGCAAGGAGTCAGGAGGGGTTTGTCTGTCGACATACCAACCAGTTTTTGCTAATTCATCAGCGATCGCGAACACGTCAAAGTTTTGTGCCCCAAAGGACAACAACGTGCTGTCTGGGTAGGTCCGCAAATGAAGTCCGTCAATTCTTTCGATTGCATCGGCTAACTGTCGCGTTGTCGACCGCGCCGACTCGGTCAGTCGCAAATACCCCTCGTCGCCCAAGTAGTTCATCACTGCCCAGGCCGAGGCCATCGGACCACCACTTTTGGTTCCAAGCACTCCCGATGATCCGTAGAAACCGCCTAACCAATTGTCAGTGGTGAATGTTTGGTACGAGCGCAATTGACGATTGCGATGCATGATGACTGAGGCACCTTTGGATGTGTAGCCGTACTTATGCAAGTCGACCGAAATACTGGTGACACCATCTACACGAAAATCCCAAAGTGGAATATTCTCACCAAGACGTTCGAGAAAGGTGAGGGTCACTCCACCCATACATGCATCAACATGACAATTGATATTCCTCTCGCGAGCGATCGCCGCGAGGTCAACAATGGGATCAACGACACCTTGTGGGTACTGCGGTGCGGAACCAACAATCAACACCGTGTTGGCATCAATGGCTTGTCGCGTGGCTTCAACATCGGCACGCCAGTCAGCACGCACCGGAACTCGTCGACTTTCAAGTCCAAAGTAGCAGCAAGCCTTTTCGAATGCCGCGTGCGCAGAAGTTGGCAGCACCACATTGGGCTGAGTAATTCCGAATTCTCGACGACCCCGTTCGCGTGCTGCTTTGACAGCGAGCAAGATACTTTCTGTTCCACCACTCGTCATAAAGCCAGCAGACAATTCATCGCCATGCACCCATCGATTAACAGTCGCGACGACATCAGCTTGGAACTTTTTCAAACTCGGGAACGCATCGGCATTAAGGCCGTTGGTTGATCCGTACATCGCATACGCCTGATCGGCGACTGCTTGAACTTCGGGCCCAGCGTAGTAAGCCAATGAAAAAGCGCGACCCTCTTTCCAGCGCAAATCAGATTGACCAATTGCTGAAACTTCTGCCAAGACTTCTTGCGCGCGTAAAACCATAACTCGTACTGTAGGCAACTGCCATGACTACGGTATGAACCATGTCGAACAAAGAGCTCGAATCACATGCAGAACCACTCGTGTCGGTTGAAGAAATGAATGCATTCATCGGGGGAGCGTTCGGCGGCAATCAGAACGCCTGTGAAGAAATGGCCTTCGGGATGTCCGTCGCAGTCATGTACCCAGGCGTCGCCTCATTACGTCCTGGCCAAATCATTAGCGGTCCCACGGTCTTCAGCATTTGTGATGCCGCATTGTTTTACGCATCCTTGTCGGCGATTGGTATGGAGCCCATGACCTTGACAAGTGAGATGTCGATTCGTTTCTTACGACCAGCAAGGGGAGAGGTGATTCGAGCACGAGCGCGGATTGACAGCCTTGGCTCACGCTCAATCGTTGGGACCGTCATTGCCTACACCGATGACGAGTCCAAGCCCGTAGCGGTCGCTCAGGGCACCTACATGCGCCCCAAAAATTCAGCGACCGCCTAAGAAGCTCAACAGGTCGTCACCTAAGATCGAATAATGTCTACACACGCCGGTAAGCCCGTCATCACAATTCCCGCAGGGGACCCGCCCACCAGTTTGATCATCGACGACATCGTGGCTGGCGACGGCAAAGAGGCAACTGCTGGTTGTCGGCCCGTCATGCATTACGTCGGCGTGGCCTGGAGCACCGGACGCGAATTCGATGCGTCCTGGGATCGCATGGAAACATTCAGTTTCCGTCTCGGAGCCGGTGAAGTCATTGGTGGCTGGGACCAAGGTGTCGCCGGCATGAAGGTTGGCGGACGGCGCCAGCTGACGATTCCGCCCGAACTTGGTTACGGCAGCCGCGGCGCTGGCGGCGTCATCAAAGGCAACGAAACGTTGATCTTCGTCGTCGATCTCATTGACGTGCGCTGAAACCGCACGAGCTTCAGAACTGGAGTAGGAGCAGGTTTTTTGTGATCTGAAAACGAATTGACATTCGTTTCAGATCAAAGTGTCATAACGGAAATTATGGGCGGAGGAACCCAGCGGAATGCACTGGTCCCCGTCCAGAACTATTCAGGCTGGCTTGATGGCGTCAACGTCCGATCTCGTAATGGACGGGCCGCATCCAAGATCCATTCCAGTGCTTCTTTCAAACTTGTCACGTTTGGTTTGCCGGCTTTGAGTTCTCGTTCGGTGTCATCGACTGCGCACGCCAAAACGTACAGATCGTCGTACAACGAATCAATCTCTCGTCGGGCAACCACCAATTCGTCTTCACTCAGTTTGAGTTCTCTGGCTCGTTGACGACCAACCCAATCCCATTGACGACACGCCTGGCTACAGAAAACCCGTTTTCGGCCGGCCCCTTTTTGCTCGGGCAGAATACGGCGACACCAACGGCATCGCGGACCACTTTCGGTCCGCATCCGTATCCCTGTGGTTGATTTTGTCATGACGAAATACTCGCACATGAATCCGACAAATTTTGGGAATGAGTCACAAACTTCGCTGGAGGCGACAGACTCACACCATGAAATCGCCCGGGAGTGTGCCTACTAGTTCAAACTCGACTCCTCTCGCCCCCGACCGTCACTTCGCGAGCGACAACAATGCCGCAGTCCATCCATTGGTTCTTGAGGCCATCGATCGCGCCAACCGCGGGCATGCGGTTGCCTACGGCGACGATCCTTGGACCTCACAAGCCGAAGCCGATTTCAACGCTCTATTCGGTCAACAAGTGTCAACATTGATGGTGTGGAACGGGACAGGGGCCAATGTGCTTGCACTCGCAACACTGCTCTCCCCCGCGGGGGCAGTTGTTTGCAGCGACGCCGCGCATATCAACGTCGATGAGACCGGCGCTCCAGAACGAATTCTTGGTTCAAAGCTCATTGACCTTCCATCAATCAACGGCAAGATCACACCCGACCAAGTTTTGAGCCTGCAACATTTCCTTGGTGTTGTTCATCATGTTCAGCCGAGTGTTCTGTCGATCACTCAAAGCACTGAATGGGGAACGTTATACACGCCTAATGAAATCGGAACTTTGTGCGACGCCGCCCATTCAATGGGGATGAAGGTGCACCTTGACGGTGCGCGTATTGCGAATGCGACGGCTGCTCTTGGAGGCACACAACAAGCGTTGAAGTCATTCACGGTTGATGCGGGTGTGGACGTTATTTCTTTTGGTGGAGCCAAGAACGGAATGATGTATGGCGAAGCAGTTGTGTACCTCGACCCCGAGATGGCCCGCAGTGCTCCCTTTGTTCGCAAGCAAGTCACTCAACTTCCGTCCAAGGTCCGCTTTATCTCGGCCCAGTTTTCGGCCCTCCTGACTGACGATCTCTGGATCACGAATGCCCGTCATGCCAATTCAATGGCGACCCTTCTGCACCAGCAGACCGTTGGGCTACCCGGCGTTCAACTGTCTTCGGCGCCCGAGGTCAACAGCATTTTCCCTATTCTTCCGGCCAGCAAAATTGAGCCGTTACGGGACTGGTCCTTTTTCTACGACTGGGACTCCCACCACCATCAGGTGCGCTGGATGGCGTCCTGGGATACCCAAGTGGCCGACATCGATCAGTTCGTCGCCGGGGTCCGCCATTTTGTAAGTTCGTGACCTTTTCTTTCGCAAGATTTTTTTGACTCGATGATTAATTCCATCTAGAGTCATCTCGTCGTGGGCGGTTTGACTTGCTAGCGACATGGGGAATACATCAAGGTAAGCACCAAGTAGGTAAGTAGCAAGTTTTCACCACCAGGGGGTCGTGTGGCAGCTGTAGAAATCATCATCACCCGTCAACAGACGAACGACGTGTGGATGGACGCTGGAGCATGCCGCGGCATGACTCACCTTTTCTTTCCCACGACTGCCGAACGACCGCAAGCCCGGGAACGTCGAGAAGCCCTCGCCCGCAGTGTGTGCTCAAGTTGCGCAGTTCAAGATGTATGTCGTGATTTCGCTCGCGACAATCACGAGTACGGTCTGTGGGGTGGCGAAAGCGAAGACGAACGCCACGAAGCCGGATTCCGTTTGATTGCCCCCATTGGCATCCGTGCCAACGCCAGCTAACGATTTTCTCTGAGTTGCCCGTCAACTGTCTCGCCCGAGTGAGACAATCAATCAATGAGTCTCTCCGAGTATCGTCAGGCCCTTGCGGCAGCATGGTCAGATTTCGGAGACCCTCGCGTCATCGTCGACGTTGAGGACACCAGTCCACGAGTCTCAACGAACACCGTTTTTCGCGTCCATCTTGATGACGCTTCTCATGTTTATGCCAAAGTGTCGAATTACGGATCGTATTTTCTGTTTGCCGAAGATCACGACCGACTGTTTCGATGCACGCAGTTACTTCAAGGAACTCGCTTTGAGAATTTCCTAGCACCGGTCCTAGCAAAGTCAACTCAGCAGAGCCCAGAGCCACTCGCTACGGAAAGACCCTTCACATGGTACGACGGCAACTTGTGGGTCGCTTTTTACGGCGAGGCAGCAAAACGCGATATGTTGCCCCCTCAATTGAGTCGTGAGCAATCACGTTGTCTGGCTCACGAGATCGCTTATTTTCATCGAGCGTGTGATGAGATTGCAGCCGAGATTCCGGCTACGTCGAACAGTATCAAGGCTGATGCGATTCATCTCTTGGATCTCCTCTCAAGCCCGTTCGCTCCACGGAATTTCTCCCTTCCTCCCGAACACATCGGTGTACTCCATAAGCACACGCATGACTTTTTATTAGAGCTTGAGAATATTCGTTACGACTCTTGGAAACGTATTCCCATTTTGGTTGATTGGAATCTCGGTAATTTCTCAATTGACAATCACAGCTCGTCAACTCAACTGTTCACCTTGTTCTCACGTTGGGATTACGACTGGTTCCGTGTTGAGTCACGACTGCTTGACTTTTACTTTTTGTCGCGAGTCTCATCGGCGACTGGTGATCGAACTCAGTGGTCGTACTCCCCTCACACTATGGTTGAACCCCAGTTTGTCGAATTCATTCGGGCCTATCACCAGATTTTTCCGTTAACTGAATCCGACATTCGTTTTCTTCCCGAGGCGTATCGCTTTTTTATTTTGAACTATGTCGTACGCGAAGGCGCGCGATTCTTTCGCCCAGATTTGTGCACCAAATTTCGTAGCGATGCGGCGCGTTCATACTTGCCCGCGATCGACCGCCTTGATCTCACTCCACTCCTCCAGGCTATTTCGTCATGACGAAATAGCCCTCGTGAAAAACCTCGTGGAAACAGTGCAGTGTTTGTCTCTGTACGGCATGGTTCACTAGTGACATGGCAAATGGCTCGCACGCATACGAGGTTGTGATTCTCGGCAGTAGCAACCTTGACCTCGTCGCCTCGGTCGAGCGTCTCCCCGCCCCTGGAGAAACAATTCTCGGTACAAATTACGCCGAACATGCCGGTGGAAAAGGTCTGAACCAAGCAGTCGCCAGTCGTCGAGCAGGTGCCGACACCGCTTTCATTACTTGTCTCGGAACCGACGCCGCTGGTGAAACCTTGCATCGACTCATGACCTCTGAGGGAATCGCCGCTTATGTCACCGATCACCAAGGTCCCACCGGGCGTGCTCTGATTTCAGTTGACGAACACGGCGAGAACTCCATCGTTGTCGTCCCAGGTGCCAACGCCTCTCTATCCATCAGCGTCGTCGATGCTCACCGCGATGTGATTAGTCGGGCCGGAGTTTTGCTCTGTCAACTTGAAGTTCCCGTTGACGCAGTAAAGGCTGCTCTTGCCATTGCCAAAGTTGGTGGGGCCAGAACAATCCTAAACCCCGCGCCAGCAGCCCAACTCAATCGTTCAGTTCTGCAGTTATGTGATGTCATCATGCCCAACCAACATGAAGTGGCATTACTCGGCGGAGCAACATCACTTCTCGAATCGGGTGTCTCCATAGTTGTCATTACGCTCGGTGCTCGCGGAATCAAAATAGTGACCAAAGATGGCGAACTTCAGATACCTCCATTTGCAGTAAGAGCAATCGACACGACTGGTGCCGGTGATGCAGCGTGTGGTGCTTTGGCTACTGCTCTTGCCCATGGCGCAGATATCACAACTGCTGCCCGTCGAGCCTCTGCAGCCGGCGCCCTTGCAGCAACGAAAAAAGGTGCAGTGCCCTCGTTACCGACTCAACAAGACATCGATGCTCTCGTCAATTAAGACAGCAACTGCATTTTCAAATTTTGCGAAATGCCACAGCAGCCCATCCGCTGTGTTCAATTCGATCAAACTCGTGAAGTGGTTCTAATGACTTGGCAACATGCTCGTAATGTTCAGTAAGCACGCCACTAATTATCAACACTCCATCGGGTCTGGTCAGTCTCTTGAGTACACCACTCAACTCAATAAGTGCCGGAGCCAGAATATTGGCAACCACAATATTGGCTGGAAAGCCAATAACTGTAATGGGTTCAGTCGTAACAAACCATTGATCACTCACTTGGTTCAGTCGGGCATTCTCCTGAGAAACCAGAACACAGGACGGGTTGATATCCATTCCAATCGCTCGAGATGCTCCCATTCGCAGTGCACCAATACCGAGTACGCCACTTCCGCAGCCAACGTCAATCAGCACATCATCAGACTTCAAGTATTTTTCAATCATCAACAGACTGCACATTGTCGTTGGATGATCACCCATGCCAAATGTGCTGGCAGGTTCAATCGGAATCACCAGTGCCTGAATGGGGTCGGGCAAAGATGCGACCGCTTCGGCAACTTCCTGTTCAGCGCACCATACAGGAGCAATAACGATTCGTCGGCCGAAAACTGTTGGCTGCGCAAATTTACGCCAAGTATTCACCACTGTCTCGTTAACAGTTGTCGTTGACCAATCCAAAACAACGGGCAGTGAATTCATTGCCTGATCAACGACTTCTATGTCGTCACCGAGTGAAGTTTGCAAACACACTACCCCATTGGGATCCCAATGCTCTTCAATCGCCACCACACCAAGTGACCATAAAAGGTCACTCACGAATTCAACCTCAGTTGGCGTTGTACGAATTACTACCGAAAGCGTCATGACAGAATAACCAATTACTCAGTCGAGTCGACGGAGTTTTTCTTTGTATATCTTGGCTCGCGCCACATAAGAAGCTGCACCCAACTGAATGTCGGCTGCACGCGCCTTATCTAACTTGATGATCGCTGGCGCGCCCACAGCCAACGCGCCACTTGGAACTTCTAAACCGTTTAACACCACCGAATTTGCACCAACCACTGCACCTGTACGAACAATGACTCGGTGTAAAACGATTGAACCATTGCCGATGAGCGCACCGTCTTCGATCGTGCAACCTTCAAGATGCACAATGTGGCCAATCACGCAATCGTTACCCACAATTGTCGGAAAGACGTGGGTGGTATGAAGCACTGAACCATCTTGGATTGAAGAGCGCTGACCGATGATGATGTCACCGTCATCACCTCGCAACACTGCCCCTGGCCAAATTGAACTCTCGGCCCCGATTGTCACTGAACCAATAATCACGGCTTCAGGATGGATATAGGCATCGGGGTGAATCGTTGGGGTGCGGTCACCCAGGGCGTAAATCGGCACTTGGTGAAATTACCAGCACAAGTTCGGTTCATGTGGGCATGAACGCACCGATAGGCGTTCCCGATAGGGTTGGCAACCATGTCCCGCAGGATTGAAATCGAGTTAACAAGTTCACGCCCCGATGGGACCTGGACCTGGCGCACCGCAGGTGCCCGCGAGCCCAAGGGAGTTCTTGACGGAACCCTCTTATCGCAGGGATCAAAGCCCGGAGATGTTGTCAAAGCCGAAGCAGATTTCGACATTGACGGAATCACGATCGTCAGCATCACCCAAGGCCGCGTCAAAGTTGACAAAGTTGAAAAAATCACGCTCGTCGGAAACGACAAGCCCTTTGAAGCGGTGACTCAACAACTCGCCAAGAAAGATCGTGGTGACCGACGCGATCGCGGTGATCGCAAGGACCGACGTGATCGTCCCGCACGTGGTGATCGTCCCGCTCGCGGCGATGGCGCTGAACGAGACAATGATCGTCGTCGTCGTCGCGATAACGCTGCTGGTGCCGACAAGCCCCGCGGACTGCGTCGTCCCCATTTCGAGACTCCCCCCGAATTGCCCCAACGCCCCAAAGCCAAGCGTTTAAGGGCTGGTTCAACCAATCGCACAGCAGTTTTGTCTGAGCTACCCGAAGATCAGCGCCCCATTGCCGAACTGGCACTGCAAGGTATGCAGACCGTTCGTCAGCGTCTCAAAGACGCCAATGCTGCCCTTGCCGCCGAAGGTAAGCCAACCATGCCCGAGCAAAGCGTCTTGCAGATGGCCGAGAATCTTCTCCCCCGTCTTCGCGTCGCCGATTGGCTCGACCGTGCAGAAGCCGCTCGCAAAGATCTGGCCGAACTTGACTTGCGCGATCTCCGCAGCGTTGTAGCTGCATCTAACCACCCAGTGATTGAACGAGCCGACAATTGTCGTGAACTCGTCGCCGAATTGCGGGCTGGGCTCACTGCCCGCGCCGAACAGGAACAGCAGAATTGGCTCGAAGATATTGATGCTGCGCTTGGCGTCGGACGTATTGTTCGTGCGCTCAAGTTGGCGGGTCAACCGCCGAAGGCCGGAGCCATATTCCCCGACGAACTCGGACGCCGGCTCGCTGAAGCCGCTTCACAGAGCCTCGTGGCTGACGCTTTGGCCGATCGTTGGATTGCAGTTCTTGAAGCAGTCGCCTTCGCTCCCATACGAGCTCAGGTGACCGTCACCTCAAAGCCTGAGACAATTGCTCCCGACTTGGCTAAGACCGTTGAACGTCTGGGCGCATTGCTGCCCCAGATCGCCGCCAGCCTCGGTATTGCTGTTGCCTCAACGAATCACGCACCAAAGCCTTTGCGCTCAGTTCGGCCTCCGGCCAAGAAGTTGCCTCCCAAGCCACCGACTGCTCCCAAGGCCGTCGTCGTTGAAACGCCAACTGAAACAGCTAGCGAAGCAGTCGTTGAGGCTGTCGTCGCCGAAGTTGTCGTCGCCGAACTGCCCGTTGAAGCGCCCACCGAATCGACCCCTGAAGTCGCCGACGCACCAGTCGCTGAGACACCAACAACTGACGAGGGTTAGTCCCGAGCGGTTCGCTCCCGCTACGGTCAAAGGTATGAGCGACTCAACACCAAACGACATCGTCACATACAGCACCGAAGGCCGAGTGGGAATCATCACCCTCAATCGCCCTGATGCGCGCAACGCGATTAACGGCGATGTGGCGCGTGGTGTTGAAGCAGCCATCGATCAACTAGAGGCTGACGATGAAGTGTGGATCGGTATTCTGACCGCCAACACCGAGGGTCAAGAGCGACCAGTCTTTTGCGCTGGTGCCGACCTCAAGGCCATCAATTCAGGCCAAGCTGGCGACCTCACTACCAAGCGGGGCGGTTTCGCCGGGTTTGTTTACCGCGAACGACGAAAACCCATCATCGTGGCCGTTGACGGACTAGCCACCGCAGGTGGATGCGAAATTGTCTTGGCTGCCGATCTCGTGATTGCCACGACTCGATCCTCATTTGGACTTGCTGAAGTCAAGCGCAATCTCATCGCAGGCGCCGGTGGACTCTTCCGCTTGCCGCGAGCAATTGGTCAGGCGGCCGCCATGGAAGCAATTCTCACGGGCGACCCCATTCCCGCCGAGCGCGCCTACCACCTCGGATTAGTTTCGCGTTTAGTGGCTCCTGGCGAGGCTATGAACGAAGCTCGCAAGTTGGCTGCGCAGATTGCGACAAGCGCCCCGTTGGCCGTCTACGCCAGTCGTCAAGTTGTATTAGCTGCGGCTTATCAACCCGATGATGAGTTGAAGAAACTCACCAATACTTTGTTCGCTCAAGTGATGTCATCAGATGACACCAAAGAGGGTTTGACTGCCTTCATCGAAAAGCGCACTCCAAACTGGACCGGTAAGTGAGCCGAAATGTATAACTGAATCGCCTACTGATTCAGCCGTCGTGACACAATAATTTTTCGGGCGACGATTCCGGCACGCTCATACAAGTTTTTAGTTTCACGGTCTCCAGGTAGAGCGTTGCCCTCAATGGCAACACATCCCACATTTGATGCGTGTTCGATGGCATGTCGTAGCAAAGCATCACCAAAGCCGAGTTCACGAGCTTGCTCGGTGACGTACACCCGCTCCACAGAACACACCAGACCATGTTGTGGAACCTCGTCAAACACGCAACGAAGAAACCCGACGATATGTTCATCCACGGTTCCGACCCAACAGTGCTGAATCACGTCTTCAGGGTCAAGAGATTCTGTCGGAGCATGCTCAACTAACCAATTGATTCCACCACGCTGAGATGCCACGCTGACACGTGCTGAGGTATCAAGTTCAACAATCAATGCCAGATCGTCGGGCCGTGCCGATCGAATGACTGGCTCAATACTCATCAGCGACTACAGGAATAATGGGCAAGTGTCGTCGCCGATTGGACACAATGGTGCACCTTTGCGAACGAGCAAGAAGCACTGAGTACACATCCGCTCGTCAGCGCGCTTCGGTTGGATGCCGCTTTCGGGATCATTAGACAACTGAATATCTTCTTCTTCGGGTTCCTCTTCATCGTCTTCGCTACGACCTTTGACTCGAGCGGCCAAAATGACGCCTAGGTCTTCTTCAATGTCATCCTCGCCGATGATCTCATCTTCATCGTCCTCTTCCTCGTCTTCGGCGACAACCTTCTTGGACTTCTTGGCCTTCTTTTTGGCGACTAACGGAACAATTTCGGCCTCGGGATCCTCTTCAGCCAAAACGGTGTCAAGATCTTCAACTTCGAGGTCTTCTTCGTCCTCAAGATCGTCTTCAAGCAACTCATCAGGGTCGGCTACGTCAACTACTGCTTCGTCCTCGAGAAACTCTTCTTCAGGTTTTGGATCCAAATTGTCATCATCTTTTGCCATGAGATTTCCTATTACTCCTGAAGTTTGCCCACTCACACCAAGTAAAAAAATAGGTGCGAGCGCGGATATTAGACATGCTGAGAGGCCCAACTGTTGGATACTTGGGTGACACTAGTCACGAAACACCAAAACGGTGTGCTTATTGTCCCCCACGACGGGATTCAGCTCGACGTTCGGCGGCCAAACGCTCGAGTTCGGGGGCTTCAACAGTGAGATGGGTCATCGCCTCAGCGACAGCCTGATGCCCGGCTTGTTCACCAATCAAACGATGCATTTCTAGGGCCACTCGGCGATAA
>LFFB01000014.1 GCA_001510335.1 Actinobacteria bacterium casp-actino2 | reverse complement strand
CTCACCCCCGCCGACATCCAGACCGCAATCTTGTACGACCACTTCACGCCGTACGTGCTCATGCAACTCGAAGAGTTTGGCTTTTGTGGCAGAGGCGAGGCCAAAGACTTCATCAAGGATGGAGCACTCGAAATTGGCGGTCGTCTCCCCATCAACACGCATGGTGGACAGCTTGGCGAGGCGTATATCCATGGCATGAATGGCATCGCCGAAGCCGTTCGACAAGTCCGTGGCACAAGTGTTAATCAGGTAGATAAGGTTGAAAACGTACTCGTTACTGCTGGCACGGGTGTGCCCACCAGCGGGCTAATTCTGGGGGTAAACCGATGAGCCAAGACACCAATGCAGATTTGAGCTTCGACTCACTTGATGTCATTTCCAATGAGGTGTACCGCAACGGTCCGCCACACGATTTACTCACTCGCCTACGCAATGAAGCTCCAATTGCGCGCCACCGCGGCATCGAGCAGGGTTACCCCGAATGGTTTTGGGCACTCACTCGTCATGCGGACATCGTTGAAGTGAGTCGCAAGTTTCAGACCTATTCCTCGGCAGCCAAGGGCTCGTTAATGAATCAAGATCGTCCCGATCTTGAACTCGCCCGCTTGATGATTGATCTTGATCCTCCCGAACACACCCGCTTGAAGAGTTTGGTCAATCGTGGATTCACCCCTAAGGCAATGCGCATGCTTGAAGAGCACTTCCGCGAAGTGGCGATTCAACTCATTGACGAAGCCCTACAAGAGAAAACTCTTGATTTCGTCGACAAGGTGTCGGCCGAACTTCCTCTCATCGCGATTGCCGAACTTGTCGGGATTCCAGTTGAGGACCGTCGCAAGGTTTTCCATTGGTCAAACACCATGATCGGCACCACCGACCCCGATTTCGCTGGCTCTCCAGAAGACGCCCAAATTGCGGCCGCAGAGTTGTACATGTACTCCAACGAAATTGCGGCACAACGCAAGCTTGAACCCAAAGACGACATCATCACGACCCTGATCAGCGAACATGATGGCGACGTTCTGACCGAACACGAATTCGACCTATTCATGTTGTTGCTCGCAGTTGCTGGCAACGAGACCACCCGTAACGGAATCAGTCACGGTGTTCTCGCCATGATTGAAAACCCCGAGCAGTGGAACCTATTGAAGAACGATCCGAGTTTGGTCACAACTGCGGTTGAAGAAATTCTTCGTTGGGGAACACCCGTCAACAACTTCCGCCGCACTGCAGTGTGCGATGTCGAATTACACGGCGTACAAATCAAAGAAGGTGAAGCAGTCGCCATGCTCTACCCGTCGGCCAACCGTGACGATTCAGTGTTCAAGGATCCGTTCAAGTTCGATATCACGCGCAATCCAAACCCTCACGTCACATTTGGTGGCGGTGGCCCACACTTCTGCCTTGGTGCGAACTTGGCTCGCCTTGAAATGCGCATCTTGTTTGAAGAGATGGCCAAGCGCATTGATCGCATTGAACTGACCGGCGAAGTTCGCAAATTGCGTTCCAGCTTCATTCACGGAATCAAAACTCTTCCCGTACATCTTCAAGCACGCTAAATACCTTCATCAATTTTCGATACAAGGAGTCCCATCATGGCCAATCCCGTCATCATCGAAGCTGGTCGTTCAGCAATCGGTAAGCGCAATGGCGTTTTCGCCGACCTCCACGCCGTCAAGTTGCTCGGCGCCGTACAAACCGGAGTTTTGCAGCGCGCTGGTCTTGACCCAATAACACTTGGCCAAATCGTTGGTGGTTGCGTTACCCAAGCCGGCGAACAGGCCAGCAACGTCTCGCGCACTGCGTGGCTCAATGAAGGACTCCCGTGGCAAGTTGCCGCGACAACAATTGATTGTCAGTGCGGTTCGAGCCAGCAAGCAAACCACATGATTCACAACATGATTCATGCCGGCGTCATCGACTCTGGCATGGCTTGTGGAGTTGAGCACATGAGCAAAGTGTGGCTTGGCGCAAACGTTCCACGTCTCGGCGAAGGTGCTGATGTCACTTTTGTCAACGGAAGTTCCAAGCCCGCCGATTTCGCCCTTGATATGCCCGATCAATTTGGTGCAGCCGAGCGCATCGCCAACCGTCGTGGAATCACCCGCGAAGAGGTCGATTACCTTGGACTCATTTCTCAACAAAAGGCCATTCGCGCAACCGAAGAAGGTCGCTTTGAGCGAGAGATCATTCCGATCGAAGTCACCGATTTAGAGGGCAACACAACTGTTGTCACTCGCGACGGTGGACTTCGTGAAACAACCGCCGAGAAGTTGGCGAGCCTGAATCCAGTCATGCCCGGTGGCCGCCACACCGCCGGAAACAGCAGCCAAATCAGCGATGGCGCAGCCGCAGTCCTGTGGATGGACGCCGATCGTGCCAAAGGCGAAGGCCTCACGGCTCGCGCTCGCATCGTCTCACAGTGCCTCGTTGGCGCCGAGCCGTTCTACCACCTAGATGGTCCGGTTCAAGCAACCGAGAAAGTGCTCAAAGATGCTGGGATGACGATGAAAGATATTGACATCGTTGAAATCAATGAAGCCTTCGCCAGCGTGGTGCTCAGTTGGGCTCAAGTCCACGGAGTCAGCCCTGACGATTTGATGTCGAAGGTCAATGTGAACGGTGGAGCCATCGCTCTCGGCCACCCGGTTGGTTCAACCGGCAGCCGTCTCATCACCACTGCTCTGCACGAACTTGAGCGCAGCGACAAAGAGTTCGCTTTGATCACCATGTGTTGCGGTGGTGCCGTATCAACCGGCACCATTATTCAGCGAATTAGCTGAACAACATTTATCGCGTTGAGCGAACGAGTCCTAAACCGGCTGTTGCTACCAACTCACGCTGAATCTCATTCACGCCACCACCAAAGGTGTTGATCTGCGCAGCGCGAGCAGCACGTTCAACTTCACCGTGGATGACTGCGCCTTCAGATCCTTCACGTAAGTGCGACACCGGTCCAAGAATTCCTTGCAGAATTCGATAGACCTCAACAGCCTTCTCAGTGCCAAAGACTTTGACGCCAGAGGCTTCAGCCGGTCCGAGCGTGTTGTCTGACACCGCCTTGGCCAACTTCCAGGTCATCAATCGAATTGCGTCAAGCAGTGCATGGCTCTTGGCCAGATCGGCCTGGACCCACGGAACATCAATCATCTTTTGATCGTTGCCAGTGCCACTTGGAGTCACGCGACACCATGTGGTCACATCGTCCAACAAACGCTCGGTGAGACCCGACAAAGCCGCCAAACCAACACGCTCGTGATTGAGTTGCATGGTGATGAGCTTCCAACCACCGTTGATCTCGCCGATGACATTTTCTTTCGAAACGCGCACATCGGTGTAGTAGGTCGCAGTGGTCATGACGCCACCAACAGTGACGATCGGAGTCCATTCAAAGCCTGGCGTGTTGGTCGGAACAATGATCAATGTGATGCCCTGGTGCTTGGGTGCTTCGGTGTCGGTACGGCAAGCCAGCCAGACATAGTCAGACTGATTGGCGCCCGAGGTATAGACCTTGTTGCCATTGATGACCCACTCATCACCATCGAGCACAGCCGAACAACGCAAAGCGGCCAAGTCGGTGCCGGCCTCAGGTTCGGTATAACCAATCGCGAAATTGATTTCGCCCTGCAGAATTCCGGTGAGGTACTGATCTTTTTGGGCTTGAGTTCCATGGGCCATGAGGGCGGGCCCAACAGTGTTCACCGTGACGAATGGGAACGGCGCATGGGCGCGTTGAATCTCGTCGAACATAATGAACTGATCAGTTGCCGGACGTCCCTGGCCACCAAATTCTTTGGGCCAACCGAGTCCGAGCCAACCGTCGGCACCTAGTTTGCGGACCAGTTCACGAAACAATGGCCTTCCCTCACCAGATTCGCCCAATTCGGCGCGCACTTCGGGTGTCAGCATGGCCGCGAAATACTCACGGAGTTCTTTACGTAGTGCCTGCTGTTCGGGGGTTTCGGCGAGATACATGTCATTACCCTACCCCGCTTCTGACGGGGTGTCAGAAACTCTGCCCTGTGAAATTTTGCCAATTATTGGCAGAAATACCGCTAGACAGAGGTCGTGCAGATGCTCTTCCCGCGACCCCAAGAGATTTCGGTCGCCGAGGCCTACGACAGCGCCCATCGCACCCGCCGCCGTGATCATTCTGGGGACCGACCTTGGGTTGTGCTGTCGATGATCAGCACGGCCGACGGCGCCACGGCGATCGACGGCAACTCGGCAAAGTTAGGCGGACCTGCCGATCGCGAAGTTTTCCTGCATCTCCATCGTTCGGCGGACTGCGTTCTCGTCGGAGCCCAAACCATTCGCCAAGATTCGTACTCGCCACTCCCTGCTCACCAGAAGCTCGTCGTACTCTCCACCACCGGCGATTTGGGTGCGAATACTCAGGCGCTACTTGATGCTGGCAATACCCAGATCGTCACAGGTGATGTACACAACATCGTGCACGATCTTTCAGGAAACATCTGCGTTCTCGAAGGTGGTTCAAATCTCAACAATCAAATGTTGCAGGCAAATTTGATTGACGAAATTTGTCTCACGATCGCTCCGATGTTTGTCGGCGGCACGACCCCACGAATTTTCGAAGGTGAGTGGTTCAACCATGAGTCGTGGACGCTTGCGCATGTATGCCACGACTCGGGATTTGTCTTCTTGCGCTATTTGCGATCTGAATGAGGCAACTGAGGCATTTTCGGCAGCGAATTCACTGGTGGACGCTCGCCGATATTGAGTTGCAGAGGACCCAATTCTTTGCGATGCAACATGGGAACATCTTCAGCAAAGTCGGGCGGATACGGAGTACGCAAGAGCAATGTCGCAGCAACCTCGGCGGCTTGAATCGCCAAAGTTTCTAACTTGTGATGCCGATGCAATCGCACGCCAAGATCAACCTGTCCGAGACTTTGAATACCGAACTTCGCGACCATGTCGATCAACATGCCGATCTCAACGCCCCACCCTGTTGCGAAAGGAATGGCTTCAAGCATGCTTCGCCGACCAGCAAATTCACCAGCAAGCGGCTGTTGCAGATCGGCAATTTCTGGAAAATACATCGACAACAAAGGTCGCGCGACAAGTTCTGTTGTTCGTCCACCGCCACCTAAGTGCGACGGCCGTTCGTAGTTTGCCTTCACGAGTCCGAGTTCATCGTCGATGAGCAATGGGACTACTAACCGAACAACCCAATCGGCCGTAAAGCTTGTAATGTCACCATCAATCCAGACGACGATGTCGCCAGCACTCGCCAACAAGCTCGCCCAAAGGGTATTTCCTTTTCCGCGCTCAGCTCCGTGAAAGAAATGCACAAAATCAATTGGCACCACCGTTGCACCGGCTTCGGCGGCAATTTCATCGGTACCGTCGGTTGAGTCATCGTCAAGCACAATCAATTCATCGACCAATGTGCCAACAAGAGTCGGTTCAATCATTCGGACGAGGTCGCCAACCGTCTGGGCTTCGTTACGACAAGGGATGCACACCGAAATGGTGCGGTTGCCCTTCAGGCTCAAAGCGTAAGCCAAGTCCCATCCCGCTGGATCGAATGTCTTGACTGCACTCATGTCAACTCCATCCCGTAGCCTGCGGAACATGTTCTTGTACGGGGTGGTGAACGCTTCACCTGACTCATTAAACCTTGATTCAATCGCAACTGACGCCACTTCTGCGAGGCAGAGAGGTGAATATCTCCTGAATCACGGGTGTGACGGTATTGACCTCGGCGGCCAGGGCTCAACCGATAATGCTTCAGTGATCCCATGGCAAGAAGAATGGGACCGACTCAAAGAGATTGTCGAAACTTTGGCCCAGTTCAATGTGCCGCTCAGTATCGACTCGTGGAAACCGCAAGTTACACGCCTCGCCCTCGAACATGGGGCAACGGTCATCAACGCTGCCGATGGAATGCAAAGCGATGAGATGTGGCAAGTGGCTGCCGATTTTCAAGCACCGATTGTGTTGCCATTTTTGTCAGGGCCGAATCCGCGCGAAATGGAACTCGTGAAGGCAGACCCGATTCAGGTCATGCTCGACTTCTTTACTGAACAACTTAAAGTTGCCGATCGATTTGGATTACGACGTCTATGCATCCTTGATCCAGGCACTGGCTTTGCTCCATCAAATTGGCCGTGGGAAGAGCGCTATATCTACCAAAAGCAGGTGTACTCACACCTTGATCGACTACGAGTTTTCAATCTTCCGTTGTACATCGCCTTGCCTTGGAAAGAAACGGCACAACACGACGAGCTGCTCGAGATCGTTTTGCGCCAACAACCCGAATATGGTCGCGGCCACTACCCCGAAAAAATTCGTCGCGTCGAACGACAACTCAACTTATAAAGAAGACGTCAATTGTGCGAGCGCGCCGCGTGGGTACACCGCATCTGGGGGAAGAGTTGCATCCCAATTTTTGGGACAACGATGTGGAGCCACTTCTTGCAATGGTGCCAAAACAAAACGGCGTTCGGCGTATCTCGGATGCGGCACAGTTACCTCGCCGCCAGTGATTGACACATCATCATAAAAGAGCAAATCCAAATCAAGCGTGCGTGGACCCCAGTGAATCTCCCGCACCCTTCCTGCTTCGGCTTCGATGCGATGCAACCAGCGCATCAACGCGTATGGGTCAAGGTCGGTTTCTAGCACCACAACCATGTTGAGATACGCCCCTTGATTTTCTGGGCCACCAACTGGGTCTGTCTCAAAAACCTGAGATTGTTTCAGCACACCGACACCGAGCTGTTCAATGGCAAAACTCAGCGATTGAACTCGGTCTCCTAAATTACTTCCTAGAGCAACAATCGCTTCGTGCACGATTTACTCACTGGCGCCAAGGGCAACGCGATGAATTCGCACGGCTGATGACCGCACGTCTTCGGGTACTGGTGGTCGAAGTTTGGTGAGGGTTAGGTCAACTGCCAAAACATGAGGAAATGTCAACACAACATCGGCCATACGCTGAGCCAAACGCTCGAGCAATTGATCAGATGTGGCGCGTGCAACTGCTGCGAGTTGCATACAGACTTCGCCATAATGCACGGTCTGAGTGAGGTCGTCACTTTGCCCAGCCTCTCGTAAATCAACGTGAATATCGACATCAATTTGTAGCGGCTGGGCCGACTCACGCTCGTGATCAAGAACGCCAATCACGCTGACGACTCGAAGCCCATTGATAAGAATGTGATCAGTCACGGCTGCCACGGTACCGTTATGGCATGTCGAGTAACACCGCTATAGACACCGGAACTTTTAACCCCCAGCGAGTTGTCGCCGACTTACGCGAATTGGCGTCCCGCACCGGAGGCCCAGAAGGCTCCCGCCGCCTCTGCTGGACCCCTGAATGGGTGAATGCTCGCAATCTGCTCCGAGAAGAACTCTCGGGCCTGCCCGTTGATGTCGACGTGGACGAAGCCGGGAACCTTTGGGCTTACCTTCGTGGAGCTTCGAAAGACACGCTGGTCGTTGGCAGCCACCTCGACAGCGTCCCCAAGGGTGGCTGGCTCGACGGCTCCCTCGGCGTTTTGGCCGGCCTTGAATTACTGCGCTCACTCGCCGCTCAGGGCACGCCTCCGGTGACGGTCGCGCTTGTTGACTGGGCCGATGAGGAGGGCGCTCGCTTTAGCCGCTCACTCTTTGGCTCAGCGGCAGTCATGGGCACAGTTGATGTTGACATCATGCGCGGACTCTCCGATAAAGAGGGCAACAAACTGATTGACGTCTTGCCGCAACATGGCGTTGACATCGACAATATGGACGGAGCCCAGACTCGAGTTGCTGACGCCAAGGCTTATGTCGAAGTCCACATTGAACAAGGGCCAGTTCTTGAATCAATGAATTTGGGTATTTGCACAGTGACTGGCACCAAAGGTATTGAACGCGAGCGACTCATTTTCAAGGGTCAAGCCGCTCATGCCGGAACAATGCCGATGCCAATGCGTCGCGACAGTTTTCGGGCAGCTGCTCGATTTGCATTAGCAGTGGCCGATATCGGCGAAAACCATGATGGCGTGACGACCGTTGGTGCAGTTGCCTGCAAACCTGGCGTCGTCACCGCAGTCGCTGGCGAAACAACAATCACTCTTGATATGCGCCACATTGATGCTGGCGAATTAGCAGCGATGTATTCCGAAAGTATTGCCGCTGCTCACGCTGCTGCCGAAGCCGAAGGTTGCACCGTCGAGTTCGAGCACATCTTCCGGATCCCCCCAATGCCATTTCACCCAGAGCTCCTTGAAGCAGCGCGAACGAGCGTCCGCGAAGTTGAAGGTCACGATGTCGAATTGCCAAGTGGAGCACTCCACGATGCCAGTGAAATGGCTCGCAGTATTCCGACGGTCATGATTTTTTCTTCGTCAATTGCCGGACTCAGCCACACTAAAGAAGAAGACACTTCGGACGAGCATTTGTTCATGGCAGTTGATGCTTTCAATCGCACCTGCCGTCGGACCATTCAATTGATGGTCGACGGAAAGCTATAAATCCATTTTCAGCGAGATGTGTTGATATCAGTTTTCTTCTTTGGCGACCGGATACAACGTCTTCACCAAAAAGAAGGCAATAACTCCGCCGACGAACTGAGCAATCAAAAACCCCGGAATCGATGACGGTTTAATTCCGGCAAAAGTGTCCGACATTGAACGCGCAAAGTCAACGGCTGGATTCGCAAAACTGGTGGACGAGGTGAACCAATACGCTCCCCCAATCCAAACGCCCACCGCGTACGGAACTGCCGAGACTCGACCGCTGCGCACGATGCAAAAAATCACCAGAATAAGTCCAATCGTGGCAATCACCTCAGAGAACCACAACGCCCCCGACGACCGATCCTTCGTTGACCAATTCACCGCATCGAGTTCAAACATGATGTTCGCAATCATTGCGCCCACACATCCGCCAACGATCTGCACGATCGAGTACAACACCAATTCGCGATTTGTCAGCCCGCCAAACAATCGCGTGACCAGGGAAACGACTGGGTTGAAGTGGGCCCCCGAAACTGGTCCCAAGGCCAAGATCAAAGCAATCAGTCCACCGGTTGTCGCCGCAGCATTTGCAAGTAATTGCAAACCGACATCATTGGGAGAAAGACGTTGCGCCATGATGCCCGAGCCAACAACGACCGCCACCAAAAAGGCCGTGCCAATACCTTCGGCTAATAAACGAACACTTAGCGAAGGTTGAGAAGTTTTAGTCACCCCACCAGTCTGCCAAGTGATAACGCTCCAATCACGCGTGCGGGCAAACCTTCACGAGCAGAGCCAGTCGAAGAGTACTGTTACACCTGTGTTTAAACGCAAACAAAGTGCGCCGGCATCGATTGACGAAATGATTTCGTTGGTCTTTGGCGAAGTAACTCCCGAGCAGAACCACGTTCTCCACCACCTAGCTAATCAAGCCATCAAATCTGGCAAGGACCCACTGCGTTCACTCATTTTGCACACCGACCAACAGATTCTCCCCAGTCGCATCGTGGCTCGATTTGGTCCACAGGATATTGCCTGGCACGAAATCAATGGATTGCAGATCGCGGTTGACACAGCAGAGGGTTCAGTTTCGCCGCAGGTGGCCGCGGGATATGAACCCCACGTCTCACGGGTCTTGCATCAACTCCTACAACCGGGTGACAC
The DNA here is from genome assembly GCA_001510335.1 of Actinobacteria bacterium casp-actino2. Lineage (GTDB taxonomy): Bacteria > Actinomycetota > Acidimicrobiia > Acidimicrobiales > Ilumatobacteraceae > Casp-actino8. The sequence goes on along the minus strand of LFFB01000014.1, from coordinate 16,939 downwards.
ATTTATTGATGTTGGCGCCAACATCGGTGTTCATGTCACAGATGCTGCACGAATCGTTGGGCCCCATGGACAGGTTGTCGCCGTCGAACCAAATACCGAAAATTGCCGATTGCTACTACTTACTGCCGAGAAGAACAATCTGCACAACATCACGTTGATCCCAAGCGCACTCTCTGACTCTGGTGAATGGGCCTGGTTCAGTACCCACATCGGCTCAAATGGTGGATTGATGGCTAGCGAAAACGCGACGATCGCCAATGGCTTTGGCTTCATCGTCCCAGTTCGTCGCCTTGATGACGTTGCCCCTAGCAAAACAAAGCTGATCAAGGTTGACGTCGAGGGTGCAGAAATATCAGTTTTGCGATCAGGCCTGGAAACTCTTCACCGAGATCGTCCATCGATCATTATGGAATTTAGTTGCGAAATGGTTCAGCGGGTCTCCGGAATTGAGCCTCGCGAAGCACTGTTATGGATTGAAAATCTCGGCTACGAGATTTCCGTCATTCAGAAATCCGATGGCGAGATTTCCTCAACGACCGCCGAGCAATTAATCAATAACTGGGGCGCGCTCACCCGCATCGAAGACTTATTGCTTTCCCCTCGCTGAAATAGTTCAGGCGGGAGCGATCGTCGTAGCCAGATTTGGATCAGCCGGTAGCGGTGCCACAGTTGTAGTTGTAGTTGTAGTTGTAGTTGTAGTTGTAGTTGTAGTTGTAGTTGTAGTTGTCGTAGTCGTAGTCGTCGGAATGACCGGAGGTTCACCTTCAGCCTCAATGTCATTTCCGTACACCCACACCGGAGTTTTCTTCGGCAACAAACCCGAAGCCCAAATCATGTCCATCGCCGCAGTGCTAACCCGCACACATCCGTGCGATGCTGGATAATTCGGAATACTCATTGAACCATGAATTGCGATACCACCCTTGAAATACTTTGGTCGATAAATCCGACCCAAGTCTCCATCCCACCAGCCGTCTGACTTTTCACGATCAATCTTGTAACGGCCTGAGGGAGTCAATGAACGTCCAGTCTCCCACGTCACCAAATCCTTTTGATTCGTCTCTAAGTAATACTGCCCATTACCGGTTGAAGTATTGATTGCCCACAACAGTTTTCCGGAGTTCATCATGAACAACACTTGCTTGTCTTTATCCACTTCAACCAAAGTTCCGGGTTCGCTTGATAGACCAACAGCTCGTGTCGTAGCAAGCGTTAAGGTATCGGCGGTTACTTGATCGACTCGCGCTGTGGCATCAAGCCCCATGTATTTCTGGAATGCCATCACTGCTTGCTTGGTGGTTCCGCCGAAGTCACCATCAACTGACTGCAACCAAAATCCAAGTTCGAGCAAGCGCTCTTGAATTCGTGCAGTTTCGGGTCCATCGCTTCGACCAACTGCCACCAGCGGAGCCAACAAAGGAGTTACTTCAGGCAGTGTTGTCGTCGGCGCCACACTGGTCGTCGAAGTGGTCGTCGGCGGCATAGTGGTACTCGACGAAGTCGTCGACGCAGAAAAAGTCGTTGTCACTGGGCTGGTTGTGCTGGCCGAGATACTCATCACCCCCTGGGCCGAGCCCGAAGAGCACGCCGTCGTCAGCAGCAGCAGGGCCAAAGACCCGGCCACGACGCTAATGTGACGCAATCTGGACATTTACTCAAAGTATCCATTAAGAGGGACAAAGTGTTGGCAGTTCCCCATGGTTTCGCAAGATGACACATTCATTAAAAAAGGGGCTAATCACGTTTTCGTCTGAGAGAATAAAGCCGTGAGCGAGAACAACGTTTCTGACATCTTCGACCCCACCGCTTGGCGGATCGTGCCGGGATTCAATTTCACCGATATCACCTATCACCGCTCGGTCGAACATGGCACGGTACGCGTGGCATTCAACCGTCCCGAGATACGCAATGCGTTTCGGCCACACACAGTTGATGAACTTTTCACGGCTCTCGAACATGCGCGCCAAAGCACCGATGTTGGGTGCGTACTTCTAACCGGCAATGGCCCATCAGCAAAAGATGGCGGTTGGGCCTTTTGCAGTGGTGGAGACCAACGCATTCGTGGACGCGATGGTTATCGCTACGCCGAAGGTGAAACTGCCGAAACAATTGATCCCGGCAAAAGCGGACGTTTGCACATCCTGGAGGTCCAGCGACTAATTCGTTTCATGCCCAAAGTAGTGATCTGTGTTGTTCCTGGTTGGGCTGCCGGCGGTGGACACAGTTTGCATGTCGTCAGCGATCTCACAATCGCCAGCAAGGAATACGCTCGCTTCAAACAAACCGACGCCGATGTCGCAAGTTTTGACGGAGGCTTCGGTTCGGCTTATTTAGCTCGGCAAGTTGGGCAGAAATTCGCTCGTGAAATATTCTTCCTCGGTCGCGAATACAGCGCCGAAGATGCCCAACGTATGGGCATGGTTAACGCCGTTGTCCCTCATGCCGAACTTGAAGCAACCGCCTTGCAGTGGGCAAAAGAAATCAATGGCAAGAGCCCCACTGCTCAACGCATGCTGAAGTTTTCTTTCAACCTCATTGACGACGGACTCGTTGGTCAACAGGTGTTTGCTGGTGAGGCAACTCGATTGGCGTATATGACCGACGAGGCGCAAGAAGGTCGCATGTCTTTTCTTGAAAAGCGCGATCCTGACTGGGCGCCGTACCCCTGGTACTACTGATTTCTGACGCCGCAAATATGTCTCGTGAGCTGATCTACGTTGATTCGTTAGATGATCAACGCCTTGATCGATTTCGACTGCGTGAGCGAGAGCTGCGTCCGCGCAATATTCCTGCCCGTGTCTTTAAGACAATGCAAACCGGCGAAGCAGAAAAGATCACCCTCGGAATGTTCATTGCCGAAGGCGACTTAGTTGTTGAACGAGCGCTAGCCGCAGGATGTCGACTTGTTGAGGTATTAACCGATGCTGTGTCGCCGAGTCCGATTGTTGACAAGGTTGATTCATCTGTTCCCGTCTATGCCGCTCATGCGGATGTTCGCAAAACTCTCACGGGTATGGGAGTAGCCCTCGACATCATGGGCCTCTTTGAACGACCAGCCCCACTCAAACTTGATGAACTGCTGACATCAGCGCGTCACTTGCTTGTTGTTGAAGATGTTGATAATCCCACCAATATCGGGGCCATTGTGCGTAGTGCTGCAGCACTCGGAATCGATGGCGTCATCCTTGATCGCAACAGCTCAGATCCACTCGCCAGGCGCGCCCTTCGAGTGTCCATGGGAACCGCATTTTCGATGCGCTACAGCCGAGTGACCGATGCTTCATCAACACTCATCGCTTTACGCGATGCCGGCTACATCGTGTGTGGGCTCACCCCTCGCGAGGACGCCCGCAATATTCGCGATATTGGCCTATCAATTCCCGTCGATGCGAAAGTTGCCGTCGTTCTCGGATCCGAGCGAGCCGGTCTGTCCGCAGAGGCCCTGTTGTCAGTGAGCCATATGGTGAAAATCCCAATGGCATCGGGCATCGATTCCCTCAATGTGGCAGCAGCCGCCGCGGTGGCCTGCCACGCCCTCATCCCTCAGCCCTAATTCTTTCAGCACTTGAATCGTCACCAAGTCGCAATTGACTTGTTCGGCAGGCAAACTTGTGGACGTGTCTGCAACTGGCGTCCTTTTACTTTATTGCCCCGACCAACGTGGTGTCGTTGCTGCGGTCGCGGAATTCATCGCAGCACATGGCGGAAATATCGTGCACGCCGAGCAACATACCGACGACGTCGAACGGGTCTTCTTCCAAAGAGTTGAATTTGAACTCGACGGATTCTCACTTGATCGACGCGAAATTCTCAACGCTTTTGCATCAGTTTCCGAAAAATTCTCAATAAACGTACAATTGCGTTTCACTGACCACCTACTACGGGTCGCAATACTCGCCAGCAAGCAGTCACATTGCCTTTTCGACTTACTCAGTCGCTGGCGATCAGGCGAACTTCCCGCAGACATTGTGACGGTCATTGACAATCATCCTGATCATGCCGACCTCGTGCAACATATGGGTGTCCCCTACGTGCATTTACCAGTAACCCCAGAAACCAAATCACATCAAGAACTCGCGGTGCTTGAAACCCTCAATGACAACCAAGTTGACCTGGTCATCTTGGCGCGATATATGCAAATACTTTCGCCACTTCTGGTTGATGCATATCAGTCGCGAATCATCAATATCCATCACTCATTCCTTCCGGCTTTTATTGGCGCCAACCCCTATCGACAAGCCCACGATCGTGGTGTCAAAATCATCGGCGCGACTGCGCACTATGTCACCGAAGAACTTGATGAAGGCCCAATCCTTGATCAAGAAGTTGCGCGGGTTTCGCACCGCGATTCAGTAGCCGATCTCACACGCAAGGGCCGCGATCTTGAAACTATTGTGCTGGCTCGTGCCGTTCGCGCTCATCTTGAACATCGCGTCTTGGTATACGGCCGCAAGACTGTTGTCTTCAGTTAATACGCAATTTTTAGCCTGGCTTCGACGAACTAATGGGCAATCCGGTGTCATTACGTAGGTGCTCAGCAGCCGGAACAAAGTACGCCAGCAACTCTTGCCGAATGGACTCATCGGTTGTTGTCACCTCAATAGCCGCGGCCATATGCACCAGCCAACGATCACGTTCAAGTGGTCCGACACGAAATGGCATGTGCCGCAGGCGTAGTTTTGGATGACCGCGCTCTTCCATGTACGTCTGTGGTCCGCCCCAGTACTGCCCCAAGAAAAGAGTTAATCGTCGCTTAGCACCTTCAAGGTCGCTCTGATCGGGATACAAGGGCCATAACACTTCATCGGCCACGACTCCCACATAAAAATGATCAACGAGGGTTTCAAAAAAGGGCATTCCACCCACTCGTTCGTACATTGAGATTTCTCTCACATTTTCATCACTCACGAGAACTGTGGATCCTGCCAATCGGGAAATACTTCTGGCAATCCATCGCTGACCTTGACTGGAAAGTCCGCTGGTCGCTTTTCCAGAAAACTCATGACACCTTCGCGGGCATCGTCGCTCGCACCACGTGAATTGATTGCTCTTGAATCAACTCGGTGCGCCTGCATCGGATGATCGGCACCAAGCATGCGCCACAACATTTGCCGTGACAAGGCCACTGAAACTGGCGCAGTGTTTTCCGCAATCTCGCGAGCGATCTCACGAGCTGCTGACAAAAGGTCTTCAGGCGCGTGCACACTTCGAACGAGTCGTGCTTCTTTGGCGTCTTCAGCACTAATCATGCGACCAGTGAAACACCATTCTGTGGCTTGCGAAATACCGACAATCCGCGGCAAGAACCAACTACTGGCGGCTTCGGGAACTATGCCCCGTTTTGCAAACACAAATCCAAATTTTGAGGTTGTGCTCGCAAGGCGAATATCCATGGGCAGAGTCATCGTGACACCTACGCCAACTGCTGCGCCATTGATTGCGCCGATCACTGGCTTTTTACTCTCAAAAATTCGCAGTGACACCAAGCCACCGCCATCACGCATGACGCCAGTCTTGGCTTTCACATCGCTTCCACCCTTGGCAAAGGTTTCTCCCCCACCTGACAAATCGGCCCCTGCACAAAAGGCCCGACCTGAACCGGTCACGATGACAGCACGAACATTGTCGTCAGCATCACTCTCATCAAAAGCCGCGATGATTTCTTTGAGCATGCGATTCGTGAATGAATTCAGCTGATCTGGGCGATTCAAAGTAATCGTCGCGATTTGCTCGGATACGTCATAAATGATTTCTTCGTAGGCCATATATAGACCCTAATAGAAGGTCAGACGTCTAAGAAACGTGAAGCCGCAATACCCGAACCAACGGCTCCGGCTATTGCACCAATGCCAAGCAAAATGATCATCACGAAACGCATATAGCCATCAGTCACCACGAGAGCCGCTAGTTCAGTGTCGTTGAAATCAGCGACTGCACCCGACCATGCCGAGTTGAGTCCCCACAAACCTAAACATGACAGGACTCCACCGATGAGACCCTGTAAGAGCCCTTCAAGCATGAATGGGATGCGAATAAACCAATTCGTTGCACCAACCAATTTCATCACTTCAATTTCACGACGACGGGCGAACATAGCCGTGCGGATGGTGTTCCAGATGAGTCCAACTGCCACGACGAGGAGAACAATCGACATCGCAGTCGTCGCTATTCGAATAAATTGCGAGACTCGTGCCACGACGTCAAACACATCTTGCGCGTAGGCGACTTCGCGAACTCCGGCCAAACCTCGGAACTGTTCGCCAAGTTCACGAATTAGGTTTGAGTCCTGCGAAATTGGGACGACCTTAAATTGCGAAGGAATATTCTCAGGAGTGAGAAGTCGCAGGGTTCCGGGGTCACCAGCAAATAACTTCTGAGCCTCGGCATAACTTTCAGCCTGATCTAGATACCGCAATTTTGTGACATCAATAATTGATGGTTGCGATTTCAGAGCGTCTTCAATCACTTGAATCTGATTCGGGTCAGCGTCCGAGCGCACATACACAATGAGTTCGACGTCGCCCTTCCATCGGGTCAGCAGATTGTCAAAAGCTCGCTGAATCAAAAAAGTTGAACCAACCAACAGCAAAGAGACCGCAGAGGTAATCACGGCGGCCATCGTCAAAGTGACATTGCGCTTAAAGCTCGCCCACGTTTCGCGGAACGCGTAACTGATTCGTGCAATCATCAGTCGTACACTCCTCGTTCTTGGTCGCGCACTATGACGCCTCGGTCAAGTTGCACAACACGGCGGCGCATCATATTCACGATTCGCTGATCATGGGTTGCCATGACGACTGTTGTCCCGGTGTTATTGATGCGATCTAGTAACCGCATAATTCCCTCACCCGTTGCGGGGTCAAGGTTTCCGGTGGGTTCGTCCGCCAGCAAAATCAATGGACGGTTCACAAAAGCTCGGGCGATCGAAACACGCTGCTGTTCTCCACCAGAAAGTTGGTGAGGAAAGCGATCTTCTTTATCGGAAAGACCCACCAGGTCGAGTACTGCTGGTACTTGTTGGCGAATCACATGCTTAGGTCGACCAATCACTTCAAGAGCAAACGCCACGTTTTCAAAAACTGTTTTATTGAGCAACAGTTTGTAATCCTGAAAAATATTTCCGATATTTCGTCGTAGATACGGAACTTTTGAGTCAGCCATGGCATTGATATCTTTACCTGCCACCCACACTTCGCCGCGTTCGGGCTGTTCTTGACGATTCATGAGCCGCAACAATGTCGACTTACCAGAACCCGACGGACCAACCATAAAGACGAATTCGCCCTTAGCGATCTCGAAAGAAGCGTCGCGCACCGCAGGTATCTCGGTGCCATAAGTTTTTGTCACGTTTTCGAGGCGAATCATATTGCTCCTCGGGCAAGAGACCGACCAGTTGGCCGACCACATGAAGTCAAGTGGTCAGGATATCAGTGGTACTTCGTCAGGAATCGTCGCCAGCACGACGCCATTGCAAATAACCGACCATAAATTCTTCAATATCGCCGTCCAGCACTGATTCGACGCTGCTTGATTCAATATTTGTACGCAAATCTTTCACCATTTGATACGGCTGCAAAACATAACTTCGGATTTGACTACCCCAACCGACGGTGGCTTGTTTACCAGCGATGCGATCAAGTTCAGCCTGGTGTTCTTCTTCAATCTTTGCCGCAACCATCGCCTTCAAACGATTCATCGCCCTTTCGCGGTTTTGCAATTGACTGCGTTCTTCTTGAGACGATGAGACAAGACCAGTCGGTTCGTGAATCAAGCGAACCGCCGATGAAGTTTTGTTCACGTGCTGACCACCAGCTCCAGAGGCACGGAATACTTCCATCCGCACATCAGTTTCATCAATCTCAATGTCGGGGTTTTCTATTGCTGGCCACACCTGCACATTGGAAAAACTTGTTTGGCGGCGACCCTGGTTATCAAAGGGGCTAATCCGAACTAAACGATGAGTACCTCGTTCAGAAGTCATGAGCCCGTAGGCGTAGCGACCCTTCAACGTGAATTCAACCGACATAATTCCGGCTTCTACACCTGGCGAAATATCGTTAATTTCAAACTCAAGTCCACGACGCTCAGCCCAACGCTGATACATGCGCAGCAGAAGTTCGCTCCAATCTTGGGCGTCGACCCCACCGTCTTTGGTGTTGATGTGCACAATGCAATCTGCCTCATCATGTTCACCAGTAAACAAACTGCGCATTTCAAGTCCATTTAGTGACTGCGCAATAACCTTGATACTTGATTCAATTTCTGTTTCTTGAGAGGCATCATCAATTTCGCGGGCTAATTCATGGAGCACCTCAGCATCTTCTAACTGACGAGCCAGTCCATCAAAAATGTCAATGTCACCTTTGGTATTCGCGTATTCAGCATTGAGTTTCTTGGCAAACTCTTGATCATCCCAAAGACCGGGCTTTGAGACCTCAATCTCAAGTTCGCGGAAACGATCTCGTTGTGCTTCGATCTTTAGATAGACCTTTGCCTCACCAAGCCGTCGACTCACATCTTTTAAGTCATCTGTGAAATCGCGCATGACGAACTCAGTTGGCGCCGTGGCACATCTTGAACTTCTTACCCGAGCCACATGGGCACGGCGCATTACGAGGGGTCTTTGACCACTCGTCGTTCACGATGGGCTGTTGCTTGACTGGCGCAGCCTGCTGAGGCATTTCACTTGCACCCTGTGCTGATGCTTGGCTAACTGCCGACGGCGCATCAGATTTTGTCTGTTGAAGGTTTTGCACGACGGGCGCTGACTCTTCGTTGCGAACCAGTTGCACATGCATGACGTACTTCACGAAATCTTGAGCGATTCCTTTCATCATGGAACCGAACATTTCGTAACCCTCACGCTGCCATTCGGCTAGTGGATCTTTTTGACCCATGGCGCGAAGGTTGATGCCCTCTTGCAAGTAATCCATCTCTTCAAGATGCTCACGCCAACGCTGATCAATAATGCGCAACATGACTTGGCGCTCAACATCACGCATGACTTCTGGAGTCAATTCAGTTTCACGCTGGTCGTAATAGCCAGTTGCGTTCGCCATCACGACGTCGTACATCTTGTTGGTGCTTGACGACTGACCCAAAACCTCTGGCGTGAAATCATTGGGCCAATAAGTTTTCAGTTCCTTGGTTAGACCCTCTAGATCCCATTCGTCATCAGCTTCGCTCACACAATGGGTTTCGATCAGCGAATCAACGGCTTCAGCCATGTATTCGAGAGCGGCAACCTTCAGATCGGCCCCATCAAGAATCTGGTCGCGGCGCTTGTAAATAACTTTGCGCTGCTCATTCATCACTTCGTCATATTTCAAAACGTTCTTACGAATCTCGGCGTTACGTGTTTCAACAGTGCTTTGGGCCCGCTCAATGGCCTTAGTTACCATCTTGTGTTCAATTGCTTCGTCATCGGGCAACGCTCGGCCCATCACCCAACTCAACGCGCCAGTAGCGAATAAGCGCATCAATTCGTCTTCAAGACTCAAATAGAAACGGCTTGAACCAGGATCACCTTGGCGGCCGGCGCGTCCACGTAACTGATTATCGATACGACGACTCTCATGACGCTCTGAGCCAATGACATATAGCCCTCCAGCCTCACGAACTTTGTCTCCCTCAGCCTTGCACTTCGCTGTTATTGCCGTGAGGAGTTCGGCATAGCGAGCCTGCGCCACAACTCGCGCAGCGCGATATTCATCGGGCATCTGATCAAGCGGAAGCGGCAAAGTAAATTCGTCAGTCAGCGTGTCAGCGGCATGACCTTCGGCGAGTACTGCGCGATGAGCAAGACCTTCTGGATTACCACCAAGCAAAATGTCTACTCCTCGACCGGCCATGTTGGTTGCAACCGTGACCGCTCCTAGACGACCAGCCTGCGTCACAATTTCGGCTTCACGAGTGTGTTGTTTAGCGTTCAAGACTTCGTGCTTCACGCCATTTTTGGCGAGAAGTCGCGAGAGGTGTTCGCTCTTTTCAACGCTGACCGTACCTACCAAGACAGGTTGCCCGTTGGCATGTCGTTCAATGATGTCAGTGACAACCGCGTTGAACTTGGCATCTTCTGTTTTGAAAATCTGATCGGGTGAATCAATACGCGCCACGGCGCGGTTCGTTGGAATCGGCACAACTTGCAGATCGTATGTATTCATCAGTTCGGCAGCTTCTGTTTGCGCTGTTCCGGTCATACCCGCAAGTTTGTCGTACATGCGGAAATAGTTCTGCAATGTAATCGTCGCAAGTGTCTGATTTTCTTCTTTGATCTTGACGCCTTCTTTGGCTTCAACCGCTTGGTGAATACCTTCACTCCAGCGACGACCTTCCAGAATTCGACCAGTAAATTCGTCAACGATTTTTACTTCGCCACCTTGAACGATGTAATCCTTATCCCGGCGATACAACTCTTTCGCCTTCAAGGCCACCTGCAACTGGTGAACAAGATTGCGTTGCACTTCGTCGTACAAGTTTTCGAGACCGAGCTCGGCTTCGACTCGTTCAATACCGGCCTCAGTCGGCATGACAATGCGCTTATCTTCTTCAACTTCGTAATCAACATCGCGCTTGAGCGCACGCACGATGGAAGCAAATCGGTAATACAGATTGGCCGCATCGGCTATCCGTCCAGAAATGATCAGCGGCGTACGCGCTTCGTCAATCAAAATTGAGTCAACTTCGTCAACGATGGCAAAGGCATGTCCACGTTGGACCTTATTGAGCTTGGTTGCCGCCATGTTGTCGCGCAAGTAATCAAAGCCAAATTCATTATTGGTTCCGTATGTAATGTCGGCGGCATAGTCAACCCGCTTTTGTTCGGGTCGTTCGCGAGAACCCGGAACCACGAGTCCGACGCTCAAACCAAGCCAACGGTGAACGCGACCCATCCATTCGGAGTCACGACGGGCCAAGTAGTCGTTGACCGTGATGAGGTGCACGCCCTTGCCAGACACACCGTTGAGATAGGCCGGCAAGGTTGAGACCAAAGTCTTACCTTCACCCGTTTTCATTTCAGCAACCCAACCAAAGTGCAACGCCGCGCCACCCATTAACTGCACGTCGTAGTGCCGTTGCCCGATCACACGATGGGCTCCTTCACGCACAACCGCAAAGGCTTCAATCAGAAGATCATCCAGCGATTCACCCCGCTCAAGACGGGTACGGAATTCAGCGGTCTTGCCACGCAGTGCGTCGTCAGACAAAGACTGAATAGATGACTCAAGGGCGTTGATATCGGGAACGAGACCCTCGAGGGCCTTCAGTTTCTTGCCTTCACCGGCCCGCAGGATGCGATCGAGGATTCCCATGCAGGTATAGAGCCTACAGGCGGTATCTACGTGCCTCGGGGGTCACCCAAAGTTCACATGCAACAATGATGTAAGCAAGCAGGCCGACGGGCAGAATTGTCCCGTGTTCGACTCAGCACCTTCCTCGTCAAAACAGACCCCATCGTCATCTCGGCATATCGACGCAGTCATCTTCGATTTTGGTGGGGTTTTAGCCAGCAACGGACGCCCATCCGACGTAGCCAAACGTTTCCCCAACGACCCCGTCGACAAGGTGATGAAGGTCATGATGGGCGATTATGGGCAAGATACTGACCATCCGTGGCATCGCCTAGAGCGTGGCGAGATCAGCATGGTCGAGTATCGCGAGCAACTTGGCCCACTGGTTCTGGAAGCCGGCTTACACTTTTCGGCGAACTCATTAGAAACACCTGCCGCAAAGACCGCAGATTCAAAGAATCCGTCGATCGTCGGCTTTGCCTTCGAACCCAATCATTTGGTCGTTGACCTCGTTCACGAACTCAAATCTTGCGGATTTCGCTTGGGAGTCTTAACCAACAATGTCCGCGAATTGCGGCAAGCCTGGTGGCCAATGCTTGATTTTGCCACTATTTTTGATGATGTTGTTGACAGCCACGAAGTCGGTATGCGCAAACCCAACCACGCCATCTACGAACTCTCGTTGAGTCGGCTTGGAGTTGAAGCTCATCGAACGGCATTTCTTGACGATGCCCAAAGCAATGTCAATGCCGCCACCGCCGTAGGAATGCATGGCATTTGGGTGGACGTTGATCCGACCAATGCGGTGCAACGGGTCAGGCAACTCGCGAATTTGTAGAACGGTCACGTGGTGTGGCCGCCACCGCCAGCAGGCACACCTCTGCAGCCCCAGCCAAGTCGAGCGCATGTGCGGCCGCCCGCAAAGTACTTCCTGTCGTGACCACATCATCGATCACAAGAACTCGATAAGGCCGCCGCATCGGTCGGGCCCTGAAGATTGGACCATGTAGCCGTTGTTCACGATTGCGACCGGTCTGAGGTGCGCTGCGATCGCGATAAAGCAAGCGCCGACATTTAATACCCAAACGTGTCGCGACAGCCCGTGCCAATAACTCGGATTGGTCGTAGCCACGCTGGCGTTGACGCATACTTGACGTTGGCGCCCAGGTCACAATCTCGTACTGCGGAGATTCGGGATCATCAATGATTGACTGCACCAGCTGGTCGGCTAATTCGGCCACGGCACCTCGTCGATTGCGGTATTTCAATCCGCGAATCAATTCTTGAGTGTCGCCGTGCAACTGATCAGTTGCCCTAATCGTTCGTGAAGTGGCGCCGCTCACTGGATCACATGATCTGCAGACTCGCCCCGTTGGAGATTCAACCACGGCATCGACCGCACGCGGGCGGAATATTTGTCGACATTGGGTACAACGCAAAGCACTAAACATGAGGCCATCAAATCAAATGGGTATGGCAGAGTTGAGAATGTGCTGTTTCACAATCTGATCTGGTGTATTTTTATTGAATACAGAAGTCACTAGTTGTGTAGTGTTCTTTCATGGCCGTGAAGACCTTGCAAACAGTAGAAAATGCCCTCGCTGTGCTCGAAGTCGTTGCCGAATTGCAACCCATTGGCGTCTCGGCCCTGGCTCGCCACATGAACATGGACAAGAACACCGCCCAGCGGATCTTGATCACCCTTGGCGCAAGTGGGTACATTCAAAAGCAAAATCATGGCACCGCCTGGATGTTGACTCCTCGAGTGCTCACATTGTCGAATCGGGTCGCCGTCAATTTACGAAAAACTGCCCGCGAACAACTCGAGGAACTTTCAGAAGCCATTGGCGAAACCGCACTCTTGTGGCAATTCACTTATGTCGGTGGAAGTTTATACGCCACATTGCTCGACAAAGTTGAGAGCAAACATGACGTCAAGATCACGATGGAGATTGGTAAGCAAGTCTTTGTGCGAGAAAACTCAGCCGAGACCACCAATGTGCGCACGTTGATTGATCAATTTCCTACTGGCGAGTCGGCTTGGTTGAACGCAGCCAATGATGACCGACCGCGTTATTACAGAATTACCCCAGGACACCCGAACTCCATTGCGATTGGCAGCGTGATCTACGACGGGCCGGCTCAACCCGTAGCTTCAATTTCCGTGGTCGGACCGAAAGAACGCATCTCGCCCGACTGCTACAAGGTCATGGGCGAAAAAACTGCCGCTGCAGCCCGACTCATTACGGGCATCTAAGCGATCTGTTTGTCGCTCGCAAGGCGCATTTCAAATCGCGGCAAAACCAGTTGCACTAACGGCCCAATGCCGAACATAAAGATCAATGTTCCGACACCTATTGAGCCACCCAAGAAAAGCCCTGCCACCATCACCGTCAATTCAATGACTGTCCGTGCTAAGCGAATACTGATCTGACGACCAACAATTGATCGCTTTGATAATCCCAGCATCAAACCATCACGCGGCCCCGAGCCGAGGCCTGCGCCAATATACAAAGCTGATCCAAGCGCAATCACCAAAACACCGGCGATCACCATGAAGGTGCGCATCACGAGTTGATCAGGTTCACCAATCAATGGCTTGGTGAGGTTGACAACGAAACCAATTTCTAGCGCGTTTAAAACTGTGCCTACTCCCGGTTTTTGCCGCAAAGGAATCCATAACAACAAGAGCAAAAGGCCGACGCCCACAATCACTAAACCGATGGAAACATCTAACTTCTCGGAAAGTCCCTTATGGAAAACATCCCATGGCGCGAGTCCGAGATTGGCTTGAATAAAGAGAGTGATTCCAAGACCGAAAAAAGCTAGCCCGGTGATACACCGGGCTAGCTTTTCCGCGTACAACTTTGTCATTAGTAGCGATAACGCTCGGGTTTGAACGGCCCCGAGGGAGCAACGCCCAAGTATTCAGCTTGCTCATCGGTCAACTTCGTCAACTTGACTCCGAGTGCACCTAAGTGAAGCGATGCAACCTTTTCATCAAGATGCTTTGGCAATACATACACGCCAAGTGGGTATGCCGCGAGGTTCGTGAACAATTCAATTTGCGCGATGACTTGGTTAGAGAATGAACAGCTCATCACGAAACTTGGGTGACCAGTTGCGCAACCGAGGTTCACTAAACGTCCTTCAGCCAACACGATGATTGCATGTCCATCAGGGAAAGACCACAAGTCGGTTCCGGGCTTCAATTCGTCACGAGTCGCGCCGCTTCGAGCCAAGCCAGCCATATCGATTTCGGAGTCGAAGTGGCCGATGTTGCACACAATCGCGTTGTGCTTCATCTTGAGCATGTGGTCAATAGTGATGATGTGGTCGTTGCCAGTTGCCGAAACGAAGATATCAACTTCACCAATGATGTCTTCGATAGTCGTGACTTGGTAACCCTCCATTGCTGCCTGCAAAGCGTTAATGGGGTCGGCCTCAGTCACGATGACTCGCGCACCTTGGCCGCGCAATGCCTGCACGCAACCCTTACCCACATCGCCATAACCACAAACAACGGCAACTTTGCCGGCGATCATGACGTCAGTCGCACGACAGATCGCGTCAATCAGTGAGTGACGGCATCCGTACAAGTTGTCGAACTTTGACTTGGTGACGGAGTCATTCACGTTAATCGCGGGGAACAACAACTCGTTGCGCTCAGCCATCTTGTACAGGCGCATCACTCCGGTGGTCGTTTCTTCAGTAACACCCTTCACGCTGGCGGCCATACGAGTCCACTTAGACGGATCGGTCTTCAGACCACGCTGCAAGAGACCAAGCACGATTGCCAGTTCCGCATTAGATGCCGTTGTGGGATCAGGAACTTCTCCCGACTTTTCGTACTCAACACCCTTGTGCAACAACAAGGTGGCGTCGCCACCGTCGTCGAGAATCATGTTCGGGCCGTCTCCGTCAGGCCACGTCATCATCTGCTCAGTGCACCACCAATACTCTTCAAGCGTCTCGCCCTTCCAAGCGAACACCGGCACACCTGATGGGTTGTCAACAGTTCCGTTCGGACCAACCGCAATTGCGGCCGCTGCATGATCTTGGGTCGAGAAAATATTGCACGATGCCCAACGAACTTCAGCACCAAGTTCAACCAATGTCTCAATCAGAACTGCAGTCTGAATGGTCATGTGCAACGAACCAGAAATTCGCGCACCTTTCAGTGGCTTGGTGACGCCGTACTCTTTGCACAACGCGCGCAAGCCGGGCATTTCATGCTCGGCGAGATGAATTTCTTTGCGGCCAAATGGGGCCATCGAAAGATCGGCGACGCGGAAGTCTTTACGTTCAGCAAAAGACGTGGACATGGTTGGGCTCCTTATGAGGTCATTGACATGATGTGAATTACACGGGGTTGCGCAAACAACGATGTCAACTAAAGGTTGCATCTTGTCTTGCACTATCCCGGGCCGGGGCCTGCTGGCACCGATCTGTCAGCCCGATGTCACGAGTGTAGACCGCTCAAAGTCGGCCTTTGTGACACTGTCGCCAATGGCACGCCCAGATTCAGCGTCCGGTGGTCTTGACTCCGCCAGCGGCGATCTTGGCCATGATGCGCTCGTGCTCAGCCGATGAAACCACCTCAGACTCATCAACCAACATCACAGCGATACCTTCACGGATGCTGTAGCGCCGCTGCAAACGCGGGTTGTACAAGGCGTCTTCGTCATCAAGCATGTACAAAACACCCTTATCGACGGGGCACGCTAAGACATTTGCTAGTTCTGGATCGATGGGCATGAGAACTCCTTGTTTCAGACTGAGGTTATTGCCGCAAGTAGCTCGGCCACACGATTGTCACATTCGTCGCGATCGGGCGCTTCAAGGTTGAGGCGTAACAACGGTTCAGTATTCGAAGGCCGAAGGTTGAACCACCATGGACCGCAATCAACGGTGAGACCATCAAGTCGATCTTGCGGGAATGAACCGAACTTCTTTGAGACTGATTCGATCACCGTTGATAAATCGTCTACTTGAGTGTTGATTTCACCACTTGATGAATAACGCTCATATGAACGCCGAATCTCGCTCAACGGTTCTCCAACTCTGCTGATCTCTTCAAGCATCAACATCGTGGCGATGAGCCCGCTGTCGGCACGGTAGTTGTCCTTGAAGTAGTAGTGCGCTGAATGTTCGCCGCCAAAGACAGCTCCGGTTTCGGCCATCATTTGCTTGATAAATGAATGTCCCACCTTGGTTCGCACAGGTACTCCCCCGTGTTCACGAATGACCTCGGGGACGGCACGGCTACAGATGAGGTTATGCAAAATCGTTGCCCCTGGACTCTTACGCAACATGCTCGTCGCCAATATTCCGGTGGTTGTTGAGCCCGAAAGTCCACGGCCAAGTTCGTCCGTCACAAACACTCGATCAGCGTCACCGTCAAAAGCGAGACCAATGTCGAATCCGCCTGATGCAACGCGGGCCTGCAAGTCGCGTTGATTCGCAGCCTGCAAAGGATCGGCTGGATGGTTAGGGAAGGTGCCGTCGAGTTCGCCATACATCACTTCAAGTTCAAGACGGGGCAGGCGCTCAAACACCGCCGGCACAACAAGTCCGCCCATTCCGTTAGCGGTGTCGGCCACGACGCGCATCGGACGAATTGAAGCGGGATCAATAAATGACACCAC
>LFFB01000013.1 GCA_001510335.1 Actinobacteria bacterium casp-actino2 | reverse complement strand
TTTCTAACACCGTCGTCACTCAGTAATTTCGCCGACACCCACATCGTTGCTGACTGATCAACTTCTGACGTTATTCCGAGACCGACAAGCTCAGATCGCCCTGGTTCGCCAATCCACTCAGCAGCAATATTGAAGAGATGGTCAGAAGTTAACAGCGATGTAACAGCCGCTGAAGATTCAGCAGTCGTCACTTCGGCATGTAACACCTGATTTTCGACAATGCTTTCAGCGCCGACCAGTGACTCAATTTCGGTGCCATGTCCCAAGATTTTGAGCACCTCTTTAAAACGATTGTGCATTGACTTAAATTCCAAGAAGTCAAAGAGTCGTGCCACTTCACGGGCGTTCGGCGTGACCTCCAAATTTGTGAGATCAATTTCAATCGGCGCATCATGTCGAAGAGTCATCAGATCTTCGTTCTTGCGAGCCAGTTGCTCATTTTCTACAAGCGACGACTTCAACTTTGGTGTTTGTTCATGAGCGTGTTCAAAAATTCCGTCCAGCCCGCCATACGTTGCGATCAACTTCGCCGCCGTTTTTTCACCGACCCCAGGCACACCAGGCAAGTTGTCACTGGGGTCACCACGTAATGCCGCGTAAGCGATGTATTGACGCGGCGTGACACCCGTTCGTTCGAAGATTCCGGCCTCGTCGTACAACACGTAATCGGAGACACCCCGTTTGTTGTAGAGCACCCGCACATCAGGGTCGCGAACAAGTTGGTAACTATCGCGGTCACCAGTAACGATAATGACCTTGTATCCAATGTCAACTGCTTGATCGGCGACTGTTGCAATCACGTCATCGGCTTCGAATCCCGACAATTCACAAATGGTGACGCCCATTGCCGTTAACAACTCTTTAACAATTCCCAATTGCTGACGCAAGATGTCTGGACTCGCCTCGCGCTGAGCTTTATAAGAAGGTTCAGCAATGTGACGAAACGTAGGTTCAGGACGATCAAAGGCGACCACGATGCCACTCGGCTTGTGGTCTTTGAGAAGGGTTAACAACATTGACGTCATGCCATACACGGCATTCGTCACTTGACCACTAGCGGTGACCATATCGGTTGGAATTCCGTAAAAGGCTCGATAAGTCAGTGAGTTGCCGTCAAGAACAAGCAGAGTCTTCTCGTGTACATCCGCTGTGCTCAAGGCTGTAGATCTCCCGACAAGATCTTTTCAGCAACATCTTTCATACGTGAACGATCTTTCATAGCAGTTCGTTGAATAAACGAGAAAGCTTCTTGCTCTTTCAAACCGAACTCGTCAATCAGACGTCCTTTGGCTTTATCAATGATCTTTCGAGCCTCAATTTGCTCTTCAAGAACTTCCATCTGTCCGTTTAATGCTTGCAGTTCGCGAAAACGGCCAATGGCAACTTCAATCGCTGGAATGAGATCACTCTTTTGAAATGGCTTGACGAGATATGCCAATGCTCCGGCGTCACGAGCCTGATCAATGATTTCGCGTTGGCTAAACGCAGTCAGAACCAAAACACCACAGATCTTCTCATCGCCTATCATGCGGGCGACTTCAAGGCCATCCATACCGGGCATCTTGACGTCCAAAATCGCCAAATCGGGTTTGAGTTCGCGGATCAGGTCGAGGGCGACGTCTCCACGCCCCGCTTCGCCAATGACCTCATAGCCCTCTTCTTCAAGGGTTTCGCGCAGGTCAAGACGAATAATGGCCTCGTCTTCAGCAATCACCACTCGAATACTCATTGGTTGTATTCAAGCACTTTTTCGTTCCGCATGCCTCAACGACAAGGAACTACTCAGGAACGGCCCAATTTGTCTAGCAGTTCATCTTGCTTGGTTTCGAGTTCAGTAATTGAAAATTGGACGTGTACCCGATGCTGACGCATGGCATCGGCATGTAGGCGGGCCTCGCGATATTCCATCCCCGCACCTGAGGTTTCAGACACCAGTGACCGCAGTGCCTTATCTTCTGCTTCGTCAACCAAATGACTTAATTGTTCATCCACAATCGCCAGTTCGGCTCGCAGCCGACGAAGACGTACACCAGTCTCTCTTAATCGTCGCTCGATCATTCTCTGACCCACATCGTGAGCCTACCCGTCTGAAAATCTCGTAGGAAAAGAACTGGTGGCGAACACACTCGAAAAATCGTGCGAGTACGCCACCAAGATTGTCGTGCCCCGGGTGGGATTTGAACCCACACCGTACGGAGTTTGAGACCGCTGCCTCTGCCGTTGGGCTACCGGGGCGACCCAAATATGTTAGCCCCCATCACCGAAAAGGACTCACTATTTGTGGCTTGTTTCAACGTCATTACTCGTTAGTAGCCCGTTTCGGGAGCCGCCAGCGTCTAACTTCTAATCGTGCTGGCATTTACCTTTCCGGGTCAAGGATCACAGCGTCCAGGTATGGGTCGCCCGTGGACAGAACATGATTCTTGGGATCTCGTTGAAGAAGCCTCCGATGTTTCAGGACGCGATGTCGGTCGCCTCTTACTCGATGCTGATGCAGAAGAACTCAAAGACACCCGTAACGCTCAGCTCACAACTTTTGTCTCAAGCTTGATGGTGCTTGACGCAGTAGAACGTTTCGGAGTCGAACCAAGTTTTTGTGCCGGTCACAGTTTGGGTGAATACACCGCTTTAACAGCAACTGGAGCACTTGGCTTCGATGACGGGGTACGTCTGGTCGTTGAGCGAGCCGAGGCCATGCATGAAGCAGGACAAAGCAATCCCGGAACCATGTCAGCAATCTTGGGCCTCGATGATGAGTTGGTTGAAGTTGCTTGCCGTCGGGCCGATAGCGATGTGTGGGTCGCTAATTTCAATGCTCCTGGACAGGTCGTGATCGCTGGTTCAGCCGAAGGCGTCGCTCGAGCAGTTGAGATCGCCAAAGAGCTCGGTGCAAAAAAAGCAATCTCACTACCGGTATCCGGTGCTTTCCATACTCCGTTCATGACGCCGGCTCGTGAACGATTACGAGTAGCCATTGGTGCCGCTCAACCTCGTGATACCGAAGTTCCGATCGTGAGCAACGTTGATGCCATTGCTCACGATCATGGCGACGAATGGGCCAGCCTGTTATCGGCTCAACTATCCAGCCCAGTGCGATGGAAGCAATGTTTGCTCACGATCGCTGATTTGGGTGTCACTGGGCTCGCAGAACTTGGTCCAGGTGGGGTTCTCACTGGAATGGCCAAGCGAACCCTTGAGGGCGTCCGAACAATCTCCGTCGCCACTCCTGACGAACTCGACAAATTCATTGAATGGGTCAACAACGCCGCCCCTACTGGACTGCAACGGCATGAAGGCGAACATCTATTTGTCGTCGAGCGTTTGGTGGTCAGTCCGGCTTCTGGTGTCTTCACTCCGATAGCGACAGTTCAAGCAGGAGATCGCATCTCAATCGGACAGTCCTTGGGCAGTATCGGTGACACTCCCGTTGTATCCGTCTTCGAAGGAATCCTTCAATCATTTATTGCGGTTGAAGGTGAGCGCGTGACACTTCGCCAGCCCATCGCCTGGCTTAGGACGATTTAACATGCCGGCAACTCCACCCGGAATCCGTGGCGCGTTGATTACTGGTTGGGCCAGCGCGCTTCCTCCAAAAGTTGTCACTAACGATGACCTCAGTCAAACCCTCGAAACTTCTGACGAATGGATTCGCGAGCGCAGCGGAATCGCCGAACGTCGCATCGGAGGTAGTACTGCCGAACTCAGCATCCAGTCGGCTACTGCGGCTCTCAAAATGGCGGGACTTGATCCGTTAGAAATTGATGCTCTGGTGCTCTCGACCACGACCCCAGATCGTTGTGTACCCGCAACATCGGCCACCGTCCAGCATGCGCTTGGATTGAAGTGTGGTGCATTTGATGTCAATGCCGCGTGTAGCGGTTTCGTGTATTCGCTCACTGTTGCTCATGGACTCATCGCCATGGGAGCCAATAAAGTTCTTGTCATCGGCACTGACACACTGTCGCGAATCACCGACTGGTCAGACCGCAATACTGCAGTGCTATTCGCTGACGGATCAGGAGCAGTGGTACTTGAAGCAGTCGATGGGCCCGGCCAAATGTTGGCCTGGGATATTGATGCCGATGGTTCGGCAGAAGATGTCCTCTACGCCGATCTTGGTGGGTTCATCAAGATGGAGGGCAAAGAAGTATTTCGTCGCGCCGTGCGCATCATGGTGGATAGCGCCCAGAAATCTCTTGCTGCTGCCGGGTTAACGTCGTCCGATATTGATGTGGTTATTCCTCATCAAGCCAATATCCGCATTATCCAATCGGCTTGTGAGCGATTAGAAATTCCCATAGAAAAAGCGGCGATTGTTTTGCAATTCACAGGCAATACATCATCGGCCTCCATTCCACTAGCACTTGTTCATGCTGCTGAAACTGGTTTGCTCAAAAAGGGCGACACGGTTTTGTTGGTTGGATTTGGGGCCGGAATGACAGCAGCGAGCGCAATCATTAAGTGGGAGAGTCGCTGATGCCCGAAGAATCATCGCTACCTCAATCAAGCGGTCGAGTAGTTCTGATCACTGGCGGATCACGCGGTATCGGGCTCGCAACTGCTCAAAGGTTTGCCGCACTCGGAGACCGCGTTGCAGTGACATACAATTCGAGCTCACCACCTGACGGATTCTTTGCGGTTAAATGCGATATCACCAGTTCAGTTGAAGTTGATGCCGCGTTTACCGCTATTGAAAAGCATTTTGGCCCAGTCGAAATTTTGGTATCCAATGCCGGAATGACTAAGGACATGTTGATACTTCGCATGTCTGAATCTGATTTCGCAGATGTTATTGATGCCAACCTGACTGCCGCATATCGCGTCGCGAAACGTGCCGCGCAAGGAATGTTAAAATCCCGTAAAGGTCGAATGATTTTCGTCAGCAGCGTTGTTGGCATGCTTGGTTCGGCCGGACAGGCCAATTATTCCGCCTCAAAATCGGGACTCATTGGTCTCGCCCGTTCGATCGCCCGAGAACTGGGTAGTCGAACAATCACCGCCAACGTCGTCGCACCAGGTCCGGTTGCAACAGACATGTTGGCTGCACTGTCTGAGGACCGAGTTTCGGCATTAACTGACACCGTTCCTTTGGGACGCCTCGCAAGTCCCGAAGAAATAGCGGGAACAATTGTGTTCCTCGCATCCCCCGACGCTGCGTACATCACCGGTGCAGTGATTCCAGTTGATGGTGGACTAGGTATGGGTCATTAGTCGTATGGGTCATTAGTCGAAGTTCACTTGGAAAACACCCAATCCGAACGCTGAAGCGTTTACAGTAAGAACCGTTGCCATGATTTGGCTCACAAAGGAGAACAGCAATGAATGAAGAACTTTTCGCCCGCTTTCGCAAGTGCGCAGTTGATGTTTTGAGCGTCGATGCCGACAAAGTCACCCTTGAGGCTTCGTTTGGTGATGACCTCGATGCCGACAGCCTTGATCTCGTGGAACTCGTGATGGCACTTGAAGAAGAATTCAATGTTGAAGTTCCAGAAAGTGAAATTGAAGACGTCAAGACGGTCGGCCAGGCCTACAACCTGATTGTTGCGAAGCTGTCCTGATGTTAGGACGCCGAGTTGCCATCACGGGTCTCGGCGTCGTTGCCCCATGTGGCATTGGTCAAGAGAACTTTTGGTCGGGATTGTTAGGTCCCGGAATTACCTCTGGCAAATGGGTCACTATTGCTGATTGGGATCCGCTGCCGTGGTTTAACAACAATGCAAAAGAGGCCCGTCGCGCTGACCGTGTTGAACAGTTCGCGGTGGCTGCGGCAGCCGAGGCGATGGCTCAGGCCGGTGAACTCGGCGTTGACCCGACTCGTTTTGGGGTAATACTCGGAACGGGTATCGGTGGACTCGGAACTCTTGAAGAGCAAATTCAGATTCGACTAGAAAAAGGCGAGCGACGTGTTTCTCCGTTTCTTGTCCCCATGATGATGGCGAACGCTTCAGGTGCGGCCATTTCGATGAAGTATGGCCTTCAGGGTCCGAACGAAACGATCAGCACCGCGTGTGCAGCCTCAACCCACGCGTTGGGTTATGCAGCGCGACTCATTGCCATGGGTCGCTGCGATGCCATCGTCAGCGGCGGCACTGAAGCCGCCGCTACCCCATCATCATTGGCTGGTTTTAACAACATGACTGCCCTGTCATCAACTGGCCAAAGTCGTCCGTTTGATCGCGATCGGGATGGCTTCGTGATGGGCGAGGGCGCAGGGATTTTTATACTCGAGGCTTGGGACCATGCAGTTACTCGTGGGGCAACAATATTGGGCGAAGTATTGGGATCAGCCAGTAACGCCGATGCCCACCACATCACGGCTCCGTCACCAGGGGGCCGTGGTGCAATCAATTGCATGCGCCTCGCCTTAGACGAAGCTGGTCTCGCTCATGAATCGATTGTGTACGTCAATGCTCACGGAACTTCAACTCCTTTGAATGACGCCGCTGAGGCTGCCGCGATGGCAACGGTATTTCCTCATCGACCAGCCGTCACCAGTATCAAAGGAGTAACCGGCCATGCCTTAGGCGCAGCCGGTGCACTTGAGGCCGCATCCATCCTGTTGTCATTCCAACATAAATTGATTCCCGCCACCGCTGGCACAGTCCACTTAGATGATGACGTCAACATTGATCTCGTGATGGGAACCGCACGTGAGTGGAAACCCGGACCCACGATTTCGAATAACTTCGGTTTCGGCGGACACAACGGATCTTTGATTGTGGCTCCCGCCTGATTCCACAGGCTTTGAATTACGCGTCGACGAGTACGAACATCAAGTCGCATTCACATGCAGTTGCTCCATTGAGAAGCGCTTTGCCAGATCCCTTTCCGGCTCGGGCTGACATTCGCCCCAACTGGACCTGTAATTCAAGAGTGTCTCCGGGCTGAACTTGCCGACGAAAACGCGCCGAGTCGAGACCACCGAAAAGCGGAATCTTCCCCTCATGTTGACCGCCCACCAATACTGCGATGGCGCCCATTTGAGCGATGGCCTCACACATCAAAACACCAGGCAACGTCGGACGTCCTGGAAAATGACCAGCAAAAAACCATTCGTCGCCAGTTAGGTGCCACCGACCCGAAGCCGACACTCCCGGTTCAACCGAGGTGATTTCATCAACGAAAAGAAACGGTGCACGATGAGGAAGAACCTCGATTGGGCGGGGAAATGAACTCATGCCGCCACCTTAGAAGCCGAGATCACCGAGTAAGTGAATGCCGTCGGACCAGTGACGGAAAATAACAACGAGTAGTGGTTTAACCACTTTCAATGGCAGAACGAGCGAATAGGCCCAATGACCTATCGGAAAATCTCACGCTGCGTGATTTGAAGAGAACTGTCCCTCGACAGAAAGGATCATCATGTCTGGTCGCCCCATCCGCCACCCTTGCTGATTACGGCAATTTAAGTCTTCGAATCCCGCCGTGGCGGAGTTTGACCAAACCACAAACCCCGACCCCGCGCGTGTGCGTGATAGTGATCGGGGATATTTCGCATGTTGTCGTCTATGTAAGGCTCGTACGCAAAGACTTTCGTGGCCTCTTCGAGCAGACGGGCGTGCAACAGCTTTTTAATTTCGTCACTTGGTTGCGGATCATGGGTCTTCCACACGATCATCGGAACACAACACGCCTCACACTCGGCCACCCAGCACAGATCATCCTCGTAATACCACTCGGTAAATCGGGCGGCTTCGCAGAGTTCGCATTTCGTCACTTCACTTGTCTTCTCCGGGTCCACGACGTCAATTCTTGCACTTCCTACGCCTAGGCCAAGAACGACTGAAGGCGGACCCGGAGGCCCGCCTTCAGCGTCTTAATTTTTCAATTCAAACTCAGAGAGCAGAAGGATCTACGTCTGGGGGAAGAATCACTGCATCGATCACGTGAATGACGCCATTTGAAGCAATGATGTCGGTTACGACTACGTTGGCGTTATTGACCATGACGCCACCTTCGGTGGTGACGGTGATGTTCTGACCCTCAACTGAAGGTACTTCGCCAGCAGTGACATCAGCGGCCAACACGGCACCCGACACCACGTGGTAGGTCAAGATCTTCACGAGTACATCTTTGTTTTCCTCGAGCAACAACTTGTCAACCAATCCTGCGGGGAGGGCAGCAAAGGCATCATTGGTCGGAGCGAATACTGTGAACGGACCTTCGCCCTGAAGAACTTCAACGAGTCCAGCGGCAGCAACTGCGGCTACCAAAGTCGAGAAGTCTTCGTTGCCACTGGCAATGGCAACGATGTCTTGCGCTTCGGCAGGTGCTTCAGTAGTGGGGGCTTCAGTGGTGGGGGCTTCAGTTGTTGCGACATCTGAGTCGTCGCTTCCACAAGAAACCAACAAACCGATAATGGCTAGGGGGGCTAATAACTTCTTCATGTATATCTCCTAATAGGGGGTCGAGTTGACATCATGTCAGACATGCACCGGAATAACTTCAATTGACACTAAAGAGTCTTATGAACTTCGTCACCCTATTGAAGTCGTTCTCCAGGGAAGGGATTAACCAGCGTCAATAGCGGCGCGCACTTCCGCGACATACGCCCCAACTGCGTCAGCGCCGCCCTCCATCAGTCGTCGCACCACCGAAGCTCCCTGGACGATTCCGTCCGCAACTTTGCAGGCTTCGACTGCCTGAGCACTATTGGACACGCCAACTCCAATAATGACGGGAACGTCCGTGATCTTCTTCAACCGACTCGCCAATTGACTCGCAGTCGCAGCCAGCTCAGTTCGTTCACCCGTCACGCCTAGCAATCCCACTGAATACACAAAGCCCCGGGCCCGCGCACAGACCCTCGGCAAACGTTCATCGGGCGCTGTTGGTGCAGCCAACATAATCGTGGACAATCCGACCCCGTCGGCTGCAGCGCACCACGGCCCTGATTCTTCGAGTGGCAGATCGGGAATAATCGCTCCCGCAATACCTGCTTGCACCAATTGCGACGCGAACCTTTCATGGCCGGCGTGATGAACCGTGTTGTAGTAACACATCACAACGAGAGGAACATCGACGTCAAGAGTCCGGACTCCCTCGAAAATAGAAACCGGCGTCGCTCCGTCATCCAATGCTCGTTGCGAGGCCTCTTGGATAATCGGACCATCCATCACTGGATCAGAAAATGGCAGACCGATTTCAATCACATCGGCTCCATTGGCTGCGGCTGCCCGGATCGCATCCGCCCAACCTTGGAGCCCGCCGGTGACATAGGGAACGAGAATCTTGCGGCCCGCATCACGTTTGGCGCGCAATGTGGCCTCAAGCGGTGTCAACACCGAGGCACTCATCCAAGAATTTCCATCATTTGACCAACGTCTTTATCGCCACGGCCCGACAGGTTCATCAGAACGGTTTTTCCTTGCATTTTTGGTGCCTCGCGGGTGATCCATGCCAACGCATGCGCACACTCAAGAGCCGGAATGATGCCTTCTACTTTCGCCATTAATTGGAAAGCTTCAATGACTTCTGCATCAGTCACGGTCGGGTACTCGGCTCGACCGATTGACGCCAAGTACGAATGCTCCGGCCCAACACCCGGGTAATCAAGACCTGCTGAAATTGAATGCGCCTCTTGCACTTGACCATATTCGTCTTGCATGAGATAGCTCTTCATACCGTGCACAACTCCCGGTTGTCCGCGACCGACAGCTGCTCCTCCTGCTGGCTCAACACCGATCAACCGCGCATCGGTATCCACAAAACCCGAGAAGATTCCGAGCGCATTGGATCCCCCGCCAACGCAGGCAACCACAAAGTCTGGATCGTTGCCATAGCGCTCAAGACATTGCTCACGCGCCTCTGAACCAATGACTCGATGGAACTCGCGAACCATCCACGGATAAGGATGCGGCCCCATCACCGAACCCAAGCAATAATGCGTTGATTCAACCGATGCGACCCAATCTCGCATTGCTTCGTTCACTGCATCTTTGAGGGTACGACTACCACTATGCACAGCTTCGACTTCGGCCCCGAGAAGTTTCATCCGAAAAACGTTGAGCGCTTGACGCTCAACGTCCACTGCTCCCATGTACACCTTGCACGACATACCCATGAGCGCTGCAGCAGTAGCAGAGGCCACTCCATGTTGACCAGCGCCAGTTTCCGCGACGATGCGTTTTTTGCCCATTCGCTTAGCCAGCAACACTTGACCCAACACGTTGTTGATTTTGTGCGACCCCGTGTGATTCAGGTCCTCGCGCTTCAGTACTAACCGAATGCCCAACTTTGCTCCGAGTTGATAACACTCGGTGATCATTGAAGGTCGACCGGCGTATTCACGTAGAACTTGATCTAATTCAGCACGAAATACGGGATCAGCCCACGCCTCACGAAAAGACGCTTCGAGTTCTTGACAGGCCGGCACCAAGGTTTCGGGGACGAAACGACCACCGAACTCGCCGAAACGACCCGCTTCAGATGGTTCAGACATAATTGATTTCTCTGAAATAGACACTTCACTCCTCACAACAGACTCTCTATGTTCGCACTCAAAGTTGCATAGTGCCTAGTCGTTTACTGGAATTCAACGATTTGTTATTCGTCGGCCCAGTCGTAGGGGAATTCGTTGAGTCCCGAAGTCGGGTCCTCTGGCGGAGCAGCCGCCCGGGCATTAGCAATAAAACGGCGCAGTTTGATCGCATCTTTTTTACCGGGAGCTGATTCAACGCCCGAAGATACGTCCACTCCCCATGGGTTCACATAGTTCACCGCTTCGGCCACATTTTCGGGAGTTAATCCGCCGGCCAAGATCAGGCGAATCCCCGACGGGATCTGATCAGTCAACGACCAGTCAAACACCGTTCCTGATCCTGCCTTAGGTGCGTCCACCAAAATCAGGTCAGTTCCGAACTGGTTTGCGATTCGCGCCTCACGGGAACCCGCGGCAACAGCCTTAATAATCCAACGCACATTGTCGGCCAAAGCAGCCACGGTAGAGACGGGTTCATGTCCATGGAGTTGTACTGCCTTCACTCCCGACTTCGACACGATGTCAAAAATACGATCGGGGAGATCATCTTTAAAGACTCCGACCGTCAATATCTCGGGTGGCAATCGCCGAGTGATGTCATAGACAACCTGAGCTGAAACCTGACGCGTTGAGGGAGCAAACACGAAGCCAACCGCGTCGGCCCCCATAGCCACTGCAAGAAGAGCATCATCCTCATTCGTGATGCCACAAATTTTCACGAACATGTTGACACCGTACCGCCCGACAAAGAATCGACGGCGGATACTGGAATGATGAGGAGCTTTCTACAGAGACGCTGACCGCAACATTCGGACCGGTTCTGATGGGTCGGGAGCTGTCACCAGACTCTCGCCGACCAAAACTGCGTGATATCCGGCGTTATGTAATTCGGCTGCGTCCTGAGCATGACGCACACCGCTTTCTGCGACTCGTACGACACCATCGGGAATTTGGTTGGCCATCCGCAATGCACGAGCATGGTCAACTTGGAAAGTGACCAAATCTCGCTGGTTAACCCCGACGATTTTTGCGTCAGCAGTCAGTGCCCGTTCAAGTTCTCTCTCGTCGTGGATTTCAACAAGTACATCGAGCCCAATGTCTATGGCAAGGTGATGAAACCGCACGAGTTCGTCATCAGACAACGCAGCGGCAATCAACAACACGCAATCTGCCCCCATCAACCGCGCATCGCACACATCGTGAGCAGAAATCGTGAAGTCCTTGCGCAACACTGGCAATCCGCAAGCGGCCGAGGCACGCTGCAGATCTGCAATTGAACCGCCGAAGAATTCTTCGTCGGTGAGCACAGACAAACACGATGCCCCGCCAGACTCATATGCAGCCGCGATGAGTTCTGGATCAAGCCCCTCAGCAAGATCGCCCTTTGAAGGTGACCGCCGTTTAATCTCGCTGATCACGCTGATGCCGTCATTCGCATCCGCTATCAAACGCTTGCCAAAACCCCGCGTCGCGGACATGTCCACACAGCGTTGCACTAATTGCTCAAGGTCCCGTTCGTCGTGCGACGCCACCTCTCGGTGACGCGCCAGAATTCGATCGAGGTATGTCGGGGCCTGATTCACGACTGAATCAGGCGCCCTTTCCGCCAATGGGTTCAATGAATTGCAATTCTGGACGACCACCAAGGAATGGTGTGATGGCTGGTCCGAGAGCCTTGAAAGCCTCAGAGCCCATATGCGCCGTTAAGGCGTCTTGTGATTCGTACATTTCGTACATGAATAACGCGTCAGCATCACTGGGGTCGTTGTGCAAGATGTAATAAATCGTCCCTGCTTCACCCTTGGCTGTTTCTAAAGCGGCACCTAAAGCAGCAGCGAGTTCATCGCGCTTTCCAGGAGCGGCTGGTATTTTGGCCCATACAGCGACTTTTGACATGTGTTTCCCCTTTAGAAAATATGAAGTAGTCCTAACCGTAGACGAGGTTAGGTTGAAATCAGAACCCGAGATGCAGGCGCACTTGATTTTCTAGGTCAGCGATCGGCACGCGGACTTGATCGGTGGTGTCACGGTCACGAATCGTCACTGAATCGTCCTCAAGCGATTCAAAGTCAACAGTGATACACAATGGAGTACCGATCTCGTCTTGACGGCGATAACGCTTACCAATCGACTGAGTGTCGTCATAATCGACCATATAACGCTCACCAAGAGTCTCAAATATCTCTCGAGCCAGCGGGGTCAAAGTGTCCTTTTTGCTCAGTGGCAAAATCGCAACTTTGTACGGAGCCAACCTCGGATGAAGGCGCAACACGGTACGTAGTTCGCCACCAACCTCATCTTCTTCATAGGCGGCCAACAAGAAAGCCGCCATCGCTCGGTTCACACCGGCGGCCGGCTCAATCACGAAGGGAACGTAACGCTCGTTGGTTGATTGATCAAAGAAATCAAGTTTTTGGCCCGAATGGGTGGCATGTTGATTGAGGTCAAAGTTGGTGCGTTGCGCAATTCCTTCAAGTTCTCCCCAACCCCATGGGTAAGCAAATTCGACGTCGGCAGTGCCGGCTGAGTAATGACTCAATTCATCAGCATCGTGTGGACGCAATCGCAACATTTCTAAGGGGATACCCAAGTCGACGTACCACTGCAAACGAGCGTTGCACCAGTACTCGTACCACTTCGGGCCTTCGGCTGGTGGAACAAAAAACTCAAGCTCCATCTGCTCAAATTCGCGAGTTCGGAAAATGAAGTTTCCAGGAGTGATTTCATTGCGGAAACTTTTACCTACTTGAGCGATACCGAACGGTGGCTTCTTACGACTGGTCTGCAGAACATTGGCAAAGTTAACGAACATTCCTTGCGCTGTCTCTGGACGGAGATATACCTCTGCGCCAGAACCTTCGACGGGACCAGCGAATGTCTTGAACATCAAATTGAAAGCGCGAGCATCGGTCAATGTGTCTTTAGCACCACAGTTTGGACAAACTGACTTGTCCTCAAGGTGGTCTTCGCGAAAACGCTGTTTACAGGCCTTGCAGTCAACAAGCGGGTCGCTGAAGTTAGCGAGGTGTCCACTGGCTTCAAAAACCTGCGGTGGACCCAAGATTGCGGCGTCGATCAATACAACGTCATCCCGCTTTTGCACCATGGTGCGAATCCACGATTCACGAACGTTCCGCAACATCAACGAGCCGAGCGGGCCGTAGTCGTAACTCGAGCGGAATCCCCCATAAATCTCCGCCGATGGGTACACAAAGCCGCGACGCTTGCACAGGTTGACAATTTGGTCGAGATCTTTAGCCGGCATAGATCTTCAAGGTTACGGGATATGACCTGCACATCAGCGGCAAAATGTTCATTTCAGACTAGTGGCCAGCCAAAAAAGGCAATGAAAAACAACCTACGAATGACGTTCAAAAATAGAAACTGAACGTAACCGGCGTTCAATATGGTGTTCAAAGGCTCGAGTGGCCAGTTGCGAAACCTCATTGATGATTGGGTCATACAACTGCTGACCATCCGAGTTGAAAGCACGATCTAGGGACTCCCCCAGCTTTCCGCCCAAGATGTCGCGCATCAGTACCAAAGCCGGCCCTGATACCGCCATCCCGCTTCGACACGAACGACACACCACCCCGCCCAAATCAAAGTCGAATGCCACAAATTCACTGTCAGAAGATTCGCCGCAGGAAACGCATTGATCAAGTTGGGGACGCAATCCTTCCGCAGACAACAACTTCCACAAAAAGGCGGGAACGACTAGTGGGGATGGTCGAGTCAGTAGCGTTTGGCGCGCACCAACCAGCATGCGATACATCTGAGGAACTGGTTCTCGATCGGGAACCAACAGATCAACCGCCTCAAGAATTGAACTCGCTTCAGTCATCGAATCAAGATCACCGAATACCGCGGCAGTCGTGTCAATGCTCTCTACTTGACTCACGATGTCAAGGTCCTTACCGCGGTGCAGTTGCAACTCAACATGTGAAAGTGGTTCTAAACGTCCACCAAACTTGGAACGAGATTTACGAACGCCTTTAGCAACGGCTCGCACTTTGCCGTGTTCTTGCGTTAAAAAGACAATGATCCGATCTGATTCACCGAGTTTGTACGTACGCAGAACGACACCAACATCGCGATACAGACGCGACGTCATGTATTAACTCCACCGAATCGGCGGTGGCGCAACGCATATTCCTGAATCGCCGACGAAATACTGGTGAGCGATAGTTCGGTCCAAGGTTCGTCGACGAACACGATTTCACTATAAGCAAGTTCCCATACCAAGGAAGACGGCAGACATTGCGCAGGACCCAAAACAACAACGAGATCTGGTTCACCTGCATCACCGAAAAGTCGCTCATCTAAAAATGCTTCCGAGACGACGTCGTGTCTTCCTATTTCAGAGAGTGCCTGACAGATTCGTTCTTGACCATCTGTTGACGCATGAACCGAAATCTGTACGCCATCAAGGGTGATTTGCCGTTCAAGCTGCGAGCGCGAAAACTGCTCATCGTGAGGGCTAGGGCCATACGGGTAAATCGAGATAAATCGAACTTCCGAAACCCGAGCGATGTCCGCGAGATCCGCCAAACGGCGATCTAAACGATCTTCAAAGACCGCCCAGTCAGCTATCGAGCCGCCAGCAATAACGATATGAACGAGGGAATCATCGCTCTCGACAGCGCCGACCCCCACAGTTGTTTTTCGTTTGAAGAAGCGGCGCATCACCTTCATTGTTGCCGATCCCAACCTTGTCAATGAGTCAATCTTGTCCCGACAAGCATGGTTCGTCGAAAAGATCCACCAAGTGCCACATCGGAGCTAGCTACGACGAGTACCGTGAAGCCTCGTGCATGTGGCCTGCATCATGGATGGAAATGGTCGGTGGGCTCAACGTCGGGGACTCCCCCGAACCGAGGGCCACACTGCTGGCGAGGAGAACCTCGCTGCGATCGTGCGCGCCAGTGTTGCTCGTGGCGTCGACTATTTGACCGTTTTCGGCTTTTCCACCGAAAACTGGGTGCGTCCTCGTCGCGAAGTGCGCCACATTCTTGGCCTGCACAGGAAATTGTTCGGACGAGTATCTGAGTTGAATGACCTAAATGTTCGGGTGCAATGGATTGGTCGCCCCTTTGACGATCCTGCAGCCCGCACCCCGACGTATGTACAACGCGCTATCCAAAAAGCTATTTCTGATACAGCGCAAAATACGGGAATGACGTTGACGGTGGCCTTTGACTATGGCAGCCGTACCGAGATCGCTCACGCCGCCCGACGTGTTGTTGGTCAGCACAAGACTCCGAATGTGGCGGTGATGTCTCGAGCCATGTACATCCCAGATATGCCCCATGTTGATGTTCTGGTCCGAACATCGGGTGAAACGCGGATATCCAACTTCTTGTTATGGCAGGCCGCGGGATCCCCTAGCTATTTCACTAACAACCCGTGGCCTGAATTTTCAGAAGATGACCTTGATGCAGCGATTGCCCTCGCTCACAAGTTTCGTTCGCGGTAGATCACTCGTTTAGACGTGTCCTTGATCACCCAACTATGAGACAAGCCTGAAGTACGGTTGCGGTCTGTGTCTGTCTCTCGCTCCAAGATAAACGTGACCGAAGCGCTCGAAATCGCTACAACGGCGTTGCCGCATTCGGAGTCGCGTCCTGGCCAAAAGGAAATGGCCCATGAAGTGGCCGACGCACTTGCCGAAGGCGAACATCTCATCGTTCAAGCGGGCACCGGAACTGGGAAAACAATTGCTTATCTCGTTCCAGTCATCGTCGCTGGAAAAAAGACTGTCGTCACTACCGCAACAAAAGCCTTGCAGGATCAACTGGCCAATAAAGACCTACCTTTTCTCGTCAAAGAACTCAGTTCATATGTCAACCGACCGATTACTTTTGCAATTTTGAAAGGTCGCAGCAATTACATCTGCCGACAACGACTTGCCGAACTCAACGGTGAAGCCGAAAAAAAGAGTCGCAAAAATGATTTGCCGACTTTGTTGGAAGTTGATGAAATGTCGCAATCGGTTCGACGCGAAATCGAACTCATTTCGGAGTGGGTCAAAACAACAACAAGTGGCGATATGGCTGACATCTCGTGGTCACCATCAGATCGTGCCATGAAAGCAGTCAGTGTTGGCAGTGATGAATGTCCAGGGGCCCGCCGTTGCCCCGTGGGCGGAACATGTTTTTCTGAAATCGCTCGTTTCAAAGCCAGTGAGGCCGACATCGTCGTTGTCAATACTCATTTGTACGGACTTCATGTCGCATCAGGCGGACAACTTCTACCAGAACACGAAGTTCTCATCGTTGATGAGGCTCACGGACTTGAAGACACCATGAGCGATACCGTCGGGGTCTCGTTGCACGCCGGAAACTTCAATTTCTTCGCTGGCGTCGTCAAACGTATCATCGCCGATCAAAAAGTCATCAGTGACATCGTCAATATCGGAATGATGCTCGACGAAGTTTTGTCACCCACTCACGGTCAAAGAATGACTGCGCCACTCCCCTTAGAGGTCACCGCGGTCTTGGCCGAAGGGCGCCGCATTGTCGCACGCATACTTGATGTTTTGCGGGCTATCGAAACCAAAGATGACGACAGCAACCAACGCAAACTTCGGGCCCAGACCTTGGCGTCCCGACTCGCCGACACCATTGACGTTGCGCTCAAAACCGATGACACTTACGTTCCGTACGTAGCGGGAACCGTTGATCATCCGAAACTTGATATCGCACCACTTGATGTTGGTCCGGTACTTGATGCAGGGGTGTGGCAGAAGACAACCGCCATTTTGACCAGCGCAACAGTTCCTAACAAGATGGCCGAGCGAATCGGATTACCAGTTTCTCGTACTCGTATGTGCAATGTCGAAAGTCCTTTCGACTATCAGTCGCATGCAGTTCTCTACTGTGCCAAACATCTTCCGAATCCCAATTCTCCAGATTTCACCAATTTGATGCACGATGAACTCTTTCATCTGATCGCTGCCGCTGGAGGACGAACACTGGCTCTCTTTACGAGTTATCGCGCTCTTGACCTAGCCGTTGAAGCCATGCGTAAACGTTTGACAAATACAATTTTGTCGCAACGCGAATACCAGAAAACGCAACTTGTCAAACTGTTCACCGAGGATGAATCCTCTTGCCTCTTCGCCACATCGGGCTTCTTTCAAGGTATTGATATCCCCGGACGAACCCTGTCACTGGTCACCATTGACCGTATTCCCTTTCCCCGACCCGATGATCCGCTCTTAAGCGCTCGGCGTGACGCAATTGGCGATCGAGCGTTTCGGGAAATCGATCTTCCTCGAGCGGCAACACTGCTCGCTCAAGCAACCGGTCGATTGATCCGAAACGCTACTGACCGCGGTGTCGTCGCGGTCTTTGATCCTCGACTCGGCAATGCCGGTTATCGACGCGACATCTTGGAGTCGATGCCGCCCATGCGAAAATCAGTTGACCGCGCCGAGATTGAAGAATTCCTCAAAACCATTACCCGCTGAACTTTTAGCCAATCGGCATTAATCGATAACCAATACCTCGAACGGTGAGAATAAGTTTCGGATCGTCGGGATGATCTTCAATTTTCACTCTCAATCGTCGAACATGAGCGTCCACTAATCGACTGTCGCCCAAATAGTCATAGCCCCACACTCGCTCAAGTAACTGATCGCGCGATAGGACGACATTGGGATGATCGGCGAATTCGCACAGCAAATTGAATTCAGTTTTGGTCAGTGAAAGTTCTTGACCACCTTTGAAAACGAGACCTTGCTCACGTCGAAGATCGATGTCGCCCATGATTTCGCTTGATCCATTACCAATAGAGAGGTTCTGTAATTGAGCTCGACGCAAATGAGCGCGAACTCTCGCGGCCAACTCTTTGGGTACGACCGGTTTCGTCACATAATCGTCGGCTCCGGCCTCGAGGCCCGCCACCATGTCTTGGGTATCGGTTTGAGCGGTCACCATGACGATGGGAACGATCGACATGGCACGCAGGGCTCGACACACATCAAAACCCGACATATCGGGCAGGCGGATGTCGAGCAGAACTAGATCAGGTTCGCTCGCATGAAATGACGCCAAACCCGAGCGACCATCTGGCGCCTCATCAACGGTGTAACCCTCATCTTCAAGCACCAACCGCAACGCCAAACGGATCTGATCGTCATCTTCGATGAAAAGCAAGGTATTCACTTCTGACATTCTTGCTTACGTTTTCACTTTGTTACACAAAACGCACACTATTCACATGGTCCCTTCACATTGGTCCGTGAAACTAACTCTCGTTCACGCTGGTTCGTCAGAGGTCGTCCTCCCCCTGATCTCTGATGGCCAGCGGAACCCAACCTTCGCCCGACTCGCCGGCCACCGGCCCGAGTCGGGCGATTTCAATTCTCCGCCAAAACGTCCCGACCTTCAGATTGCTCCTCATTTCCGCCGCTTTCTGACAGTGTGCCCCTCATAGGGCAAGATAGGTCTGTGCGCATCACTCAACCGATCAGACACCTCAGTTTACGCAGCCGCGTCACTTTGCTTTTCTTGATGACCGGACTCATTGCCGCACTTTTGCTCTCAAGTGCGAGCTACCTCACTGCCCGATCGTATTTACTACAGCAACGCGAAGAAATTGTCGAGCGACAAGCCTTCAACAACGCCCAGCTCATTCGCACTCAGTTAAGAACTCGACGCAGTGAGGCATTTGAGTTGATCTCGGGAGTTCGCACTGAATCAAATGGGTTTGCGGTCTTACACTTGTCGCCCGAAGACCTATATTTTTCGCAAGATCTTCTCAACACCCAAACGATGCTTCCCACTGAGTTGGTATCTGCGACCCTTCAAGGAATTACGTCCCGCCAACGTTTCTCAATAAATGGTGAACCATTTATTGCGATGGGTGTCTCCATTAGCGAGATCAATGCGCAGTACTTCGAAGCGTTTCCGCTGAGCGATGAGGAACGAACGTTGACCATCATTGGATCGACTTTGCTGGTCGGCATTTTGGTGGTTGGATCCTTGTCATCGTTGGTCGGATTGTGGGTCAGTCGCCGCTTAATGAAACCCCTCGAACGGGTGAGCGCGGCAGCCAGCGAAATCGCCGAAGGTGGTCTCGATACCCGCCTCGAACATGAATCCGACCCTGATCTTTCACGACTCGTCAACTCCTTTAACGAAATGGCCGATGCAGTCCAAACCAGAATTGAGCGGGAAGTTCGTTTTGCTTCAGACGTCAGCCATGAACTGAGATCACCAATTACGGCTCTCGCCGCTGCCGTTGAAGTACTTGATGCCAGAAGAGCAGATTTATCCGACCGCACCCAACAGGCCCTTGATGTCGTGGTCTCGCAAATTCGTCGCTTCGATCAGATGGTTCTTGACTTGCTTGAACTCTCCAGACTTGATGTCGGTATCACCGAAGTTCATCGCGAAGAAATCGACCTCGTTCCTTTCATCACCCGAATTGCCACGCGATATGGAGTCGAAAAAATTCACATTGATGTTCTTCAGAACTCTGACAGTGTCATCAAAATTGACAAGCGACGCTTTGAGCGGATCATGGCTAATTTGCTGGAGAATGCTCGCCTACATGGTGGCGGAGTGACCAAAATTGAGATCGAGTCGTTACCGCATGGACCGACCCGAGTTTCCGTCGAGGATTCCGGCCCCGGCGTTACACAAAGCGAACGAGTGCGAATCTTTGAAAGGTTTGCCCGTGGCTCGGCTGGTCGAAGTCGTGCTGGTGGAACTGGTCTTGGGCTAGCCCTCGTGGCCGAGCATGCTCGAGCACACGGTGGTTCTGCGTGGGTTGAAGATGCAACGACAGGAGGCGCGAAATTCTTTGTCGAATTTCCCGAGGAGAAGACATGAATCGGACTGCCAAATTCATCGTACGAACAATTTTACCCGTGAGCCTTTTTTTCGTAGGGTGCTCAATTCCTGGTAGCGGCGAAGTTACGTCAATTGACGCCAACAAAATTCCCTACGAGCTCAATGCAACAACAACCAGTTCGCCACCAACGACGGTTCCCGCAACGACAACCACATCTCCGGTTATCGAAACCACCACCACGATTTCTTCAACCATTCCCGTTGAATTAGTGAGTTTGTTTTTTGTTGCAGGAACTCAAGTAGTTCCCATTGATCGTCCGCTTTTGAGTCCCGCGGCCCCTCCTCAGGTTTTGGCAGCCCTTGCCGAGGGGCCTCCAGAAGGTGACGCCGCAGCAGGCTTACGAAGTGCTTTGCCGATCGACTTTGCTGCACAGGTAACGTTGGAACGTGGTATCGCCACGGTCGTATTACCCGCAACCTTTATCACCGATTTGCCTGGTAGCGAACAGCGCCTAGCGATCGCCCAAATCGTTCTCACACTGACTCAACAGTCAGGAGTGGGTCAGGTGCGTTTCACCAGCAACAACGAACCTCAAACGGTGCCCCGAGGTCGGGGCGACCTATCCAGCCCTGGCGCAACAGTGGCCTGTGATGACTACGCCAACCTTCTGCCGAGCAATTTCTCGTGTTAGAGATGTTGAATGGGTCAGTAGCCCAAACGTTGAACGCGGTCGGGCTTACGTTGCCAGTCTTTATCTACCTTGACATGTAACTCGATGAACACACCAGGTGGTAACTGTTGTCGAACTGCAGTACCCACCATTTTGAGGACGGCACCACCCTTACCAATGACCATTCCCTTTTGACTTTCACGTTCAACAATAATTTCGCAACGAATTCTTGGCCATTCCCATTCAGTTACGACGGTCGCAATCGAATACGGCAGTTCATCATGAGTCGCGGCCAGCAATTGTTCGCGCACAAGTTCGGCAACAAAGTCGGCTTCTGGAAGATCGCTCACGACATCATCGGGGTAATACATCGGACCTTCAGGCATACGTTCCAGAATGTGAGCGACCAATTCGGCGACCCCATGGCCAGATTTTGCCGAGACCGGAAAATAGGCAAGCGCGTCAAGACCCGAGGACGCGATGAGATGATTCACAACTTGCTTTTTGCTGGCGACATCGGTTTTGTTGACGACCACAATTGTCTTTGACAAATCGAGTCGTTCGGCCACCCATTTGTCACCTGAACCAAACGGCATTGTGGCGTCAAGCACTAAGCAAGCCACATCAACGTCGCTGATGCTTTCCAGGGCCGCGGCATTCACACGATCACCAAGAGCACTCACGGGTTTGTGTAGACCAGGAGTGTCGACAAACACAATCTGACTGTCGGGACGGGTTAAAACTCCACGAACTTGCCGACGAGTAGTTTGCGGTTTGTCCGAGACAATCGAAATCTTCTTGCCACAAATAGAGTTAACGAGGGTCGACTTACCGACATTGGGACGACCAACCAGAGTGACAAATCCAGAGCGCATTTGTTCGACACGCTACCGTCACCGATGTCCCAACGATTGAAATCGGTCAGACAAGTGCAGTGTTATACCCAGATCGCTGTTTTGTGGCACTCTTGACTATATGAATCAACGCCGCAAGCATCAGGCCCTCGATCCCCGTAAATGGTTTGATCGGCTGCAACCCCAAACATTGCAAATTGCGATGTGGTTGTTATATCTCAACGGCTTTTTCGCACTCATCGGCTATCTGGATAAAAGCGACTGGGCTGGAATCGCCCGAGTCAACAAGGGGTTAGTTGGAAGCCTGATCGGCCTTTTTGTCGTCGTTGCCTTCATCGTCGGTGGATTCCTGATGGCTAACGACCGCAAGGTCGGCTACAAGTTGGGCCTCGTTGCCGCCTTTTCCCCGTTTGCTCTTCGAATTTGGATTCTGTGGTCGGATTCACGGTTCTCAACACTTGACAAAATCACTGGTGGCAACACCTTCGGATTCATCTTCGAGGCGGCTCTCTGCGCCTTGCTTTTGCATCCCCAAAGCCGCGAGCACCAACGCGTTTGGTATTCGTAGGACTCAAGCATCTTTGATTAGGCTGATCACATGAATGCACGAGTAATTACCGGAGTCGAAGGACTCAAAGCGGCTGTTGGCGAGCACCTTGGTTACAGCGAATACATCGAGATAAGCCAAGAACGTGTCAACCAGTTTGCCGAAGCCACTGGCGATCACCAGTGGATCCATGTTGATGTTGAACGAGCCAAGAGCGGTCCTTTCGGTGGCCCTATTGCACACGGTTATCTCACCTTGTCACTCGGACCGATGTTGTATCCGACAGTTGTGCGTATCGAGGGTTTCTCGATGGGAGTGAACTACGGAGCCAACAAAATACGTTTCCCATCGCCAGTACCTGTTGGCTCAAAAATCCGTCTTGGTGTCAAGTTGTTGGAGATTGAAGAAATCGCCAATGGCGTTCAGATGACAATGGAGTTCACCTTTGAATGCGCAGGTGCTTCAAAGCCATCGTGTGTCGCCGAGATCATTTTCCGTTCGTACATCTGAGCCAGCAAATTTACTTAAAATTTGCCATGACTTTTGTGGCGAATAACTCAATGGTTTCGGTGGATGGATAGTCAGCACTCCACGGAATAAAGCCACTGCATCCAAGTTTGAGATATGTTGCAACTTTTTCAGACACCTCATCTGGGGTACCGACCAAATTTCCGTCACGCCATTCGTCAAAAGGTTCATCAGACATCCGCTGAGGTGCTTGTTCGATCAGCTCACGTTCAGTCTCACGAATAAACAATTCAGGAGACCACGTCATACGAATCTCACTCGGATCACGTCCGACGACCTGACAATGCCCGAGCAGAGTTTCTCGCTTGCGTGCCCACTCCTCAGGTGTCCCCCCAAAGTTCGAACAGTCGGCCAGTTGGGCGACAACTCTCAACGTCAGCTGTTCGCCGCCGCCGCCAATCCAAATTGGTGGTGTGGGCTTTTGCAAGGGCTTTGGATCACAGTTAGCTCGGAACACTTCATAGTGCTTTCCCTTATAAGTCGTTTCAGACTCTGTCCACATACTGCGAACGATCTCAACACTTTCGCGCAACATCCCGATTCGGTCTTTTGGTTTGGGGAACTCGTAGCCGTAGGCGCGGTACTCGTTCTCATACCAACCAGCACCGATCCCCCATTCAAGGCGACCACCCGATATCACATCAATCGTCGACGTGATCTTGGCCAGCAATCCTGGGTTGCGATAACTATTACAACCGACCATCTGGCCTAAGCGAATTCGACTCGTGCGCTGACTGATAGCGGCGATCGTTGACCAACATTCAAAAACTGTTTCGTGAGCCGGTCGAGGAACGTTGTGGAAGTGATCGTAAACCCACAACGAATCGAATCCCAATTCATCAGCGAGAATGGCAATCTCGACAGTCTTATTCCACTTGTCCGCAGATTCGGTAATTGATGACAATTCCAGCTTCCAACCTTGGGGGATAAAAACTCCAAAGACGACTCCGTGTGGTGACTTGCCAGTCACCGGTGCTTGATTTCGATTCACACCCCTCACGATAGCGACCCGAAGGCATTGCCCTGACTCGTATCAACAGTAATGCAGACCCTAGGTTTCAAATGTGCAACAGTTCACTATCGGAGAAATCCACGAAGCCATCGCCAAAACGAGACCAGATGACGAATGTTTAGTCTTCCGAGACCGACGACTGACATGGCAGCAAGTCACCGAACGCACTCGCCGACTGGCCAATTTTCTGAACGACCGCGGATACGGATGTCATACCGAGCGAAGCGAACTCGCGCAGCAAGAAAGCGGCCAGGATCACCTCGCCATTTACCTTCACAACGGGAATGAATACCTTGAATGCATGCTTGGAGCCTTTAAGGGTCGAGTTGCGCCGTTCAATGTGAACTATCGATATGTCGCAGAAGAATTAACGTATTTGCTAAATGACTCGGCGGCTTCGATCATTGTCTTTCACTCCACCTTCGCCCCTATTCTTGAGTCAGTACTAGATGATGCTCCACAGCTCACTCTGCTTTTGCAGGTTCCAGACGAATCAGATCACCCACTATTGCCGGGTGCGATTTGGTACGAGGACGCCCTTGAAAGTTCGCGCGACGACCAACCATCCCCCGCCAATCCAGATGATTTGTACATCTTGTACACGGGCGGAACAACTGGAATGCCCAAAGGAGTGATGTGGCGCCAAGGTGACGCACTTGTGGAGTGTTTTGCTGGCTCACGCTTAGCCCAATCGATTGAGGATTTTGTTGCCGACGCCACCGGCCGGATGGCCTTGATCGCCCCACCTTTTATGCATGGCGCTGGGCATTGGGTGGCCTTGGGAACTTGGAATGCTGGGGGCACCGTTTTCGTCCCGTCAATTCCCGAACGTTTAGATGCCGACGATATTTGGTCGATGGTTGAGGCGGAGAATATTGATTTTCTTCTCATCGTCGGCGATGCCTTCGCCCGACCTTTGATTGATCAACTCAAATCAAGTTCCTATGACATCTCAAGTTTAACCGTAGTGATTTCAGGTGGTGCAGCACTTTCTGCTCACTACAAAACGGAGTTGCTGGAACTTGCGCCTCATCTCATCATCGTTGATGGCTTGGGCTCATCAGAGGCTGGAGGACAACTCACCCATATGTCCGCCCTCGGCGGAGCGACAACAGGGACCTTCCCGTTGTCACCCAATAACCACGTCCTTTCTGAAGATCTGACGGAGGTTTTGGAACCTGGCCACACCGAGACTGGGCATCCAGAAGCCGGATGGCTGGCCAAGAGTGGCCGGTTGGCCCTCGGTTACCTAGGCGACGCAGAAAAGACCTCGCGAACGTACCCCGTCATCAACGGAGTTCGTTACGTCGTTCCTGGAGATCGCGCTGTTTTGACACAGGACGGGCACGTCGAGTTACGCGGGCGCGATTCCGTCACAATTAATTCGGGAGGCGAGAAAATCTTCGCCGAAGAAGTAGAGATGGCGGTGAAATCACATCCCGCAGTATTGGACTGTGTTGTCACCGGACGCCCTAGCGAACGCTGGGGCAATGAGGTCGTTGCGATCGTGCATTTACGGGCAGATACTCCGACGACACATCAAGATCTGACTAACGAAGCGTCCAAGCACATCGCACGCTACAAACTGCCTAAGGAATACATCTACGTTGATCACATCGTGCGATCCCCTTCGGGCAAAGCCGACTATCGATGGGCAAAATCTATTGCGAATACCGTATCCGATCGCTAACGATCAGATCGGCAAGTCACCAGTTGCGGTGCGAGTGGTTCCGTGATCGGTGAACGCCTTGATGGTGTTTTCAGCAATTCGCATTTGGTGAATTTCATCTGCTCCATCGGCAAATCGGGCCCAACGAGCGTGTTGCATCATGTTCGCCAACGGAGTATCGGTTGAATAGCCCAAAGCACCGTGCACCTGGATGGCGCGGTCAATGATTCGATTCAAGCTATTGGCGACGAAGTGCTTCGCCATTGAGACTTCTGTGCGGAAGTCATCACCACGGTCAATCTTGAACGCAGCGTGAAGGATCATTAGTTTGCACTGATAAATCTCCATAGCTGAATCAGCAATCAACCATTGAATACCCTGCTTTTCGGCAAGGTACGAACCATGTGAGTAGCGCTTTAAAGAGCGATCAACCATCATGTCCAAAGCGGTTTCAGCCTGAGCGATCCAACGCATACAGTGCGCCAAGCGTGCCGGCCCAAGTCGGTATTGACCAAGCCGATGCCCGTTACCCCGACCACCCAAAATCTGGGAATCGTGAACTCGTAGATCTTCAATCACGATCTCGCTATGACCACCAGGACCATGCATGGTTTCAACTTCACGAACATTGTTCCAACCAAGTTGCGGTAGGTCAATGATGAATGCAGTATTTGCCCCTCGAGACCCTTCTGGAACGTCCATCTCGGTGCGAGCAATAAGAATTGCAAACTTGGCGCGGTCGGCGCCTGAGATAAACCACTTATGGCCGTTAATGATCCACTCGTCGCCGTCCTTAATGGCGTGCGTACGAATGAGCGTCGGATCTGATCCAGCAACTTCGGGTTCGGTCATTGCGAAACAGGACGACGACACACCATCACACAAAGGCTTCAGATACTTCTCTTTTTGTTCTGGGGTCGCCCAATGCACGAGAGTGTGCATGTTGCCCTCATCTGGTGCCTGACAGTTAAACACCCATGGTCCAACGCGGGTCTTGGC
The DNA here is from genome assembly GCA_001510335.1 of Actinobacteria bacterium casp-actino2. Taxonomy (GTDB): domain Bacteria; phylum Actinomycetota; class Acidimicrobiia; order Acidimicrobiales; family Ilumatobacteraceae; genus Casp-actino8. The sequence continues at coordinate 370 of LFFB01000013.1, read as the reverse complement.
AGCCTCGGCTTGCACCATTGCCAGCGCGACGTGACCCAATCCCATACCTCCCCACTCTTTGGGCATATGCGGCAACCACAGACCTTCTTTAACGGCCAACTTGCGTAAGCGAATCAATTCGCCAACATATTGCCGATGCTTTTCTGGGTCCATCTCATCGCGGTGACCGAACGGCTCGACCGCTGGCTTGATGTGATTCTCCACAAAATCACGAACTTTTGTGCGAATGGCCTCATGCTCTGGAGCCAAAGTGAAATCGATCATGTCCTACCCCCGTAATCCGTCATCTAACACCGAAATGCAGAACGCCACCGCACCGATACTTCTATCTTGCACCATCGTGACCAATGTCAGCGACTCCGAAATCAAC
>LFFB01000012.1 GCA_001510335.1 Actinobacteria bacterium casp-actino2 | reverse complement strand
CGTCCTGGTTTTCAAGCCCACCGTCGTGGGGGTCGTCACTGGTCACCGCGTTTTGTGTACGAATCGCATTCGCTCACAGAAGGTGATGAAGGGTCAACTCTTGTATGTCATGCCCTCGATGAAGTTTCTGAATTACGAATTGAGACGCATATCACTCTCACTCATGACGGAGTTTTGAAGGTCCAGTCAATGGTCGAGAACTTTGGCGACTCGCCACTAATGCTTGACGCGTTCACGGTTTCGTTGCCACTACCAAGTCATGCTGAAGAACTTGGTGTCTTTGCCGGACGCTGGATTCGTGAATTTGATTTTCAGCGATTTGCTTGGCCGTACGGCGCATGGACAAGTGAAAATCGTTTAGGTCGTACCTCGCATGAGCACCCTCCGTACATCTGGTCAATGCAAACAGGTGCTGGCGAATGGGATGGTGACGTGTGGGGAGTCCATGCGGCGTGGAGCGGAAATCACGTTGTCTATGCCGAGAAGTTGCCTGATGGTCGTCGTTACATACAAAGCGGCGAACTCTTCCATGCTGGTGAGATGTGTGTATATGCCGGCGAAACCTTTAGTACGACCGAAGTTATTGGCGTGTATTCATCGCGTGGCTTGACGCCGGCTTCGTGGGGATTTCACAACGAAGCCCGCAGACGCGCGCCGCGACAGAATCTTTCTCCGCGCCCGGTTCATCTGAATACTTGGGAAGCAGTTTATTTCAATCACGATGTCATCAAGCTTAAAGAATTGGCCGATCGAGCGGCTGATGTTGGAATTGAGCGATTCGTTTTAGACGATGGTTGGTTCGGCGGTCGTCGTAATGATCGAACTGGTCTGGGCGACTGGTGGGTGTCTGGCGATGTCTATCCCGATGGCTTGAAATCATTGATTGATCATGTGACTGGCCTTGGCATGCAGTTCGGTATTTGGATCGAACCCGAAATGGTGAATCCCGATAGCGATCTTTTGCGGGCGCACCCCGATTGGGCTCTTGCAACCGATGGGTACGACTCGGTTCTCGGACGCAATCAATTGGTGCTTGATCTTTCGCGTCAAGAGGCTTTTGACCATGTACTCACTCAACTTGACGCCCTACTGACTAACCACGACATCAGTTATGTCAAGTGGGATATGAACCGTTGGCATGTTCAAGGCAGTAATGCTGATGGCAAGGCTGGCACTCACGATCAAACAGTGGCGATGTATGCGTTACTTGATGCGTTGCGTCAGCGACATCCTGTTGTGGAGTTTGAATCGTGTGCCTCTGGCGGTGGTCGAATTGATCACGAAATGTTGCGTCGTGTTGAACGCGTGTGGACCAGCGACAGTAACGATGCGCTCGAACGACAATTCATTCAGCGGGGTGCCTCAATGGTGATTCCACCCGAAGTGATGGGTTCGCATATCGGGCCCTCTCGATCGCACACCACTGGTCGTCGACACACGATGGCATTTAGGGGAGTGACAGCACTCTTCGGGCACCTCGGAGTTGAAACCGACATCACGCAATGTGATGGCGACGAGATTGCTCAACTCGCACAACTCGTTGACATCTATCAGGGTTACCGCGATCTGTTGCATGGCGGTGACACAGTTCGTTTTGACACCTTTGCAATCTCGGCGGGTACGAGTCTGGCCCATGGGGTCTATTCACACGATCGCACCGAGGGCCTTTTGGCGTACTGCCAGCTTTCAACGGCTACCTCGCTCACGCCACCCACTTGGCGAATTCCTGATTTGCTGCCAGATCGCCACTATTGCGTCAACATCGTGCCAACTGACCCGTCCGGTTCGGTCATAGTGGTCGGGCCGGCTTCGCAACAGCCCGATTGGGTGGGGCGGGCGCAAAAAGGCGAGCCCTTGACCTACTCAGGTAAGTTTTTGGCTTCCGTGGGCCTGCCTTCGCCCATCATGTGGCCCGAATCGGCAGTGCTCGTACACCTGTCGTGCTCGTAGCATTGAGGCGTGTCCGAATCATCTTCTGAACGAATCTCCGCTGAGGTCGTGGTCAAAGTTTCACGCTTGGCCCGCCTTGACGTCACCCCTGATGAAGTGCAACGCATCACTAAGCAAATGGCGGGAATGCTTGAACACTTTGCAGATATCGATGCTCTCGACTTGAGCGATATCGAGCCCATGACGCAGCCATATCCACTCTCAAATGTTTTCCGTGAAGATGTCGTCGTGACAGGTCTTGATCGTGAAGAAGTGTTGGCCAATGCGCCAGCTGCTGAAGACGGACGCTTCCGGGTTCCGCCGATCGTGGGATTGGACGGCTGAGATGACAACGCCCGCAAATATTCATAGCAATATTCCGACAACTGCCGCTGCCATCGCTGATGGAGTTCGCTCTGGTGCATTAAAGGCAGTTGATGTTCTTGAAGCCCACCTCGCGCAGATCGCCGCGCGAGAAGGCGACATTCATGCGTTCAACTTGGTGACTGCCGATGAAGCACGTGCCGCCGCTGCGCGTGTTGATGCCGATGTCGCTGCAGGTCGCGACCCCGGTGTTTTAGCTGGTGTGCCGATTGCGTTGAAGGACAACATGTGCACGCGCGGTATCCCGACGACATGCTCGTCAAAGATTCTTGAAGGTTGGCGGCCTCCGTACGACGCAACTGTTGTGCAGCGACTCGCTGCTGCCGGTGCAGTCGCCATCGGCAAAACCAACCTCGATGAATTCGCCATGGGCTCGAGTACTGAAAACTCGGCTTTTGGTGTCACCTTCAACCCGCGTGATACGTCGCGAGTTTCTGGTGGCTCAAGTGGTGGAAGCGCTGCTGCTGTGGCCGCTGGTTTTTCGCCGATCAGTATTGGTAGCGATACGGGTGGTTCAATTCGCCAGCCCGCGGCACTGTGTGGCGTGGTCGGTGTCAAACCCACCTACGGAACAGTGAGCCGTTACGGCTTAGTTGCCTATGCGAGCAGTCTCGATCAGATGGGTCCGTTCTCGATTGATGTACGGGACTCTGCTCTTGTGCTCGAAGCAATCAGCGGTCACGACCCGATGGACTCAACATCAATTCCGCAAGCACCGTTGTCACTGCAACACGTTTTGTCGCAAGGTGTTGAAGGATTGCGCGTTGGACGAATTACCGACATGCCAAGTGGTGCCGACCCCGATGTCACAGCGCGACTTGAAGCAGCCTTCGATGCTTTGAAGGCCGCGGGGGCAAAGATTGTTGATGTTGAAATGCCCTCAATGAAGTATGCGCTCACTGCGTATTACCTCATTGCCCCGGCCGAAGCGAGCAGCAACTTGGCCCGGTACGACGGAGTGCGTTACGGATTGCGCGTCAATACAACTGACACCAACGCGATGTATAGCGCAACCCGTACTGCTGGATTTGGCGAAGAAGTTAAGCGCCGCATCATGCTCGGAACCTATGCGTTGTCGGCCGGTTATTACGACGCCTATTACGGCAAAGCGCTCAAGGTTCGCCGACTCATCAGCGATGATTTCGCTCGTGCGTACACCAAAGCCGATGTGCTGCTGACGCCGACGTCGCCGATTGTTGCGTTCCCAGTTGGCGAAAAGTCTGATGACCCGTTAGCGATGTACCTATGTGACATCTACACAATCCCGACGAACCTTGCTGGACATCCAGCCATGAGCGTTCCATTCGGAACTGGTGCTCATGGTTTGCCAGTCGGTGTGCAGATTTTGGCCCCAACTTTGGGCGAACAAGTGATGTTTAAAGTTGCGGCGTCTCTTGAACGAAGCATGATCGCGGCCGGAGGTGCGAAGTGACTGCTGCAGATAACAAGACTCAAGGCTCAGAAATCCAGTACGACATGAGCAAGAACGAAATCAAGGTTGCACCCAACGATGGTTCGTACCTACTTGATGGTTACGAACTTGTCTGTGGTCTTGAAGTTCACGTCGAACTAGCGACCGCAACCAAATTGTTCTCGGCAAGTGCTAATCGCTTTGGTGATGATCCGAATACACACATTGACCCGGTAACACTCGGACTTCCTGGTGCCTTGCCGGTGCTGAACCGCCAAGCAGTTGAGCTCGCGATGCGTATCGGTCTGGCTTTGAACTGCTCCGTGCAACCAAGCACCTTCCACCGCAAAAACTACTTCTATCCCGATATGCCAAAGGCCTATCAGATTTCGCAATACGACCAACCGATTAACGTCAATGGTTGGCTTGAACTGCCAGGTGGCAAGCGCATCGGAGTTGAGCGCGCTCACCTCGAAGAAGACACTGGTAAGAGCACTCATATCGGTGGAACCGGTGGACGTATTCATGGCAGCGACTACTCATTGATCGACTTCAACCGGGCCGGAGTGCCGCTTGTTGAAATCGTTGGTCGTCCCGACATTGCAAGTCCAGAAGAAGCGCGTCAATACGTCACCGAACTGCGCCAGATTTTGGTAGCGGTTGGTGCTTCTGACGCCAAGATGGAAGAGGGCTCGATGCGTTGCGATGCCAACGTGAGTGTGCGCAAGCCGGGCTCACCGTTAGGTATTCGTTGCGAAATCAAAAACGTCAACTCGGTACGTTCATTGGGTAGAGCGATCGAATACGAAGCGCGTCGTCAGATTGTGTTGCTTGAAACTGGTGAAAAGATTCGTCAAGAAACTCGTCACTGGGATGAAACCGATGGTCGTACTCACACATTGCGTTCAAAAGAAGATGCCGATGACTATCGCTATTTCTTAGAGCCCGATCTTGTGCCGTTGAATCCTGATCGGGCATGGATTGACGCTGTTCGTGCCGCATTACCGATGTTGCCGCGTGAACGTCGTTTGCGTTTGTCGCACGCGACTGGCGCTCCAGCCGATGGTGAAGCAATCATGGTGGTTGTTGAGCGTGGCCAAGATGACTACGTGATGTCTGTTGGTGAAGCAGGCGCCGATGTTGCCCGCGCTCTTGTACATGTCAAAGAAGCCTTTGCCGAACAGGGGGCAAACCCGACGGTGCCGGCAGGCGACTTGGCACAAATGATCATCATGGAAACTGGCGGTAAGTTGACGTCGACTCAGGCCAAAACTGTGTTGGCCGAAATTGTGGCCAACGGTGGTGGCGATGCCGTGGCGATCGCAGCAACTAAAGGCTTCGAGGCCATGGACAATTCGGCCCTTGAAGCCATCGTCGATCAGGTCATTGCCGAGCAGGCTGAAGCCTGGTCGAAGTATTGCGGTGGCGAACAAAAGGCCATGGGTGCTTTGGTCGGAGCAATCATGAAGGCCAGTCAAGGTAAAGCCGATGGCAAAGCCGTCACAGCATTGCTTCTTGCCAAAAAGGGCTAGGTTTCGTCGTCCCATTAGCCATTGTCCGAGCGCTCGCCTGCGTAGGCATCGTGGTCGGGCGAATACTGTGGGGTCATGGGGATCACAACAAAACTTTCGCCGTTGCCACTTGATGATGCCGAAATTCTGAAGCAGTTGCCTGAGGCAGAACTTTTGGCGTTGCTCACTGCTGTTGCGCATATCACCGACGACCTCGAAGTGCTCGACGATCGGTTGTATCCAAACCTTCTGACATTGCGTGAACCACAAAGTGGATATAGCGAAGAGCAACAAACTTTGGCGCGCGACATCGTGATGCGGGGTTTGCGCAAATTCCGTGATGAACAAAAAGGAGTCCCAGCGCGTCCATCGCCTGAGCGTCTCCGTACGATCATGCAGTTCGTCGCCGGAGAACCAGTGAACGAACGTTACGTGCCATTGCTACTTGAAGAACTGGCTCTTGATGGTGACCAACTTCGCGCGCCCCAATGGAATAAGTCATCTATTGCTCCCGACCGAGATTTTTCAGCGATCATCATCGGCGCTGGGATGTCGGGTATCGCGGCGGCGCATCGCCTTCGCCAAGCAGGAGTTCCCGTCACTATCCTCGAAAAGAATGAAGATGTTGGCGGCACGTGGCTCGAAAACAAATATCCAGGTTGCCGCGTTGACATCCAAAACCACATGTATAGCTATAGTTTTGCCCAGCGCCATGACTGGCCATTTTTCTTTAGCCCGCGCCAAGTTCTGCATGAATATTTCCGCAACTGCGCCGAAGAATTCGGCTTGTTACCCATCATCAATTTTAAGACCGAAGTTGAATCGGCTGAGTGGCACGAAGATGCTCAGCAGTGGGTGGTAACTTCGATCAACGGAGCCGGAACCAAGCGCGTCGACCGTGCGAATATTCTGGTGTCGGCAGTTGGTCAACTGAATCGACCGAATTATCCCGACATCGACGGCATTGATTCCTTTGCCGGTGACTCATTTCATTCGGCTACTTGGAATTTCAATGTTGATCTCACCGGCAAAAAAGTTGCTGTCATCGGCACAGGTGCCAGTGCCTGCCAATTCATTCCACAAGTCGCCAAACAAGCAGGCGAGTTGTTTGTGTTCCAGCGCACAACTCCGTGGATGATCCCGGCACCGCGCTATCAAGAAACGGTTCCGAACGGTTTCAACTGGATGCTCTCGCATGTGCCGTTCTACGCCGAGTGGTATCGCTTCTCGATGTTCTGGCGTGGCGCCGAAGGTATGTTGCCGGCAGCCACTGTTGATCCCGATTATCCGCCCACCGAAAAGTCGGTCGGTCTCATGAACGAGATGATGCGACAGATGTTGATCGAATGGACAAACGCTCTCACTGAAGGCGACGAGGTTTTACGGGCACAATTGACACCTAATTACCCACCACTCTCTAAGCGTTTCGTGGTCGACGACGGGTCATTTGCTCTAAGTTTGCGCCAACCACACGTCAGTTTGGTGACCGACAAGATTGACCGAATTGAATCTAACGGAATTCGTACTTCAGATGGGCAATTGCGTGAAGTTGATGTAATCATCTACGGAACAGGTTTTAGGGCGAGTCAGTTCTTGACCCCGATGAAGGTGACCGGCCGCAACAAAACTGATTTGCACGAACAATGGGCCGGTGATGCTCGGGCTTATTTGGGAGTAGTGATTCCAAACTTCCCGAACTTCTTCTGCTTGTACGGACCCAACACCAACATTGTTGCTAACGGGTCAATCATTTATTTCAGTGAGTGCGAGGTGTACTACTTAGTGGAGTGCGCCAAGATGTTGCTTGAATCAAACTTGGGGTCGCTAGATCCGTTGCAATCAGTTCATGATGAATACAACGAACGTATTGATGCAGCCAACAAACTACGTACATGGGGCTTCTCATCGGTGAGTAGTTGGTATAAGAATGTGCATGGACGTAGTGCGCAAAACTGGCCGTTCAGTGTTCTTGAGTTTTGGGAACAAACGCGAGTCCCCGAAACCAGTGACTACAAACTGGTTTCAAAATAGGGATCACGATGAGCGAGCACATCAAATACACGCGTGATGGAAAGATCGGCACGATCACGATTGATCGTCCCGAGAAAAAGAATGCGATGACATTCGCAATTCTTTTTGATTTCATTGAAGCAGTCCGCCATGCGGGTGAAGACGACATTGCTGCTTTAGTGATCACCGGAGTTCCCGGTGCCTTTTGTGCAGGGACCGATTTGGCCGATCTGTCAACGATTCCTGGCGCGCAACGGGGTTTGCGAGGTTCAGCCGAAGAGACCGATAAGTGGTGGCCAATTGTTCAATGCCCGAAGCCAACGATCTGTGCGATTGACGGGCCCGCAGTTGGCATGGGCGCCGAGTTCACGTCGCAATGCGATATTCGTTTGGCATCGACGAATGCGCGATTTGCTTGGAACTTTGTGCGTCGTGGACTTGTCCCCGACACCGGCGCAGGAACCTGGCTCTTGCCGCGCATTATCGGAGTACAAAACGCGCTGCGCCTGACATATACGGGTGACATGATTGATGCCGCCGAAGCATTGCGTCTTGGTTATGTGCTTGAAGTTGTCGAATCAAAAGATTTGCTGCCTCGGGCGTATGAACTTGCTGAGAAAATCGCTGCCGGTTCGCCGCACAGTTTGAAGCTCATCAAAGAACTCACTTATTTGGGTTTGACTGCACCAGTTTCAGAACACATGGAACGCCATACCTCGGCAATGTCGGCCAGTTTCAAGAGCGATGATCATCGTGAAGGCGTTGCCTCGTTCCTTGAGCGTCGTCCCGCGAATTTCACTGGACGTTAAGCCAAGCGTCATCCTTTTTATGAAGATCTCTACTACTAGATCGGCAAAGATGTCATTATGAGAATTTTGCTTACCAACGACGATGGAATTGATTCAGTCGGATTGCATGTTTTAGCCCGTGCGATGCGGCCCTTTGGTGAAGTAGTCATTGCTGCACCCGATCGCGAATTTTCTGGTGCCGGTGCGGCTCTTGGTGCTTTGCACTTGATTCAACCTGAGGTACATCGTGCTCAAGTTGAAGGCATTGATGAAGCGTGGGCAGTCACTGGTCCGCCAGCACTTTGTGTGATGTTCTCGCGTCTTGGTGCATTTGGTGCACCGTTTGATTTGGTTGTGTCGGGAATCAACCCGGGTGCCAACGTGGGCCGCTCGGTGTATCACTCTGGAACAGTTGGCGCAGCGCTCACGGCACGCAACGGTTTGATCTCAGGTATCGCAGTTAGCCAAGCAGTGACCGGATTTGGCGTTGAGGGGCAAGGTTGGGATGAAATGTTGGTGGGGCAGAAGTGGGAGACCGCAGCGTCAGTTGCCGCAGCCTTTGTTGAAGGTTTCGTGGCCAATATGCCGACGATCCCGATTGTGGTCAACATCAATGTGCCAAATACCGAACTCAGCGACATCAAGGGTTGGAAGTCAGCACGCCTTGGCCATGAACCGCCTCGCCGCATGAGTACCGCCAACCTCGAACCCAAAGAAGGTCATGAAGGAAGCTTTTATGTGCGTATGGCGTGGGGAGATGCGGCCGAACTTCCGACTGACACCGACGGCGGAATGGTTGCCGATGGTTATGTGGCGGTGAGTTATCTCAGTTCGATTGTCAACACAGAACGAGATGATGTCGCAGCCGCAGAAACAGCAATGACACGATTGATCGCTGGCAAATAGCGTTAAAGCACTTGTACTAGATCACGACAATAGGCGTACCGATTTGGGCGAAGTCCCAGGTGAAGTCGGCATCTAGATTGGCTTGGCGCTGGCAACCACCAGATAGTCGCTGCCCGAGTTCAGCATCGGTTTGATACGGAGAATTGTCCTCAACGTTAATGGGCAAGGCGTGGAAACCGATGGCGCCGATGTCGGTCTTGAGCCAGCGGACCATCTTGTAGAGGTACGCCTTGCCGTTCCATGCAGTTGACACATCAGAACGGCTGTACACCTTGTGGGTTCCAGGAGCCTCGTTGTCGTACTTACTTCCCGATATCAACCATGAGCGAATGACTAGGTTGTCGTCACCGACCGCCCAAATGCGTTGTCCATTTCGGTCATACACCAATCGACGGCCCGAGCCTGAATTTGCCGGAAGCGGGGGTGCGTCGGGACCACTCGTCGCCACCGACGAAAGTTCATAGCCAAGAAGGTCAACTGCGCCAGGAGCCGGAGGCGGCGTACGTACGACGAGTGAGGTTTCATCGGGCCACACACCGAGAGACAGTGCAGTTTCTCGGCCAGTCTTGCCATCGACAAAAAGGTCACGTTCGGTTTGCAGTTTTTGTACCGCATTGATGGTTCCGTTGTCGTAAATACCGGTCGCGGTGCCAGTTAAGAAACCAGCGGTGATGAGAGCATTTTGCAGGCAGGTCACGCTTTCGCCAGTGTCGCCACCGCCGAGTGAACGAACGGTCATCGTGCACGCAGTTGTCGTCGTGGGATCGTCGCCAGCCAAATCTTGAATTTCGGTGGCTACCACGCTTGAATCCGCCGGAGCAACGATTGTGGTGGTGGTTTCGTCGCCAACGGGCGCGATGTCAACTACTGAATCGTCGATCGCAACTGTGGAGTCGGGAGTCGTAGCACCAGAACCTGAGCCACCACTCACCACGGCAGCCACGAGGCAACCGAATGCGACGACGCTGACGCCGGCTTTCATGAAATTGCGTTGGTGAGGAGATGTCATAGGAGGGTTCAGATTCAGTGGTAGCGCTGTACTTCAACGCCTAAACAGATTACTCAGCGATAGTGCACGGGTGTTGGCATGGTGACAGGAGTCAAGCCAACAACGCGAGATGTACAAGTGCCGCTAGATCACGGTTTGAGTGAACTCACCACGATGTTCATGAGATGACTCCAGGCCTTGACATCAGGCATGAGATCTCTGGCAAGGTCAACGCTGGCTAGACCAATCGCAGTGGATTGCATCATGACGGCGACTGCATATGGATTGACATCAGCCCGGATGAATTTCTGAATCTGAGCTCCTTTGACGATGTCACTAATCTGATTTAACAATTGACGCTGAATATCGGCGACATGCTTAGCGAGTACGGGATCTTCAAGCGCAGCGGCTAACACTTGCACTCGTTCTGCACGAGCATCGACACGATCGGGCAGGTTTGGTTGAACGGTGATTTCGTTCATGATCAACAATGGATCGTTGAAGTCGGCACTGTGGCTAAAGGCCTCGGTCACCAAATCGGTCAAGGTGCGCATCTTGCGAACGTAACGTTCGGCCAGCGCGGCGTTGATGAGGGCTCGACGATTCTTAAAGAACCAATAGAGCGAACCGGTTGTCATGTCGGCATGTTCAACAATGTCTTTCAGTCGAGCGCCGTCAACGCCGTCACGGTCGATCATGAAAAGCGTGCTGTCAATTAAGCGAAGCCGAATTGCGCTATCGGTGTTTTCCATGCCTTTCGTCATGGTCAAAGTCTTACACGTCGTGGGTTGAGCGATCTATATGGCAGTATCGGGCATGTCGCAAACTCGCTGGACCACTCAGAATACTCCCGATAATTCGGGTCGAACCATCTGCATCACTGGAGCAAACTCAGGACTTGGTTTTGAGGCTGCTCGCAATCTTGTGGGTGCCGGGGCTCATGTGATCATGGCCTGTCGCAATGTTGCCAAAGCCGAAGCCGCGGCCCAAAGTTTGCGTCTTGGGGCAAGTGTTGGGAGTGGTTCGGTCGAAGTTCGGCAACTCGACTTGGCAGGCTTGGCGTCAGTTCGTCGATTCAGTGAGCAGTTACTGGCAGACGGAATTGAACTCGACGGATTAATGAATAACGCCGGGCTCATGGCGCTTGATCAAAGTCGAACGGAAGACGGCTTTGAAACTCAAATAGGAGTAAACCACCTTGGGCATTTCGCATTGACTGGCTTACTACTCCCATCCTTAATGAAGCGCCCGAATAGTCGCATCGTGAATGTGTCGAGCATGGGGCATATTCCCGGAAAGATTCACCTAGACGATCTGATGTGCGATCGGCGCCGTTATAGCAGGTGGGGCGCGTACTTTCAGAGCAAGTTGGCCAACATCTTGTTTACAAATGAACTTGAACGACGGTTACGAGAAACACAATCAACGACAATCGCTTTAGCTGCACACCCCGGGACTGCACGCACCGAACTTGGCAAGACCGGAACATCGGCGACGAACTTGGTGATGCGTCGGTTGACACCTGTCCTGACGCGGACTGGCGTCCAGGGCTGTGAATCTCAAGTACGCGCCATGGTGGATCCACAGGCAACTGGTCGTGAGTATTACGGGCCGAAGTATCAAATGTTTGGAGCACCTGTGAAGGTCACTCCAAGCAAGCGGGCACGCAACATGAATGACGCACGGCGTTTGTGGGAAATCAGCGAAGAACTGACTGGCGTGAAATACCCGTTCTAGTTGTTGGGCTTTACTTCATTCAGTTCAATGCGGTTGCCACTCGGATCATGAATGAAGATCTGACGATTCACTCCAGCCATTTCAGGTGCAAGCCGATACTTCAAACCTTTGGCTTCTAAATGGCGAGCGCAATCATTGATATCAGTCACTGCGAGTGCAAAATGTTGATTGCGATCAATTGCTGCATCGGGTCGAACGAAAAGATGTAGTTCGTGTGGTCCCATGTTGAGCCACGCTCCGTCAATCTTGAAGCCGGGTCGTTCAAAAGATGTGAAGCCCAAGCCTTCAACGTAAAACTCAAGTGCTTCGGGAAGCGAATGAATATTCACGTTGACATGGTGTATTCCGAGTACGTCCATAGTGCTCAGACTAATGGCGATAGCGAAACAACGTGTGATTGTTGGCCGTCGCGCCGTCACTCAAGCAGTGACTGCGGTAGCGTTTTGCTACTTGAGATAACGAAAATTAGGAGCATGACATGTCTTAAGAATGGGGTCCTCTCGCAGGATTAATCGGAGAATGGCAAGGTCAAGGTGGACTTGATACTTCGTTTTCACATAGTCGTGGTGAAGTGTGGAAGGCGCCTTACCTTGAAAAAGTCACGATGAAGCCGTTCGGCCCAGTCGAAAATGGTTCGCAATCTCTGTATGGGCTTGATTACAAGACCGCCATGCGACGCGATGATGAAACCAACCCATTCCACACAGAAGTTGGATACTGGTTGTGGGACGCGGCAACTGGCGAAGATCTTCGCGGTTTTGTTGTTCCTCGTGGAATTGTGGTTTTGGCTGGCGGTAAGACAACTGCAGATTCCAAAGAATTCACGATGAGCACCGAACTTGGTTCGTCAAGTTACGCGATCGGTGAAAACACCTACCTCGGTCAGCATGCCAGCACCCGCGCTTACACGGTAACGGTCAATGTTCATGGCCTAGATTCGTGGAGCTATACCGAAAACAGCAGCCTGAAGTTGGATCAGTTCCCGGACATTTTCCCGCACACAGACAGCGCAACTCTTACTCGCGTGGCCTGAAATGAAACGCGCGTGATTCTGGTGTGGTTTTGTTGCGCTATACGCAACAAAACCACACCAGAATCACAAATTAATTGCTGGCATCGCGAGGGAGTCCGAGGATTTTTTCGCCGATGATTGATCGTTGAATTTGATCGGTTCCACCGGCGATTGATTGTGCAGGTGTGCTCACCAATACTTCGGCAATTGTTGCATCGTGCGCGTGATCGCCGCTCTGCAACATTCCGTGTGCGCCACTAATCAACGTATGAACTCGGTTGGCCATACGTGAAACTTCTGAAGCGGCCAACTTGCCAATCGAGCCTTCGGGTCCGGGCGGGCGACCAAGCGCACGCGCCGCACGAGCGCGTAACGCGGTCCACTCATTCATTTTCTGAAATGACAACAACGCCGCAATGTTCTGGCGAATCACTGGGTCGTTTGAGACCCCAAGGGCTTGGGCTCGTTCAACAACAAGGTCGACTCGGCCAGCACGTTGTGGATACCACACGTATGTTTTGAAATGTTCTTCGGCCTCATGTTCGGCTTCACGAACCGCACGACTTTCAGTTGCGGCGTTCTGTACAAACTTCGGACGACGCATCGTGGAAAAAGTGCGTTCGTGAGCAAGAGTCGCACGCGCAACTCGCCAACCATCATCCAACGTCCCGACAATCATGTTGGATGGAATGCGAGCATCGGTCATGAAAACTTCGTTGAACGACGAGTGATAGTTCATCTGCTTGATTGGTCGTACTTCAACACCTGGCTGATGCATCGGCAAGACGAAATAGGTGATTCCGTGATGCTTTGAACCATCCCGATTCGTGCGAGCCAACAACATTCCGTAGTCAGCATGATGGGCGCTGGTATTCCATACCTTCTGCCCGTTGATGACCCATTCATCGCCATCAAGAACTGCCGAAGAGGAGAGGCTCGCTAAATCTGATCCCGCGCCAGGTTCGCTAAAGAGTTGGCACCAAGTTTTTTCACCGGTCAATGTTTGACGCAAGATGAGTCTCTTCAATTCGTCTGAACCATGTTCAACAATGGTGGATGCTGCCAACGACATGCCACTGCCAAGCGGATTACCAACTGCACCAATCAGCCGCAGCTCTTCAGCGACTACTTGATCGGCCCACGAAGGTAGGTCACGTCCGAACCACTCGTGTGACCACGATGGAACAGCCCAGCAAGCATCAACCAATCGTTCGCGCCAAGCCTGCAGTGAAAGTTGCGGATCCCAATTGTCCTGTAACCAATCCCGAACTTCTTGTTGAACGGTTTCGCGGGTGACTCCGCTCATTGTGAAACCTCGTTGGGGTCGGCAAGTTTGCAGGCGCGAATCCAGATTTCGGTCAAGGTCTGTTCGGCGGCATCGTCGTCGTAGGTATCGCCTCCGACATGCAGCCACTGCGCAAAGCTCGACAACATTGAAACTAACGCTGCTGCCGTGAGTGATGCATCAAGATCGGGGTCGGCCCAACCTTTGCTTTGCCAACGTCGTATTGACGATGCAACACGGGCGATGTGTTGTTGGCGTGATTGCAACCTCTGCTTTTTGATTTCTTCATCGTGTGCCGATGCCTCTTCAACCAAGCGATATAGATCGGCATTGCGTCGCACCACAGCAAGATAATTGCGATTAGAAATACGCAGGTTCTCTATGGGGTTGCCCGAACGTTTACGTTCAAAGGCAACAACGTCACTAGCAACTTCACGATCAATTGTTGCTGCCAAGTGCCGAAACACATCGATCTTTGATTCGAAGTAGGTATAGAAACTTCCGCGGGCCACATCAGCCTTGGTGACGATGTGTTCAATCGTGGTGTTGGTATACCCATGGCGATCAAACTCGGCGCGTGCTGCATCAAGAATGGTGTGGCGAGTGCGAGTTGCTTTGCTGGTCGGTGAACTTTCGACCGAGGCTCGGCGCACTGCCGCCACTCCACTTGGTGTGAAACCACCGCGAGTTGTTGAACTTTCACTCATGTGGTTGCCATCACGAATCAATCATTGACACTGAAGCACGGCGGAAGAGGTCGGCTTGTATTTCCATCGCTCGCAGGTAGCCGTCAAGTGTGCGTTGACGTGGTTCAGGAACAAAGTGCGTCACGCCAATCTCGCGATAGTGGTCGATCTCGGCCAGGATCAGATCGTTGTTGTCTTCGAGTGCGTCCCATCGGGTGCGCATTGAAATCGGAAACGATTGTTCAGGACGACCTTCTCGAAGTTTCTTTACTCGTCGCTCAGTTTGTTCTGGGCTCAAGAATGCTCCGTGCCAGCCATCGCCAACATCAATGGCGCGACGTAACGCGATATCGGCATGTCCACCAATCCATAGTGGCACATGACGTAACGGCTGTGGCTTGGTGCGCATTGATACGAAGTGGGCATCGTGAACGGGGAAGTCGGCAGTGATATGGTCATCAGTCCAGACTCGCCGCAGAATTTGAATTGCTTCGTCGGTGCGGGGTCCGCGTTCGGCGAAGGGAACGCCTAGGGCATTGAATTCGGCTTCGAGCCAGCCGGCCGCGATTCCGAGAATTACGCGACCACCACTCATATGGTCAAGCGAGGCAACCATCTTTGCGACCGACAGCGGGTTGCGCATCGGCAGAACCAACACGGTGGTTCCGAGTCCAACGCGCTTGGTGTACGCGGCAGCCCACGTCATGGCGATGAAAGGTTCGAAGATGTAGGCCGAAGGGGGATAGTCGGCGCCGGTGGGCACGGCGAGGTGGTCGCTGACCCACACATCGGCAAAGCCCAGATCTTCAGCTAATACGGCGGCACGTTGAATTGCCACGCCCGAAGAAGCAGGACCTGCTTGAGGTAAATGAATGCCCGCAGTTGCTGGGTGAATTTCAGCCATGCCCTTACCGTAGCCGTTTTCGACATCAATGTCGAAACTGTGACACAAACGCACTATGGTGAATCTTGTGATTGAACGACATCTTGAAATTCAGACCGCCGAAGGTTCAATGACGACATTCGTTGTGCACCCTGAAGGACCAGGTCCGTTTCCAGTTGTCTTGTTTTTGATGGATGCACCAGGTAAACGTCCGTTACTTCATTCAATGGCGCAACGAATTGCCGACAATGGCTACTACGTCATGTTGCCCAATTTGTATTACCGAACAACGCCAGCGTTTGAACTTGATTTTTCAAGCAAAGAATCATTTCAGCGTATGAGTGAGCTGATGCGCACAATCGGCAATCGAATGGTTGTTCGCGATGCCAGTGAATTGCTCGCTTTCGCCGAAAATGAATCGTTAGCAGATACATCGACAGTCGGCTGTGTTGGTTATTGCATGTCTGGCCCATTTGCGTTGTTCATCGCTGCCGAACTGTCAGGGCGTGTGAAAGCCGCGGCGTCGTTCTATGGAGTCCGATTGGTGACTGATTCTCCCGATTCACCGCATGCTCGTCTTGGCGATGTACGCGGTGAGATTTATGTGGGTTGTGCCGAACATGATGACTATGTACCACTCGAAATGGTTGACCAGTTTGAAGAAGCAATGAAAACCACGGGTGTGAAGGGGTCAATCGAACGATATTGGGGTAACCATCATGGTTTTGCCTTCAACGATCGCCCGGCTTACGACGCAGTCGCTGACGCTCGACACTGGGAAGTATTGCTTGATCTGCTCAAGCGCAATTTGATTGACGGATGACGCTTCATGAACGCTGTTGAATCCGAACCGCATGTCGTCGTTGAAAAAATCTGCGACTATGTCTATTCAGTTCGGCTGTGTCGTGGTCCGAACAATTACTTCTCGTATCTGATGATTTCAGCCGTTGCTGATGCACTTGAGCAACTTGATGACAATGACGATTGTCGGGTTGTGGTGTTGTGTGCTGAAGGAAAGAACTTCTGCGCAGGAGCCGACTTCTCGGGATCTGCGCCCGCATATTCAACAGCCGATCTTTACGGGGCAGCTGAGCGACTATTCCGAACTCGCAAACCAATCATTGCTACGGTGCAAGGTGCAGCTATTGGAGGCGGCTTGGGGTTAGCAATGGCTGCTGATTTTCGTGTGGTGTCAACCGAGACTCGCATCAGTGCCAACTTCTCACGACTTGGCTTTCATCACGGGTTCGGTTTGTCGGTCACGTTGCCTCGGGCAATCGGCGAGCAGCGCGCGGCTGAACTGCTCATGACTGGTCGACGTATTGATGGAGCAGTGGCATACTCCCTTGGTCTTGCGGATCGTTTGATAGACCCTGAAAACTTGCTTAAAGAAACTCTTGAATTAGCAAGTGAGATTGCTCTATCGGCACCTTTGGCCGTCGAATCAATTCGGGCAACCCTTCGGGGAAACATCGCCGATCTAGTACATGCCGCGACGCAGCACGAGATGGCAGAACAATTGCGATTGCGTCAAACCAATGATTTTGCTGAGGGCGCCAAAGCAATGGCCGAACGCCGTACGCCAAATTTCAAACGTTCGTAATTTCGGATGATCTCATCACAAGGAGCTAACAATGACCACAATTAAAAAGTCACCAGTCGCAGGCATTATGACCGTCGCCGACATGATGCAACCAAAAGATTTGATTGAGCATGTGCAACGCCTTGAATCAATCGGGCATGAGTCGGCTTGGCTCCCCGATATCTTCGGTCGCGAAATTTATGTGACCGCTGGGTTTATCTTGCATCACACCACCAAGATCAAAGTCGCTTCGGGTATCGCTCACATGTATGGGCGCGACGCCATCTGCAGTTCGCAAGCTGCGCGAACATTGTCTGAACTATCTGGTGGTCGCTTTATCCAGGGTCTTGGTGTTTCAAACACAATAGCGTCTGAAATGCGAGGTATTCCGTGGGAAAACCCAGTGCAAAAGACTCGCGATTATGTCAAAGCGTTGCGCGGTCCATTGCCCATCATGGCTCCGGCTGTTTATGAACCAGTCCCGATTTACATTGCGGCTCACGGACCCAAGATGTTGGCAGTTGCCGGAGAAGTCGCCGATGGTGCCAACACGTATATGCAAACTCCTGAACACACCACGCACGCTCGAGGGTTGGTGGGTGCGAACAAAGTTCTCAATGTGGTGCTTCCATGTTGTTTGACGACCGATCCCGCTATTGGTCGTGCCGTTGGTCGCGCGATGGTCTCGATCTACTTACCCTTGCCGGCTTACCAGCGGCAGTGGGCATCGCAAGGTTTTGATGAATCCGATTGGACGAATGGTGGAAGCGATCGCCTAGTCGACACCTACGTGGCATGGGGCAGTATCGAAAGCATTCGTAACCGCATGCAAGAACATATTGACGCCGGAGCGAATTCAATCATCATGGCCGCCGGTGGGTACAGTCCCGAAAACTCGTGGGAACTTCTTGAAGCAACTGCGCCGTAACAACAAGTTAAAGATGTTTACGAGCGCAACGTATTGCGCTTGATCTCATCCAAAATTTCAGGAATGCGCGCTTGGGGCAAGTTGTGTCCCATATCGGGGAACGCCAAGAGCCGTGCGCCTGGTATGGCCTTGGTCGTTGCATATCCACCAGAAGGCTGCACGAGACTGTCTTCGAGTCCGTGGACGACGAGGGTTGGCACGTTGAGTTTCTTCAATTGCGGCGTGCGGTCGGGGCTCGCCATAATCGCGGCCATCTGACGGGCGGTTCCATCGGGTGTGAAACTTCTTTCAGATGACAGTTTAGCCATTTCACGAATTTCAAGTTCGTCGTACAACGAACCGGAGAACAGCTTGAAGAGCGCTGCCTGACGATCGGCAAAAGTTTCTTTACTTCCACCTGTCAACTTGACGGCCCGCAACAGCACAGAAGTCTTGGCTCGACCGACTCGGGGATTGCCAGTTGTCGACATGATTGATGTCAACGATTTAACGCGACTTGGATGTTCAATAGCCATCGTCTGAGCGATCATTCCTCCCATTGACATACCAACGACATGAGCCCGCTCAATATTGAGCGCATCAAGCAACCCAACCGTGTCCTTGGCCATATCGCTCAATAGATATGTTGATTTGGCGAATCGGCGCAAAAACCAAAATATCACGGACTGCATTTTTGTTGGAGGGGTCATAGCAATTTTTGTGGACAGTCCGATATCGCGGTTGTCAAAAGTGATGACCTTAAATCCTCGTTCTGCAAGTCCGGTAATGAACGTGGCCGGCCAGGCAATGAGCTGACCGCCCAATCCCATGACGAGCAGCAGCGGTTCGCCGTCACCGTGCACTTCGTATTCAAGAGTGATTCCTGTGGAAAGGGTTGTTGATGCCACGTAGACAAACTAACCAAAAAATTTGGGAAGCGCGACGATTGCTTCATGTTCAAGCGTGGCAACGACGCGTCCATCTACTTCAATATGCACATCAAGAATGGCCCGCTCGCCATGTGATGGAAAACGCCGAACTACCGTTGACTTAACGGTTGCGATTGCACCGCCCTGAGCGATTCCGTGGTGCCGAATGATGCTGCGGGTATGAATCCAACTGCCACGGGCAACGAACTGATGAACTGCGTTGTTGGCAAGAGCCGGCCACACGGCGGGGTGGACATAGTTATTTTCGAGACAGAAGTTGAGATCATCACCAGCGCGTTGACCATAGTCAGATCCCCATTCTCCGATGAGCGGAATCTGAAGTTCTGGTAATACTTCACCAGAGCGCATCGGAGAAATTGGACCAGAGTCTGTTACCGCAACAAATTGAGCGCGAGGTTGGTCAAGTTCATCAGTGATTGCATCAATCGTTGAAGATTCACCAATATTGGTTGGCACACATCGTAAGGTGTGACCGTCAAAAACTGGACGACGGAATCGCACTTCACCCCCGCCGTTGTGCAACCAGTTTTCTCCCCAAGCAACGATTAAGGGATGCGTTAGGTATGCGTAGGTCGTTACTCCGGCCACGAGTGCTCGCGGAAATCCGGCGGCTTGCGCGCCTTCATCAGTATGAATTGGGTTGCGAGCGTGCTCAGCAAGATTTGATGCCTTGATGTGCCAACTGATTGGTTGCGTCATCACAACGAAACCATCAGCGTTTCACGCATTAACGCGGAAGTCGGTGACCTGCGTGTCTTCAGTTCCGAGGTCTGTGAAGTTGTCGTAGGCACGAGCGGCCATGAACTCTTTCCACGAAAATTCGCGGTAACGCGCACCATCAGCACACATCTCGCGAATCGGTTTAATCGTTGAATCACGAGCTGGATTTTGGAAATACGGAATGCTGAAACGACGCTGTGTCGTCATAGGAACAACACGATGCACCGCAGCGCGGTATCGATCGTTAGTCCACGCTTGCATGCAATCACCGAGATTGATCACGATTGTTCCGTCAGTGGGTGGAACATTGATCCAGCCACTATCGAGTGACTCTGTTTGTAATCCGCCAACATTGTCTTGCAACAAAAGAGTGATCGTGCCGGGGTCGGTGTGATAGCCAAGAGCAGTCTCGCCGAGTTCGGGAAGGCCGTCGCGTTCGATTTCGGGAACAGGGTCGCCGACAGGGTAGTGATTGAGTCGCATCATGCTTCCGTAGCGACTGCCCATCATTTCTTTTTGCGATCCGTCCGAGAGTTGCAATGCGGAGTGAATGAGGGACAGCGTGCGATCTGCCAGTTTGCTGAATTCGTCAAAGGCGTCAAGCATGGTGTCGCGAAAACCTGGTAGGTCACGAGGCCAGCGATTGCGAGCATCAATTTGTTCGATAGTCGGATCGAGGAAGTCGAATACTTCTTTGTTATCGCGCTTGCGTTTGGTGAGTTCGCGGTCGTAGTAGCCCATAGGGTTCTCGACATCACGCGTGATCTCGTTCTTGATCGAGCGATCAGTATCGAAAAACTGAGCAGTTTGCTGCCAGGTGCGATTGATGAGGTCGTCGAGTCCGTGGCCACTCAGGAGGAAGAACCCGTGGTCTCGGCAGGCAGCGTCCAACGCTTCGAGGGAGGTTGCGGTGGGATGAGAAATATCAACGATCGGCACGAAAAGCACATGTCATGTTGGCACAAACGACCACTCATGGGAAATGGTGTTCTGGGGATAGCGAACCCGACCCAGTATCGGTAATGATGGTGACGTGATTCACCATTACTTAGCCGCCCGTGCCGAACTTGATGCCCCTGGATCGCCTTTGGCGACCTCAATAGCCGAAGTACGGGGAATTCCCGTCAAGGTGTATACCACTGCTCCGCCCAATATGCGGGTGATGTGGGAATCCACGGCTGTTCACGCCGACAAGGACTACATCGTCTACGAAGACGAGCGCTATACCTATACCGAGATTCATGAGCAGGTGCGCAAACTGGCTCAATACTTGGTGAGTCAGGGAATTGGTCGCCATAGTCGCGTCGCATTGTCAATGCGCAACTACCCCGAATGGGTCGTGGGCTACTGGGCCACCGTATCGATCGGTGCTGCCGCTGTTGGTATGAATGCGTGGTGGACTCCATCTGAAATGGAGTACGCGCTCAACGACAGTCAGCCCGGAGTATTGATTGTTGACGACGAGCGTTTAGAGCGTTTAAGTCAAATCGCGAGCACGCCGAAGATGCATGTCATTTCGGTGCGCACCGATCGTGCATTGCCCGGAGGTGGAGCGCGTTGGACTGATGTCATGGCCACTACCGACCCCGGAGTTTTGCCAAATATCGAATTTGATCAGGATGATGACGCGACGATCTTTTACACCTCGGGCACCACAGGTTTCCCCAAGGGGGCCCAACTCACGCACCGTGGTTCAGTTGCCAACATTTTGAACCTTGTTGTGATGAACATGGCGTCAGCAATGGCTGAGCAGAAAGCCATTGCAGCGGGCGACGTGCCGGCACCAACTGCGGCACCTGCGCAGGCGTATCCGCCATGTTTCATGGCGCCGACCCCTTTGTTCCATGTGACCGCCTGTAACTGCATTTTGCATGCGGCTACGGCAAGTGGCGCCAAAGTTGTTTTGATGTACAAGTGGGAGCCCGGCCGTGCCCTTGAGCTGATTGAGCGCGAACGAGTCACCAGCTTCTCTGGTGTGCCGACGATGAGTCGAGAAATGTTGTTGCACCCCGATTGGAACACTCGAGATACATCTTCGGTTCAAGGCATGGGCGGTGGCGGTGCAGCCTTGCAGCCCGACCTCGTTCACAAGATTGCTGGTGCGCTCAAGGGTGGACAGCCATCAACTGGTTACGGAATGACTGAAACTCACGGAATCATTACGGCCAACGCGGCTCGTTTGTTTATTGCTAAGCCCGAATCATGTGGTCCACTGGTACCGACACTCGAAGGCAAATTGGTTGATGAAGACGGAAATGATTTGCCGGCCGGGCCGAGCACCATTGGTGTCTTGTGTGTCCGCGGTTCTGTTGTTATCAAGGGCTATCTCAACCGAGAAGAAGCAACCGCTGACAGTATTCGCGATGGTTGGTTGAACACTGGTGACATCGCACGTATTGACGAAGATGGTTTTGTGTACATCGTTGACCGGGCCAAGGACATGGTGATTCGTGGTGGTGAAAATGTGTATTGCAGCGAAGTTGAAACTGCGATCTACAGCCATGACGCGATAGCCGAAGCATGTGTTTTCGGTATTCCCGAAGAACGACTCGGTGAAGAAGTTGCCGCGGTTATTGTGTTGCGGCCTGGTCGATCGCTGGGCGAAAAAGAACTTCAAGATTTCTTGTCGGGCACTATTGCCAAGCACAAGATTCCGACCAAGATCTGGTTCCGCGATGAGCCGATTCCGCGTAATGCCAGCGGCAAATTCTTGAAGCGCGAACTGAAGAAAGAACTCACTGGCGAGTGAAGTTAGATACGGGTACAACAGATCTGCTGGCCGAACTCCGTGACGATGGCGTTCTGATAGCAACTCTGAATCGGCCCGAAACCCGCAATGCATTTAGTTCAGCGATGGGGAAGGCCCTCAGCAGTCTGTATCAGTTAGCCGACTCGAACGACGCGGTTCGCGTGGTCGTTGTGACGGGTACTCCACCAGTCTTCTGCGCTGGCGCCGACTTTTCTCGTGGCTCCGAAGTTTTTGAACGTGCCGACGATTCAGAGTTCACGTCAAGTCCGGTCAACCCGCCGGCTTGGAAGATACGTAAACCGGTCATCGCCGCAATCAACGGTCATGCCATCGGAATTGGGCTCACGCTTGCGCTGCAATGCGATCTCCGCTTTATTGCTCGTCATGCGAAATATGGAGTCGTGCAAGTGCGCCGGGGAATCCTGCCCGACGCGATGAGTCATTGGGTGTTACCGCGTTTGGTTGGTCTTGCCAAGGCGGCCGACATTTTGCTGACGGGACGAACTTTTGATGGTGCCGAGGCATGCGAGTTAGGTATCGCCTCGAAAGTTTTAGCAAACGATGAAGTGTTGCCTCATGCCTTGGAAGTTGCGCACGACATTGCCGTGAATACGGCACCTGTTTCGGTCGCGCAGAGTAAGCGATTGTTGTGGGAGTCGTACTCAATGACGTCCGAGCAGATGAATCAAGCCGAAAGCGAATTGCATGTGCACTTAATGAGCAAATCCGATTCACGTGAAGGCGTGGACGCGTTTTTAGAACGGCGTGAGCCTCGATGGCAACTCAGCGTGAATGAGGATTGCCCAGATATTTAGCGAGGTTCATTCACTCGTTCAAGACTGACGTGTGCCTTCTAGTCAAGAAGGGTTTCAAGAACAGTAATTTCTGATTGCTGTTCTTGCATGATCAAGTTCGCTAAGTCTTTGACAGGTGTGGACTTTCCATCTTCTTTGACTGTTTCGGCCATTTTGATCGCACCTTTATGGTGTGCAATCATGGAGGCCGCCCATGCCTGATCAAATTCGGCGCCGGTAAGTTCTCCAAGGGCGGCGATTTCATCAACGCTCAACATGCCATCCATCGACATGTCGTGCTCCTCTGACATATCCATGAGCGGTCGATCCCAATCGGTCAGCCACTGAGTCATCAAGTCAATTTCGGGGTCTTGGGCTGATTTGATCTGTGCAGCCAAAGTTTTCACTTGTTCGCCGGCCATCAAAGTTGGATCAAGAGCCATGTCGGCGAGCTCGATGGCTTGCTCGTGGTGCGGGATCATCATTTGAGCAAACATGACATCTGCATCGTTGAAACTACTTTCAGAACCTGTTGCGTCCGTTTCAGTCGAATCTGTCGACATATCGGACATGTTGTGGGATTCGCCGCCGCATGCTGTGACCAAAAGTACTCCAGTAACCAAAGCTGCTGTGATCCGGTTTTTGTGGGACATTTCAATTTCCTTATTTCTATTGGTTGAATGACTAGGTAAAAGATGAAGTAACAAGAATTGATGTCAGTGCGAGCACTAAGACTCCACAAACCAATTCGGTGTAACTGGCGCGCAATAGCAAACTAGATCGTTTTGCGATTGAAGACTCTTCAGACGGCAGATTTTTTAACAGCCTTCGGCGATTGATATCGCCTACTTTGAGCATGAGACCAACTGCGACAATTTTGAGGAGAAGTATCTGTCCGTGTCGTTCGCCAAAGAGTGACGCGAGGCTGACTCCATGGAGACGAAGAGTTTGAATGACGCCGGTGACCACGATAGTAATCACTGCATATTGGGCGTAGCGACCGTAACGGGTGTATGTCAGTAATGCATTCTTCGGATCAACGAGTGGAATCACAGTCAATGCAATGACGGCCAGACCTCCAAGCCAAACAGCAGAGGCAGCAACATGCAATACGTCGACTGGAATTCCGAGAAGGGGGAGCGCTTGAGAACGAGAGTGACTGGTATACGCCAAGGTAACGAGGTACACACCGATCAATCCAATGGCCTGACGTTCTTTGATGGTGTTCGTCAGTTGGGGCCAAGCGATGATGGCTGCATAAGAAATTGCGGCTCCCGTCAATGCTCGTGTCAACATCATCGAGCCGGGCGTGGTACTGAACAAATCAAAAGTATCTAAGGGAGCCTTGAAGAATGAATACCCGTTAACGTCGGCGAGAAAAATCCAGCCTTGAAGAAGCGGGACAACCGTGATCGCTGCCGACGACATCAGCAACAGGCGTCGACCCGTCGCTGCCGCCAGTGCTCCTTCGGCCAGAAACATCTCCGCGAAGACAAGACCAATAAGAATGAGAATTGCGAGATACCCAAGTGATCTAAGCGACCAGCGAATGAGTTCGGGAACTGGATTGGCATCGCCGAACTCACCAGCACTCTTGACGCTCTCGGTGGGCGCTAACGAGTTTGAGGATGGCATCAATGAGGTTGGTGGCGGCGATGCGGTGGTTGAGGAAGCCTGAGGACTTATTACTTCGGGGTTAACCACCAAAGATGTGGTCGGGGGAACCGCGATCGTTGTCGTGGTCGTTGCGTTCACAGAAAACGCAACGCGACCCGAAACGACGTGTCCGTCTGAACTGACTAACTTCCAGCGAGCTGTGATCGCCCCGGAGAGTGCTGTCGGCAGTGTGGCCACGACGATGTTGTCGGATGATCCGTGAACTGCGTTCGTTAGTTGTGTGCGAACTCCATCACCGTTGATGATTTCGCCCGAAAATGTTTCAAGTGGCACCGATTTAGTGAAAGTAATGCTCCATTGGGCTGGGGGACTCGCAAGGGTCTCGCCATCAAATGGTGAACTGCTGTCAAAGGCATTGTGAGCCAAGGCGGGATTGACGCCGAACGCGAAAAACGCAACAAGCAGGCCGAGCAAGAAAACAACTATTCTTGATCTGGAAACAACATTATCTCTCTTTGACCTTGACTTCGTGAACATTACTGATGATGGTACCCAAGTTGATCGTTTGATTCTGTTCAGGTGATGGTTGTCTCACTGGTGTTCGCTCACTCTTTCAAGAGTGACGACGACTCCGCCCATGTCGGGCCTGGTCCAAATCATGTGACCGCTTTCATTGAGTTGGCGCGTCACCTGAATCCCAGGCATACCAACGGGACGCAGAATGAAGACCTTATCTTCGTACGAGGCGACCACGTGAATCGGTGTCGTGTAATCAAAGACCGAAACATCGTGCACGCCGTTCTCTTCGGTGCCGTCAGCGAGAGCATCAGCGATAGTTCCACCGCCGCAATCGACGATGCGATTACCGCATTGCTCAATTCGTTCGGTGTACGACATCAAGCGATCATCACTAGCAACGGGTTCACCACCTCGTGTTGCTGCGATGACTTTCCAAATACCGCGCAAGTCGGGAGCGCCATCAACTAAAGGTTCGGTGCAGTTGCCAAGTATGAGCGGTGGAAACGAAGCACCATATCCGCCTGGAGGTGTATGGGCGATGGGAATCTCGGAACATTTCACGAGATCACCATACGACATCAGAGATCCTGTCTAACTCTCGTCTGATCTAGAGTTCGACGCAATCGCTGTCAATTTCACGAACTGCAACGTCGGTTCCGTTGTTTTGCACAATGATGACAACAGAAGGATCCGTTGTCGCCATGCTGAGGCCCTCAGCGATGGTTTCGCATATTGCTACCGCGCCAAGTTCAACTGCGTCAACAAAATCCATCGTGTATATGGTGTACCCGTCGTTACCCTCCATGCCATTTGAACCAATCTGACCACCGACGAAATACTGAGATGCTTCAGAGAGAACATAATTTTGAATTTCGTCCAGGTCCACATCATCGAATATGTTGTCGGTGGTACCCATGGTGATTGATCCCGTTCCAACGGTGGTCTCGTCGGCAATGCCACAGACTTCGGTGCTGTATTTCTCAATGACTTCGCCAGCCGCTATGACCTTGGGATCCATGATGATCTCGAACACTTTGCTCATGGCTTCTGGATCGTTTTCGTCGACATCTTCCATCTCGGTCATCACCGGAACCAGGACTTTCAGCGCATCGCGTAATTCATCATTGGGAGCGACCTCAATCAATTCATTCATTATTGCGATCGCAGACGCATCAAAAGTTTCTAGATCGTCCATGTCGGCGACTTTGGCGCAAAACTGTTCGTCGGTGAGTTGCGCCCCAGATGAACTGCTGTCGCTCCCGCAGGCGACGAGAATGACCGGACTGCACAGGACGAAACCCAGGAAAAACTTGGGAAATTTGTTCATGGGCTCATCGTATGAATTGGTTCAGGCTCGTGGGCGTGTTTTTGTCTTGATTGGGTGAATTTACGGTTAGGAGCACGATTTATATGCCAAAAGACAGAGATTTGGTGGGCGGTGTTCTATCGTTTAACCCTTGTGACTACTAAACCGAACGCCGCCTTCTCCATCGCACTTGACTGCCAACTTGACAATGTCCCGGGCACCTTGGGTCGGCTCTGCACAGCAATCGGGGAAGTCGGAGGCAACATTGGTGCCCTCGACGGATTTGACGTCCGAGGTCCGATTCTTCGTCGCAGCGTGATTGTCCACTGTCGCGATGAAGAACATCAGGGTCGCGTTGTTGATGCAGTGCGCAAGCTCTCAGGTGTCACTTTGCTCGACTGGTGGGATCGCACATTCAAGATGCACGAGGCCGGCAAGATTGAAGTTCTTTCAACTGCCCCTGTCAACGACAGGGATGATCTGTCGATGGCGTACACGCCTGGCGTTGCTCGTGTTTGTACGGCGATTGAGAATGATCCAGGTTTGTCACACGAATACACCATTCGTAAGAACACCGTCGCCATCGTCAGCAACGGAACCGCGGTGCTTGGTCTCGGTGACATTGGTCCCGAAGGCGCAATGCCCGTCATGGAAGGTAAAGCACTTCTTTTCAAGGAGTTCGGTAGAGTTGACGGTTTCCCGATTTGTATTAACGCTCGCACCGTCGATGAAGTTGTTGACTTCGTGCAGCGCATCGCTCCGACGTTTGGTGGAATTAACCTTGAAGACATCAAGGCACCGGAGTGTTTTGAAATTGAAGAGCGCCTACGTGCCAGCCTTGATATTCCGGTCTTTCACGACGACCAGCACGGCACCGCAGTCGTGACCTTGGCGGCACTGTGGAATTCGTTGAAAATCACCGGCAAGAAAATGGAAGACCTCACCGTGGTGATCGCTGGAGTTGGCGCTGCTGGTGTTGCGATCGGCAAGATTTTGTTGAACGCTGGTGTGGGCGACGTCATCGGTTGCGACCGTGTCGGTGCCATCTACACCGG
>LFFB01000011.1 GCA_001510335.1 Actinobacteria bacterium casp-actino2 | reverse complement strand
TCATCGATCTTGAGGCCAGCAACATCGAGCGAACCTTCGGTGGGCAACATTCCGATCGGTGTCTCAATGGCACCAATAGTTCCGGCGACTCGCTCAAAGACCCACTTCAACACACGGCTGTTCTCGCCGTAGCCAGGCCACAAGAAACGACCGTCTTCATCACGACGGAACCAGTTCACGAAGAAGATCTGCGGCAACTTGGCTGGATCGGCCTTGGCGCCAACTGCAAGCCAGTGTGCGAAGTAATCAGCCATGTTGTAACCACAGAACGGCAACATGGCCATCGGGTCAAATCGCAAATTGCCAACGGCACCCTGCTGAGCAGCAGTGGTCTCCGAGGCCATGATTGAACCTAAGAACACGCCGTGTTCCCAGTTGAATGCCTGAGTCACCAACGGAACGGTTGTGCGACGACGTCCACCGAACAAGATTGCCGAGATCGGCACACCTGCGGGGTCTTGCCATTCGGGAGCAGCCGATGGGCACTGCGATGCGGGTGCGGTGAATCGAGCGTTGGGGTGAGCAGCCGGAGTCTCGGTCTCGGGAGTCCAGGCGTTGCCCTTCCAGTCGGTGGCGCGAGCCGGAGCGTCGTCTGACATTCCTTCCCACCACACATCGCCATCTGAAGTCAGTGCAGTGTTCGTGAAAATGCTGTTGCCCCACAACGTGTGCATGGCGTTGGCGTTGGTGTCGTAACCAGTTCCGGGAGCCACACCAAAGAAACCGGCTTCGGGGTTGATTGCGTATAAGCGGCCGTCAGGACCAAACTTCATCCAGCAAATGTCGTCACCAATGGTTTCGGCTTTCCAGCCCGGAATCGTTGGAACCAACATTGCAAGGTTGGTTTTGCCACAAGCCGACGGGAATGCCGCAGCGATGTACTTGGCTTCGCCAGCGGGATTGGTGAGCTTGAGAATGAGCATGTGCTCGGCCAACCAGCCATCATCGCGGGCCATCACTGAAGCGATGCGCAGTGCGAAACACTTCTTGCCGAGCAATGCATTTCCGCCGTAGCCCGAACCGAACGACCAGATCTCGCGGGTCTCGGGGAAGTGCACGATGTATTTGTTATCGGGGTTACACGGCCATGCTGATGACTTTTCGCCAGCAGCCAAAGGTGCACCAACTGAATGCAAACACGGCACCCAATCGCTGTTGCCCAGAACATCAAGAGCGCCTTGGCCCATACGGGTCATGATGCGCATGCTCACAGCCACATATGCCGAATCGGTGAGCTGCACTCCAATGTGAGCAATCGGTGAACCGAGGGGTCCCATACTGAAAGGGACGACATACATCGTGCGACCCTTCATGCAACCCGCGTAGAGCGTCTTCATTTCGGAGCGCATGTCGGCTGCTTCGCGCCAGTTGTTGTTGGGACCAGCATCTTCTTTTTTTGCTGAACAAATAAAGGTACGATCTTCAACGCGGGCGACGTCGCCCGGATCGCTGTGAGCCCAATAACTATTGGGGCGCTTGGCCTCGTCGAGTTTGGTGAAGGTGCCGCTATCTACGAGTTGTTGACACAAGCGTTCGTACTCTTCGGCCGAACCGTCACACCAGTAGATGTCGTTTGGCTGCATGATTGCGGCCCACTCGGCGACCCACTTCTTCAGACGTTCGTTAGTGCTTGAACCGCTCATGATGTGCTCCTTCGGCGGACACACGCCTTGGATAGGGGGATTGTTATCGGGGTTAACGAATTCTAAAGGACAGGCTTATTACAAAAGGAAGGGGTAATGCAAAAACACCCGGTTAGAAACCGGGTGTTCCCATATCAACTTCTGAACCAAGACGTAAGCGAGTTGCTAATCCATCTGCTGTGAGATCAAACACGATGCGCTGTCCGGGACGAAGCATACGAAAGATGCTTCCCTCAAGGGCA
The DNA here is from genome assembly GCA_001510335.1 of Actinobacteria bacterium casp-actino2. Taxonomy (GTDB): domain Bacteria; phylum Actinomycetota; class Acidimicrobiia; order Acidimicrobiales; family Ilumatobacteraceae; genus Casp-actino8. The sequence goes on along the minus strand of LFFB01000011.1, from coordinate 25,990 downwards.
TCCGCGGCCAGTTCGTGTTCGCTGAGATCGGTATCACGCAGGATCAGGCCGGTGCCCGTAGTGGGGTCGAAGGCTTTGATCACACCTTGCATGAGCGGAGGTCGTTCACTTATCCGATGCGGCGGTGCCGCGACTGACCTTGGTGACCTTGCCGGCGCGGATGCAGCTGGTGCACACATAGAGACGCTTGGGGGTTCCGTTGATCATGGCGCGGACGCGCTGAATGTTGGGACTCCAGCGACGCTTGGTACGCACATGGGAGTGCGACACTGACATGCCCCACGAAGGGCGCTTATTGCAGACTTCACATACTGCTGCCATGACACGTTCTTTCTCTTCACTTGAATTTGTTTGCCACTTGAATTTGCCTATATGGAGACTCAAGCACGATCTTGGACACCGAACGCTACCAGCGGATTCGACCGACCCCCAAGCACAATTCAAGATCCAGGACAGGATTTTCGGACTCCATCAGTCACATCCGGGACGCCCCTGACCACTACCATCGGGCTGGTGAACCCACCTGTTCTCAGCCCCGAGGGCTCAGCCGAACATTTCGATGCCGATCGGCTTCGTCGTACGGTGATTGCTTTCCGGGATGCGGTCAAGATCCACGCTCCGCGCATTAATCGCCTGAATGTCTATCCAGTGCCCGACGGTGACACCGGAACCAATATGGCGCGCACGCTGGACGCCGTGGTAGCCGAACTCGACCAGGCCGAACCCGGAATCGAGCCGACCTGCCAGGCCATTTCGCATGGATCCCTCATGGGGGCCCGCGGCAACTCGGGGGTCATTTTGTCGCAGATCTTACGCGGACTGTCGGGCAAGCTCTCAGCCAAGGCCGGAAGTACGGCGTCTGAATTTGCTGAAGCACTGAGCGCAGCGTCGGCCTCTGCTTACCAAGCAGTGCTCAAGCCGATTGAAGGCACCATCTTGACGGTGGTGCGCGAAGCCAGCGAGGCGGCCAAGGCTTCGGCGGCATCGGGTGCAACACTTGGCGCCACTTTGCGCGCCGCTCGAGATGCTGGCCGGTTATCACTTGATCGCACGCCCGATTTGTTGCCGGTCTTGAAAGACGCCGGAGTCGTTGATGCCGGTGGAGCGGGCTTCATGTTGTTACTTGATGCCGCGCTCAATGTGGTTGATGGCGACCCCATGCCACTGCCAGAAGATTCAATTGGTGGCGATGCCATGGACGAACCATTGCCCGCCATGATGACGATGAAGGCTCCCGACTCGCATGGCGAAGTGTCAGTTGCCGATCTGCGCTACGAGGTCATGTACTTCTTGCATCTCGAAGACGGCAAGATCAATCAGTTCAAAAATGATTGGGGCGAAATTGGCGACTCAATCGTTGTTGTCGGTGGCGACGGAATCTGGAATTGTCACGTGCACACCAATGACATTGGTGCTGCCATTGAAGTTGCGATCGATCTCGGTGGTCGACCCAAGCAAATTCGAGTCTCCGATTTGTTCGAAGAAGTTGCCGAGCGTCACGCCGTGCACGATGCACAGCGTGCCGCTGCCGGACTGCCGGCAGTGACGACGGCCGTAGTGGCGGTATGTAGCGGCAGCGGTCTCGAAGAACTCTTCGCACAACTTGGTGTACAAGGCGTTGTTACGGGTGGACAAACGCTCAACCCGTCAACGGCCGAATTGCTTGATGCGGTTGAACATGTCAACGCGCAACAAGTCATCATCTTGCCCAATAACAAGAACATCATTCCCGTAGCTGAACAACTGAATGCACTTACCTCAAAAGAAGTGCGCGTTGTTCTGACTAAGTCAATGCCTGAAGCCCTTGCTGCGCTCGTTGTGTACGACCCCGAAGCCAGCGTTGATGAAAATCTTGCTGAAATGGCCGAAGCCACCGAAGCAATGGTGACAGGTGAAGTGACTCAATCAATTCGCGACACCAATAGCGACGCTGGCCCGATCACGGTTGGTGACTGGATTGGTCTCGTGCGGGGCGACGGAATTGTGACTGTTAACGGAACTCTTGAGGGCGCTTCAATTTCGCTGTTAGAACATCTGATCACCAATGATCGTGAAATCGTGACGATCATCGAAGGAGTCGATGCGCCGGCATCAACAACGGCAGCATTACAAACCTGGATCGAAACAGAACGTCCCGATGTACAGATTGAATGTCACAAAGGCGGACAGCCCTTGTATCCGTATCTCTTTGGCGTCGAATGACGCGGTGACGAGTGACTGAATCCGCTCCCACTGGACCGATCACTTTTTCTGAGTTGTCGGGTATGCCGATGATGCGACTGAAATCAGTTGGAGCAGGGAAGCGAGCGGAGAGCTTCGCCAAATTTGGCGTGGAAAATTTGCTCGAACTTTTGACTCATTATCCGCGTCGGTGGATTGACCGCACAAAAGAAGCAACAATTGCGAGTGCAGTTGAAGGCGCAGATTCATTAGTTATTGGAGAAGTGCGTTCGATCTCGAGCCCGCCCAAGGGAGCTCGGCGTGGCCCGTCGCGTGTCACCGCAACAATTGCCGACGGCAGTGGTCAATTGTCGATTGTGTTCTTTAATCAACCATGGCGCGAGCGACAACTGAAAGTTGGCTCGTATGTCGCGGTATTCGGAAAACTTGGTTCATTTAACGGCACGAAGCAAATGGCCAACCCGACTGTTGATATTTTAGGCGACCCCGACGAACGGCCTCGGCCCATAGTTGCGGTGTATCCGCAGAGCGAAAAGATTGATTTACCATCGTGGGTGGTGCTGAAGTCAATAGATGAAACCTTGAATCGTTGCCGGGCACGCGGAATCAGTGACCCGCTACCAAAAGCAATGCGTAAGAAGTACAAGTTGATGGATCGTCAAGACGCGTTATTTGGAATTCATATTCCAGACACTTTTGCCGAGAAAGAAATGGCGCGCCGGCGTTTGGCATTTGACGAGTTACTGCGCGTGCAATTGGTTCTGGTGATGCGTAAACGTTTGATTGAACGCGACTCCATCGGAATTCAGCACAAAGTCAATGGCCAACTTGTCGCGCGCTTCTATCGACACCTCCCGTATGAGTTGACCCAAGCGCAGCATCGAGTCATTGCCGAAATTGAAGCCGACCTTGCGAGCCCGCATCCGATGCATCGCTTACTTCAAGGTGACGTCGGCGCCGGCAAAACGATTGTTGCAGTGTCGGCAATGTTGGCGGCGGTGCAAGGCGGGCATCAGGGTGCACTGATGGCGCCAACAGAAGTATTGGCTGAACAACATGCAGTAGGTATTCGCAAATTGTTAGCCGGCCTGCACATTCCGGCAAGTGACAATTTATTTGGTGAGCGAGAAGTGCGAGTCGAACTATTGACGAGCAGTGTGACCGCCGAGCGACGACGTGATGTGCTCGCAGGCCTCGCCGACGGCAGCGTTGACATTGCGATTGGTACCCACGCTCTCATTCAAGAGTCGGTTCAGTTTCATAGTCTCGGTGTCGTTGTTGTTGACGAACAACATCGATTCGGTGTTGAGCAACGCGCTGCATTGCGTGACAAGGGCGAAGATGGCGGGGCGGTACCCGACGTTTTGGTGATGACCGCTACTCCGATACCACGAACTGCGGCAATGACCGTATACGGGGATCTTGACGTCAGTGTTCTTGATCAAAAGCCGCCAGGGCGTACTCCAATTGTGACCAAACACGCGTTGGGTGATGAAGAAGCAGAAGTGTGGGCTGATGTTCGTGCCGAAGTCGCTGCTGGACGACAGGTATACGTCGTATGTCCTCTTATTGAAGAGAGTGAAAAATTAGAAGTCGCCTCTGCCGAAGAGACCATTGCTCGCTTGGCTTTTGATGAACTGAAGGGTCTGCGGTTGGCGTTACTGCATGGCCGTATGTCATCAGCCGAAAAAGAGTCGGTCATGGAAAAGTTTCGAACTGGTGAAACCGATGTTCTGGTTGCAACAACGGTGATTGAAGTTGGTGTTGACGTTCCTAATGCCACGATCATGGTGATTTTGGACGCCGATCGTTTTGGTATTGCACAGTTGCATCAACTTCGCGGTCGAGTGGGACGTGGCGTGCATGCTTCGCGTTGTTGGTTGGTGACATCAATTAAGGAGAATGATGATGGTTTGATATCTGAATCAAATCCACGTATTGACGCGCTGGTCGAATCAGACGACGGCTTCTACCTTGCCGAAGCCGACCTTGAACTGCGCGGCGAGGGCACATTAATGAACAAAGAACAAAAGGGTCGCAGCGACCTGAAATTGGCATCGTTACGGCGCGATCGCGAATTAGTTGAGTTGGCTCGTGAGGCCGCTTATGAAATTGTTGATTCAGATATCACCTTGTCTAAACATTCTGATCTTCGCGAGGAACTATCAATATTCCTTCGTCCCGAAGACGAAGAGTTCTTGTTTAAGAGTTAGAGAATAGGTATTATGTTCAAAACTTACACCGATTCAAAGCGACTTTTAACTTCGGTTCAAAGTCGTGCCATCGGGCGATTGGGCCAAATTTCAATTTGGACTTTCGCAACCTTCCTAGTGGTGGTGATTCATACCTACATTGTGACGCGACTGCAATGGGACATTCATCGCGGTTTAGGAACTTCGGCCTTTGACGTAGGACTTTATGATCAGGGACTTTGGCTTCTCTCGCAATTTGAAGCACCATTCGTAACTTTGATGGGTCGCAATCTATTCGGTGACCATGCTTCGCTGATTTTGATTTTCTTGACACCGATCTACTGGTTCTTCCCCGGAGTCGAAACACTTCTTTTCTTGCAAGCTGCTGTTATATCAGCAGGTGCAATTCCAATTTATTTCTACGCTCGACGTGTTTTAGAAAGTAATGCGTTTGGTTTCTTATTTGCGGTTATCTGGATTGTTAATCCAGTCGTGAATGGAACAAATCTTGAGAATTTCCATCCTGAGGCTTTTTTGGGATTGTTGGTCCCAATCGCTTTGATCGCAGCCTTGGAAAAGAAATGGCGTCGTTATTGGATCGCGATGGCGTTGTGTCTGTTGGTAAAGGAGGATGTTGTACTGCTGATATTGCCGTTGGGTGGATTGATCGCTTTACGAGGAGATAAACGGCGCGGGTTAATCACCTCAATCGTGGCGATATCCGCTGCGTTCGCAGGAATGTTTTTACTCATGCGCAATTTAATTGGTGCTCCCACTCGTAATGCGTGGAGAATCCCGTTTGGGGGAGTTGGAGGGTTCATCAAAGAGTGTCTAACCAGCCCAACTAATGTGATTAGACACCTGACATCTGAAGAGCGCCCGATTTATCTTTGGAAACTTTTCGCTCCGTTCGCTTTTATGAGTTTTCTCGCTCCAGAAGTTGCGATGGTGAGTTCTCTGGTTATTTTCTCAAATATTGTCAGCACCTTTTGGTACCAATTCCATATTGAGTATCACTATTCCTTGATCGTCGTTCCAGCATTGCTCATTGCGGTAATAGTTGGGCTTGCCAAAATGGATCGGCGTAGAAGATCCTTGATTACAGGAGTAGTGGCTTTGACTTCACTTCTCGCCGGTAACGCTTGGTCATATGTCCCTTTCAGATCAGAAGATTTTCCGAGATGGGGGGCAAGTAATCCGATCGCTGAATCGAGTTTTGAAATAATGGATCGTGTTCCAGCGGATGCAAGTATTTCTGTTTTTCATTCGTTGGCGCCACACCTTGCGCATCGTAAGGAGGTCTATATGTTTCCTAACCCGTTCAAGATTGTGATGTACGGTCCTGACACCTCGACCGAAGGCCTTCGGAGTCCACTTGCTGAATTTGTCGATTTTGTTGTATTGCCGACTCAGCTCGATTCAGAACTGTCAGCGATTTTGGAGTCGATTTCAGAAGAATTCACGGTCGTTGCCTCAAATGAGAATTGGCAGTTACTGAAACACAATTGAAGGCACATTGGGTAGTTCCTCAAAACGAATCAAGGTCGTTGTCCTCTTCGGGAAGAACCAGATCCCATCGATCGAGACAATCGCGACACTTATAGGTCACGATGTCACCCGGAAACCACAGGCCATCCTCGGGTGGATATGACGTGAGATAACAACGACCTCCACAATCAACACACACGATTTCCGCCTCAGGAGTCACTTGTACAGTCTGCCGTATCATGGGTGCATGCGCGTTGTTGCCGGAAACCTGCGAGGTCGACCCATCGTTGCCCCCGACGGTGAGGGAACGAGGCCTACGACCGACCGTGCACGCGAAGCCACGTTCAATTCGCTAGTCAGTCTCGGTGCTGTCGAAGGTGCCAAAGTCGTTGACCTGTTTGCCGGAAGTGGGGCAATGGGTATTGAAGCGCTGTCGCGTGGGGCTGCGTCGTGCGCGTTTCTTGAACGTGACCGTAAAGCACTCGACTCGATTCGTCACAACATCAAGACGCTCCAGCTCACTGATAACACGACAGTTTTGTCGGGCGATGTCATGACAAATATTGTCGCGCTGCGCAATGTTGACTTGGTCTTGACCGACCCGCCATATGACTTTGATCGTTGGGCCGATCTTTTGACGGTACTTCACCTCGTCATGGCGCCAGGTGGGGTAGTCGTCACCGAAAGTGGCCGAGAAATCCAGCCCCCGGAAGGGTGGCAGGAGATCCGCTCAAAACGATACGGGCGAGCGTGGGTGGCGTTTTTGCAACGCACCGATGACTAAAACCGCTACCGTAAGAACTGCATGGTTGCATCATCCGCTCTCACGGCTCTGTATCCGGGCAGTTTTGACCCGTTTCACAACGGCCATCTTGACGTCGTCGAACAATCGGTTGAACTTTTTGGGGCTGTTGTCATCGCCGTCATGCATAACCCGCAAAAGCCGAGTGGGCTGATTGATCTCGATCGCCGAGTTGAGCTTGTGCGGGCCTGCGTGAGCCATTTGCCGACCGTGAGGGTGGTGGCTCATCCTGGACTGGCCGTTGATGCCGCTCGAGCCGAGAAGGTCAATTTCATCGTCAAGGGTCTGCGGACACCTGGAGATTTCGAGGTTGAGCAGCAGATGGCGCACACTAATTACTCGGTGTCAGGCGTGCGTACGGTCTATTTACCGTGTCATCACGGGCAGGCATTCATCAGTAGTCGGTTTATTCGCGATATCGCCCAGCACCACGGTCAGGTCAGCCATTTGGTCCCTGCTCCAGTCGCCGCTGCTCTGGCGGGTATCTTTGGAGAGTCTGCGGCAGATCACCGACCCAGCTCTGAAAGAAACTCATGAAACCAGATTTCGACGACTTTGATGACGACACCGGCTCATACGACCGCGGGGTCAATGAGCAGATCGGTGATTCGGGCGTTCTGTTGCGCCGAGCCATCGACATCATTGCAACGGCACCAAATATGCCGTTGTCTTCGACGCCTCGTATTGACCGCGATGAAATCATCGAGATTCTCGAAGAGGCGCTACATCGTTTGCCCGATGAGTTACGTCAAGCCCGCTGGATGATGAAAGAACGCGATGAATTCATCGCGCGCACTCGCCGAGAGGCTGATGAAGTTATTGAAGCCGCCAAAGTGCAGGCCGAACGCTTCGTACAACGTGCTGAAGTCGTGCGTGCGGCCGAGCAACGGGCCCGCCAGATTGCTGAAACTGCTGACGATGATGCCCGTCGCGTGAAGAACGAGATGGAAGATTTCCTTGATCAGCGGTTGGCCAGTTTTGAGATTCTGCTCGACAAGCTGGTGAAAACAGTCGCCACGGGTCGTCGCCGTTTAGCAATTGGCGAACGTCAAGAAGAAGGATCACTGTCGCTGAATGACGAAGCCCTAGTTGAGTCATATTCTGATGATTCTGGGGCGATTTTTTTCGACCAAGACAACACGTCGGGCCGGTGAGAAACCCACTTTTGGTCAATGCCCTCGAGATGCTGCGGCGTCCCGGGACGGCCAAAGAGGTTGAAATTTCGATATTGCCAGGCGTGCTCGACATTGACGATCAGCGTCTTGTTCCTGGCACCGAGATCACCGTCCAAGTTCAATGCGAAAGCCTGTCGGACGGCATCGTTGTCAATGGCTATATCGAGGCCGAGTTTCATGGTGAATGCCGGCGGTGTCTGCAACCAATGGGGTCGGTACTGAATATTGAGGTGCATGAGCTCTATCAACTCGTGGTGACCGACCCTGACGCCTTTGCGATACACAACGACCAGATTGACTTGGCGCCTATGGTGCGCGAAACGGTCCTGATCGAACTCCCAGAGGCTCCCTTGTGCCGAAGTGACTGTGCGGGATTGTGCCCGACCTGCGGGGTTGACGTCAATTTTGAAAAATGTGGCTGTGTGGCCCCAATCGTCGACTCACGCTGGGCCGCTCTTGACGCCTTGCGGGACCAGTTGCCCGAATAAGCCCCGATTTATTTTGGGCTCACTCAGAGAGTTGCCCGGTGGGGGTGGGGATCTTGGATGATTACCGCTAATCTTCAAGGGCTATTACGAGGAGAAGTGCGCCGTGGCCGTTCCGAAAAGAAAAAAATCAAAAATGAAAGGTCACAGCCATCAGGCTGGAGCCTGGAAGCTTGAAGCACCGTCGCGTAGCCTGTGCCCGCGCTGTGGCTCAGCCAAGTTGCCGCACACCGTGTGTAAGGCTTGCGGGTGGTATAAGAACCGCGTTGCTATCGAAGTTTGATCCAGACATCGTCTGACAATTCCTCGTCTGAGATTTTTATGTTGCCCATCGCCGTTGACGCCATGGGCGGAGATTTTGCCCCAAGCCAAATTGTTGCTGGTGCATTGCAAGCCGCTGAACTTGGTGTCCCCGTTGTTCTTGTTGGCCCCGAAGATCTTGAAGGACGCGGCGATCTTGATCTGATTGTTGCCTCTGAAGTCATCGAGATGGACGACGACCCGGCCGCTGGAGTTCGTCGCAAGAAAGATTCAACTCTCGTTCGTGCTGCTGAAGCAGTTCGCGATGGCAAAGCATCGGCCATGATTTCGGCAGGTAATACCGGTGCCACGATGGCGTCGGCGTTATTACGTATGGGCCGTATCAAAAATGTGAATCGTCCAGCGATCGCAACACCTATCCCAGTCCCGGGTGGACGTCCAACAGTTTTGCTTGATGCTGGTGCTAACTCTGAAGTGCAGGCCGAATGGCTTGTGCAATTTGCAATTATGGGTTCGGTGTATTCACATCATCGTTACGGCGTTGAAAACCCGAGAGTTGGGTTGCTGTCAATCGGCGAAGAACCTGGCAAGGGTGACGCGCTTCGTAAAGAGGCGTATGAATTACTGCTCAACGCAACCGGAATCAATTTCATCGGCAACGTTGAAGGCCGTGACGTGATGTCCGACAATGTTGATGTTGTCGTGACCGACGGCTTCACTGGCAACGTTGTTTTGAAAACACTTGAGGGCGGAATGAAAACGCTCATCAAGGCTTTGATGGCGGCGTTCGCAGCCAAAGAAGAATACAAACCTCATGCCGACGCATTATTCCCAGCGTTGTTGCCTTTGTACGAAAGCGTCGATCCCGAAAGCACGGGCGGTGCCATTTTGTTGGGCGTTGACGGCGTGTGCATTATTTCCCATGGTTCTTCCTCGGCTCGGGCGATGGTGAACGGCATCAAAGTCGCTTCCGATATGGTGCAATGTGGGATGGTCGAAGAAATTCGCCGAGCCATCAACGGCGAATAACACTCACGGGGTGTTGTCATCGCAGTTATCATCGTCGTAACAGCTAGTTGACCTGGAGGACATCGTGCCCGCTGAGACCCATGTAGTAGACGGACCCCTTGATCGCGATGCGATCTTTGCGATTGTTCGTGATCAGCTTGTTGACATTCTTGAAATGGATCCCGAAAACATCTCGGAAGGACAGTCATTTAAGGACGATCTCAATGCCGACTCATTGGCACTTGTTGAATTGGTCGACGCACTTGAAGAAGAATTAAGCGAACGAACCGTTGGATTCCGTATCGAAGATGAAGACTTGGCCGACTTGAAGACTGTTCGTGACGCAGTTGATTTCGTGTACGCACACGTTTTGGCACACGGCCAAAAGGGCTGATTTTTGATGGCGGGTTTTGCCGCATCTCGGAAATTGCTCAATAAGTTCAGGGCGAAAACAACTCGTCGTGAACGCCGTGAAAAACGTAGCGAATTTTCTGGCGGAGATATTGAAGTTTGGACGCGCGAGAACGCCGACCATGCATTTACCAACACTTCGTTACTGAGGCAAGCACGGTCCCATCGTTCGTGGTGTGCCGAGCATCCAGGTAACTCAAGTAACGAACGTCTTGAGTTCTTGGGCGATGCCATTTTGCAATGGACGATCACGGATCGCATTTACCAAGCTCACCCCACGATGAATGAGGGTGAACTCACCGATCTACGTAAATCTCTAGTGAACGCCGAAACCTTGGCCGAGATTGCGCAAGAGATTCAACTCGGTCAATGGATTCAACTCGGCGCCGGTGAGCTGTCGGCTGGTGGTCGAAAGAAGAGTTCGATTTTGGCTGACGCGCTTGAGGCTTTCATCGGTGCCTTATATCTAGACGGCGGTCCCGACAAAGCAAAAGCTTTTGTCATCAAGATCATGGGTGAGCGCATCGTAAGTCAGGCCGAGCGGCTTGACGAGTTTGATGCACGAAGCCATTTAATTCGGGTATGTGTTCGAGAGTACTCACGGCCTCCGCTGGTCGAGATTGAACAAACTGGTGCAGCGCACGAACCGACATTCACCGCCAAAGTCATTGTGAACGGTGTTGAAGTCGGTTGTGAAAATGGCCGAACGAAAAAGGCTGCTGCGCAAGCTGCGTCAACCATGGCACTTTCGGTGCTGCACGCGCGCGGTGTTGATATCGGTCGTGCCTGAACTTCCCGAAGTTGAAACTGTCCGCCGAGGACTTGAAGAACATTTCGTTGGTCGACGAATTACGAAAGTCGAAGTTGGTCGTGAACGCTCGGTTCGTCGCACCTCTCGTGAAGAAGTGATTGCGCGCCTCACTGGCGTGCGTGTTATTGAAGCCCAACGACGCGGCAAGTATCTGCTGTGTTCCTTAAGTTCGGGCGACTCGGTCATGATCCACCTACGTATGAGCGGTCAGGTGCTCATTGACACAGCCAGCTCAAAGCGCCCGCCTCATAGTCACGTGGTGATGACTCTTGACGATGGGAATGAACTTCGATTTGTTGATCCCCGAACTTTTGGAGAAGTCGTGGTTTTCGACCCAGTCGATGTATCGCACATTCTTCCCGAGCTTGCGGCTCTTGGTCGAGACCCGATTGTTGACGGGCTGACCTTGGCTGAGTTACGAAAAATCCTCCGTTCCACCGCTCGGGCAGTAAAGGCGACATTGCTTGATCAACACCTCATCGCCGGAATCGGAAACATTTACGGTGACGAAATCTTGCATCGGGCCAAAGTCCACCCACGGCGACCAGCTCGTAACGTCGGGCCGGCGCAATCGGCCCGAATTCACGAGGCACTCCACGAAATTCTGCACACCGCCATCGATCATGGCGGATCAACATTGAGCGACGCCCAATACGTCGACCTTGACGGCGATTCAGGAAGTTTTCAAGAGCAACACCGGGTGTATGCCCGCTCCGGTTTACCCTGCCGCACCTGCGGGAAGGGAATCATTACGAGTGCGGTCATCGGGGGACGGACCACGAGTTGGTGCAAGGTCTGCCAGCGTTGAATTCGGGTTTCGCTGGGCTGATTGACGGGGGCACTAGGTGCCTCTGTGAACTAAGGTCGGGACGCCGTGTTTCTTAAATCTCTTACTCTCAAAGGCTTCAAGTCATTCGCCGACACCACCGTGATGGATCTCGAACCAGGGGTCACCGTGGTAGTCGGTCCCAATGGTTCTGGAAAGTCAAATGTCGTTGACGCCATCGCGTGGGTGCTTGGCGCCCAGGCTCCGAGTGCTGTCCGTAGCCAGAAGATGGACGATGTCATCTTCGCTGGAACCGCTAAGCGTGCCGCATTGGGCCGTGCTGAAGTGACGCTGACGCTCGACAACTCATCAGGTCTTTTGCCACTTGATGCATCCGAAGTAAGTGTCAGTCGAATTTTGTTCCGCACCGGCGAGAGTGAATACGCGATTAACGGCGTGTCGTGCCGTTTGCTCGACGTTCAAGAACTTTTGTCCGATGCCGGTGTGGGTCGTCAGCAACACGTCATCGTGAGCCAGGGTCAAATTGATGCGGTGTTGAATGCCCGTCCTGAAGATCGACGTTCAATTATCGAAGAAGCCGCTGGCGTCTTGAAGTTCCGCAAGCGTAAAGAAAAGGCTGAACGCCGTCTTGATGCCACTGAGGCCTCTCTGTTGCGGGTCCAAGATTTGCTGCGCGAAGTGCGTCGTCAATTACGCCCACTTGAACGCCAAGCCGAAGCAGCACGTCGACATGGCGATCTGGTTGCCGAACTCAATGCTCTGCGTTTGTTCTTATCAGGTCGTGAAATTACGACATTCCGCCGTCGTCTTGAGGCGTTGGCTGTCGAACGAACCAGTTCCGGCGACAAAGAAAACGAGTTGCGTCGTCTTTTGGCCGAGCTTGACACCAATGTCATGGCTGCCGAATCCGAATTGTCAGCACGTGGCGACAGCGGCCTGAGTGATGAATTAGTTCGTGTTGAGCAATTGCGTGAACGAGCTCGCGGTATTTCAATGTTGCTTGTCGAGCGTCGCCGTTCGTATGAACGTGACCGCGGCGCAATGATGGACTCGGGCGTCGTGGCCAATCTCGAAGCGGATGCTTCACGACTTGCGACCGAGCTCTCCGAAGTTGAATCGGCAATGGAGCGTCTTGAGCCCGAAAGCCTCGAACTTGCTAACGACGAAGCGGCCTTTGAGGGCGAGCGTCACGAAGCAGCCACTTTGTTTGATCACATCTCGTCAACGACGTCGGCCGCAAGTGCGGCCGCCGAAGTTCGTGGAGAGTTGCGTACGTTGCGCGCTTCGGTCGAATCGGCAGATTCTGAATATCGTCGCTTATCAGCGCGCATGCAGACTTTGTCTGAGCGCGATGGTCGCTACGTCGCTGAGATCGAGCGTCTTCGTAACGAATGTGAACGTGCACAAACCGTTGAGGTGCCGCTTGTTAATGAAGTGACCGAGGCAGAGGCCCGACGTTTGTCGACGGAGGCTGAACTAGAAAGGGCCGTGTCGACTCGAAACGCTGTGGCATCCGAACTGGCACGTTGGCAAGCCCGAAGTGAGGCATTGCAGTTAGCGCTCGACAGCGCACGTGCTCGTGCTGGTGCCGAAAAGCTGAAAGATGTCTCGGGGGTTGTCGGAACACTGCTTGATCTCGTTGTTATTGACGAAGGTTGGGAAGCTTCAGTTGAAGCAGCGCTCGGCGAAGCCCTGTTGTCAGTTGTCGTTGAAAATACTGAAGCGGCTCGTCGGGCTTTGGCACATTTGCGATCGGCTTCAACATCAGGAGCAGTGTTGGCGCTCGGCGCCAAGTCAGAAGTAGTCATCACCGGTCTGGTGCCTGCGGGTGCGTTGCGAATTCGCGATCATGTGCGTTCAACGCGCAAAGACGTTTCTGATCTTCTTGATCTCTTACTTGCCACGTCGGTGCAAGTTAAAGACTGGACTGCGGCTGTAGATGCAGTCATGAGCGATCCGCGTTTGGTCGCAGTGACGCCAGAAGGCGATCGCTTCACGACCACCGGCTGGCGAATCGGAGTCGCTGGTGGCGGCGCAACCGGCGCTGCTCTCGAGGACGCTCTAAACAATGCTGAAACCTCGAAGTCCGAACTGGCAGTTCGCGACGAGGCCGTGCGAATCGCCCAAACTGAGCACCAGTCCGCCCGTTCACGCGAATCCGAACTACAAAAGCGCCTTGATGCCAATGACGCTGCATTCACTGCAGCGTCTGAAGCATTGGCTCGCGTTCAAAGCGAACGGCGCGAAGCAGCAACCGAGTCCGAAGGATTGTTGCCGACACTTGGAGAGATTGAAGAACGCCTCAACCGTTTGAAGGCACGCGTCGCCGAACTTGAGCACCTAGTTCCTTCGCTTGAACAAGAAGAAGCCGCCGAAGCCGAAGCTGCCAAAGCTCGTGGTGAAGCCCGGGCAACCCTCGAGGCTCAATCGGCCTTGTTGTCGGGTCGACGTCGTGATCTTGAAGTGCGTTCAGCCGGTCTTATTGAGCGAAAGCAGTTCATTGAAGCCCGTTTGGCCGAAACTGAACGACGACTTGAAGCCGATGCCGTTGCGCGATCTGAAGCTGCTGGACATCGTGAAAAGATCGAAAAGATTCTTGTGGCGACCGAACGATTGTCTTTGATCGTCGACGCACATCGTCATGTCATTGAATCGCGCTTGGCTGTATTGCACGAGAAGCGTCGTCGTCAAAGCGATGAAGTGCGGGCATTGGCAACTCATCTTGATGAGATGCGCAAACACCGTTCAGCGACCGAGCGCGAACTTGAAGAAGTCCGTGAGCGATCACGTCGTTCTGAGGTTGAAGAGGCTGAAGTCAAGATGCGCCTTGAAGCGACTGTCGAAACTCTGCGTCGTGACCTTGATGTCGAGCCCGAAGTTGCCGAAGCCGCCGAAATGCCCGAGTTGCCAGAGGGCATCACAGCACCGGCACGTACACGCGATCTTGAACGTGAATTGCGTTTGATGGGACCAATCAACCCGTTGGCACTTGAAGAGTTCAACGAACTGCAAGAGCGTCACAAGTTTTTGGAAGAGCAACTTGAAGATGTGCGCAACACGCGTCGCGAATTGATGCGCGTGATCACCGCAGTTGACAACGAAATCCAGTCGGTATTTGCGTCGGCATTCGCCGATGTGAGTGGAAACTTCACACAACTGTTCGGCAACCTGTTCCCTGGCGGAATTGGGCGATTGGTGCTCACTAACCCAGATGACTTGCTTAATACGGGTATTGAAGTTGAAGCAAAGCCTGGTGGAAAGAACGTCAAGAAGTTGAGTCTGTTGTCAGGCGGAGAGCGCAGCCTCACAGCATTGGCTTTCTTGTTCGCAGTCTTCCGCAGTCGCCCGTCGCCGTTCTACGTGATGGACGAAGTTGAAGCCGCCCTCGATGACGTGAACTTGCATCGTTTCTTGGGACTCATTCAAGAGTTCCGCCAAGAAGCCCAGTTACTGATTGTGAGTCACCAAAAGCGCACCATGGAAGCAGGCGATTGTTTGTTAGGTGTCAGTATGCAACCAGGTGGCTCGTCGAAGGTTGTCACCGAGAAGGCCTCATCGGTCTCCGGTGGCGGCGCTGCTTAATCGTAAGGAACTCACATGAATACGCAATCTCTGTTGTTGATTCTTTTAGTTGTCACTGTGGTCTTTGGACTCGGTGTCGTCGTACTGAATCGTCGCTCAAGCGGCGGGGCTGGAGTCAAGCCAGTCATCTCAGAGCCAGTTGTTGTTGAAACGCCAGTCGTGAAGGCCGAAGTAGTTGAAGCACCAGAAGTTGAAACGCCAGTAGTTGAAGTACCAGTTGTTGAAGCACCGGTTCCGCCCAAGAGTCGGTGGGGTAAAACGGCATTATCGTTGGCTGGTGTTTTTGGGGGAGTGCGGGCGCGTGGTGGCATCACCAACGAAACGTGGGACGATCTCGAAGAAGCGTTGTTGAAAGCTGACGTCGGAATTGGTGTGACCGACGAATTGCTGAACTCTTTACGTGGCCGAGTGAAGGCCAAAGAAATTACGACTCCGGACGAATTGCTTTTAGCGTTACAGCGCGAGATGACGTCGCGTCTTGAAGGTGCGGATCGTGAATTGAACTTCGCTCAACTCGACGAAGGTCGAATCAACGTTTGGTTGTTTGTCGGCGTGAATGGTGTTGGCAAGACCACCACCATTGGCAAAGTTTCGGCGCAACAGGCGCAACTCGGTCGTTCATTAGTGCTGGCTGCGGGCGATACTTTCCGTGCAGCTGCAGCTGAACAATTGGGCACCTGGGCCGAGCGCTCGGGCGCCGAATTGGTGCGCGGCGCCGAAGGTGGAGATCCGAGTTCGGTCATCTTCGACGGAATTCAACGCGCTGCCGCTAAAGGTTTTGATCTCGTGCTTGGCGACACGGCTGGTCGTTTGCAGAACAAGTCAAACCTCATGGATGAACTTCGTAAGGTTCGTCGTATTGCCGATCGTGAGCCTGGTCAAGTGACCGAGGTTCTGCTGGTCATTGATGCCACGACTGGTCAGAACGGTTTGTCGCAAGCTCGCGAATTCACCGATGCTGCTGGTGTTACTGGTGTCGTGCTGACCAAACTTGATGGTTCAGCCAAGGGTGGCATTGTGTTTGCCATCGAAACTGAAATGGGAATCCCCATCAAGTTGGTTGGTCTGGGCGAAACCATTGGCGACTTGGTGGCTTTTGACCCCGACGAATACGTGTCAGCCCTCTTCATCGGGTGACCCGCCGAGGAAAGAAATGACTGAGTTCCTAATTTTTCTGTCATGGTTGGGAACTAACCCGAAATCTGGCATCGTCGTAGTTTTATGAAGAAAATTCTGGTCCCCGCCCTTACCGTTTTTGCGCTCCTTACCGTGTCGTCGTGTGGTGACGACCCCGATGCCTCAGGCCCGCCCATTTTGGTTTTGTCTGCCGCTAACGGTGGTGGTTGGTCGGAATCAGCTTCAGCAGCATCTGATATGGCCCGTGCCGATGAAAAAATGATGTGGGCCTATCAACAGAACTTCACCGCTGCCGTTGATTTGCCAGCGCTCGATAGTGATGCGCCCTCGTACACGCTGACCGCTGGTGATGCTTCGACTGATTCGTTGAATGCACTCAAGGCGGCATTAGGAATCACGAAAGATTTTGAAGCCCAAGATGCAACACAGGGCGGCGGTTACTTGGCGGGCAACTACGACGGAACAACGGCAACGTTGTACGTCGGCTCTGACGCGATGCGTTATTGGAGATACTCGCCATCATGGGACCAGTCATCGATCTCATCACGGCCATGCGTGTATGAACAGTCGTCGGCGACGGCGGTTGACCCATCAAGTGATGTTCCGGCTCCTGTCACCGAACTATGTGCCGAGCCAGTTGCTCTCGAAAATGTGCCGACCAAGGCCGAAGCCGAAGAACTCTTTGCAACAACTGTGAGTGCACTCGGGGGAAATGTCGATGATCTCATTATTGACTCGTATGCCGATGAGTGGGGTGCGAGCGTCAATGGTTACTTGAAGATTGACGGCGTACGTAGTTCACTCTCATGGTCGATTGGCTACGGTGCAAATGCGGCGATCTCTTGGGCTAGTGGAGCGCTTGCCGATGTTCAGGATGGCGCTTCGTACCCTCGCATCGGAACTGCTGCGGCAATTGAGCGTTTGAATTCGCAGCAAAATGGCATGTGGGGCGGTCCAATGGTTCGTGGCGGATTTGCCTATGATGCAACGGCCGCGATTGAGCCCGCAACATCTGATGTTGAATCAGTGGTGACAACTGAGCCCGCAACTTCTGATGTGCCGACTTCTGATGTCGTGGCAGAAACGTATCCGACCCTTGATGCACCAGCGCCAGAAATTCAAGAAGTGTCAATCATCGGCGTTGAAGAAGAACTCGTGATGCTCTACGGAGTAGATGGTTCGATCTACCTCGTACCTGGCTACACATTCATCGCTGCCGAAGACGAGTATGGATATGCTGGTCGTTACACCGTTTCGGCTTTGCCTGATGAGTACATGCAGGTGAGCGATGCAGTTGATGCAGTGCCTGCTACCGAGGTCCCTGTTCCCGACACCGCGGTTGCATCAACCGATGTCGAGCCAGCAGTTGACCCAGTCGTCGAGCCCGACATGTCAGTCGCTCAAGAGGTGGCTGACACTTTGCTGGGCATGTCTGAAGCCGAAGCCACCAAAACAGCCGAAGCCAAAGGTTTGACAGTTCGAGTTGGCAGTCGTGACGGAGAAGATTTCGCCCTCACCATGGATTACCGCACAGACCGCGTGACGTTGACGGTGGTTGCCGACAAAGTCACCGCTGCAACGCCCGGCTGACGCCGTCACCGCTTAGAAGCGGGGCGGTAGCCTCAAGATTGCTATGTTCGACAATCTCTCCAATCGTTTCGACGGAATCTTCAAAAGCATTCGCGGCAAAGGTCGATTAACCGAAGCCGATGTCGATGAAGTTCTGAAAGAAATCCGTACCGCGCTTTTAGAAGCCGACGTCAACGTCAGCGTGGTTCGTAACGTCGTTGCACGTATTCGTGAAGGTGCCATCGGAATCGAGTCGTCAAAGGCGCTCGATCCGAGCCAGCAAGTCATCAAACTGGTTAACCAGGAACTCACCAACATCCTTGGTGGCGAAACCCTCAAAATCACCTACGCCAGTCGTCCACCCACCGTTGTGTTGATGGCTGGTTTGCAGGGTTCAGGTAAAACAACTAACTCGGCCAAGTTGGCCAAGTGGTTCAAGTCGCAAGGTCGTCATCCACTCCTTGTCGGTGCCGACTTACAACGTCCGGCTGCTGTTGAACAGTTGCGCACACTTGGCCGTCAAATTGATGTTCCGGTGTTCAGCGATCCAAGTGATCCGGTCACCACCGCAGTTCGCGGTCTCGCTGAAGCACACCGACTTGGCAAAGACGTTTTGATTGTTGACACCGCTGGCCGTTTGTCAATTGACGACGAAATGATGGCGCAGATTCGCCAGATCTCTGATCAGATCACGCCGAACTACACGTTCTTGGTGATTGATGCGATGACTGGTCAAGATGCCGTCAGCGTTGCTGAAGCATTTCATAGCACCTTGCAAATTGACGGTGTCATCTTGTCGAAGCTCGATGGCGATGCGCGTGGTGGTGCGGCGTTGTCAGTCAAAGAAGTCATTGGTCGTCCCATTGCCTTCGCAAGTACTGGTGAAAAACTTGATGCGTTCGAACAGTTCCATCCCGATCGTATGGCGGGACGAATTTTGGGAATGGGCGACATGCTCACACTCATCGAACAAGCCGAGCAGGCTTTCGAAAAAGATGCGGCCGAAGAAGCCGCCGCCAAGTTGCTCGATGGCGATTTCACGCTCGACGATTTCTTAGAACAGATGCAGTCGCTCAAGAAGATGGGGCCACTTGGCGGGTTGATGGGCATGATGCCTGGAATGCCCAAAGAGTTGAAAAATGCCAAGATCGGCGACGACGAACTGAAACCGGTCGAGGCGATTATTCGCTCAATGACCAAAGAAGAACGTCGCAAGCCCGAAATCATCAATGGCAGTCGTCGCCAACGCATTGCGACGGGTAGCGGCCGCTCAATCGCCGAGGTGAACCGTCTGGTTAAGCAGTTTGGTGAGATGCAAAAGATGATGAAGCGCATGGGTGGCATGACCACCGGCAAAAAGGGCAAGCGCAAGATGTCATCGATGGCTGGCCTCGGTGGTCTTGGGGCTGCTGGCTTACCTGGTCAAGGTGGCGGCTTTGGCGACGGTCTTGGGGGCGGAGCTCCTGGTGGCGGATTCCCCGGTTTTCCCCCGTCACGCTAAGTGCGACCAGCCAAGACTTGCCTCGTGGCGTTGGGGAAGGGGTGCTTTCGGGTTAGCCTTCGGTGTCTGCCTGGACTGGTTCTAGGCGCTTGAATCAGGAGTTATCGCCGAATGTCAGTCAAGTTACGCCTTACACGTGTCGGAAAGACCAAGCAGCCTCATTACCGCGTGATCGCGAGCGACAGTCGCTCCGCCCGTGATGGTTCATTCCTCGAAATCTTGGGTCAGTACAACCCACGCACCGAGCCTTCGGTCATCAATCTCGACAATGACAAGGCTGTTGCCTGGTTGATGAAGGGCGCACAGCCCACCGAACGGGTTAAGAAGATTCTTGAAATCTCGGGCGCATGGGCACAGTTCACTGCCGCTCGCGCTAAGTGATTCAGTTGTCATGACTGATCCCAACGAAATTTCGTCGCCAACAGCTGTTGCTGTGTTGACTCACGTCGTTCGTTCAATTGTTGACGATCCCGATGCGGTCAATGTTGCCGAAACCGAAGGTCGCAATCGTTTGCGTCTTGAAGTGAAGGTTGGTCCCGGAGACCTCGGTCGAGTGATCGGCCGTCGTGGTCGTACCGCACAAAGCATTCGCACCCTCGTGCGCGCTGCTGCCGCTAAAGATGGACGCGAAGTCGACGTCGACTTCGTTGACTGATTGTGGTTCACGGAGTTTCCGTGACTGCTGAAAAAACTCCCGAAGGCCTTTTAGAGGTAGGCCGTTTTGGTCGCCCGCACGGTGTGAAAGGGCAGATCTACATCAAGTTGTCGACCGATCGTTCTGAGCGCGTCCAAGTTGGTGCACGTCTGTGGGCGGGCGAGTGGTTTGAAGTGTTGGCACGAACGTCAATGGCAAATACCGGTGCCGATCGTTGGGTCGTGGGCCTCGTCGGTATTGATGATCGCAATGATGTTGAACGACTTGTCAACAAAGTCGTCTGGGCCGAACCGATTGATGATCCGGGTGCTGTTTGGGTACATCAAGTGATCGGCGCAAAAGTTTTAGGCACCGATGGCGTTGACCGCGGCACTTGCATCGCAGTTCTCAAAAATCCAGCGAACGATTTACTTGAACTTGAATCAGGTGCACTTGTCCCAGTGATTTTCGTTGAATCAGTCGTACCCGATGACGCTGACGGATTTGTGATCACGATTGATCCTCCCGACGGCCTATTCGAAGTTTTCGAAGACACCAAGTAGTTCTCATGCGCGTTGATGTTTTCACTATCTTCCCGAGCATCGTGAACAGCTTTTGTTCCGAGAGTTTGTTGGGTAAATGCCGCGAGTCAGGCTTGCTTGATCTGCGCAATCACGATCTGCGCGAGCACACAACTGACGTTCATCGCACTATCGACGACGCCCCCTTTGGCGGAGGCGCCGGCATGGTGATGCGGGCCGAACCGATCTTTGCCTCAGTTGAGGCCGCTCAACCTCCACGACCTTTGTTCTTATTGAGCCCAGGCGGTCGGCGTTTTGATCAGGCTTTCGCCCACGAGTTGGCGGCTACGCATCATGGCCCCTCGGGCGGGTTCAGCTTGCTGTGCGGTCGCTACGAAGGGATCGACCATCGGGTTCGAGAACACCTCGTCGACGGTGAAATCAGTATTGGTGATGTGGTCTTGTCGGGTGGCGAAGTTGCCGCTTGCCTCATCATCGAGGCCGTGACCCGCCTGTTACCTGGGGCGATGGGAAATGCTCAAAGTCCAATCACCGAAAGTTTTGGGGCGTCCAACCTGCTTGAAGAGCCCCATTTCACCCGCCCAGCTGATTTTCGGGGGTGGGAAGTGCCCGATGTGTTGCGAGGTGGTAACCACGCCCAGGTTGAGCGTTGGCGACTGGCCCAGGCCTTGCACCGCACCATCAGCCAGCGGCCCGACCTCATCGAGGCCCGCAACGGACTTTCAAATGATGAGCTGGCCTTGTTGGAAGAGTTCCCTGCTATCCCGTATCCTTGACAAGCCGTGACTGCGATCTACCCAGGTCGTATGTCCCTGAAAAGTTTTAAGGAAACCCGTCATGAAGACCACCGACATCGTTGACCTACAACACATCCGCTCCGACATTCCTGTGTTCGGTCCCGGAGATGAACTGAAGGTTCACGTGCGCGTTGTTGAAAGTGGCAAAGAGCGTATTCAGATTTTCCAGGGCAACGTCATCGGACGTCATGGCTCGGGAATTCAAGAGAACTACACCGTTCGTAAAATCAGTTACGGCGTTGGTGTTGAGCGCACGTTCCCCGTGCACACCCCAACCGTTGCCAAGATCGAAGTCATGAAGCGTGGCGATGTTCGCCGTGCCAAGTTGTACTACTTGCGTGACCGCACTGGCAAGGCTGCCAAGGTTCGCGAAAAGCGCGATTTCTGATCTCATTGGGATACCTTTCCCGTTGCCACCATCTCGGTTGTTTCGTTTACCATCACGACATGAAGGTTGACCATTGAGCACCGACGATCTCGAAGACTTCGAGGCTGATCGCGAACTCCACCTCGCGCAGGAGTATCAAGACGTTGCGGGCATGTTCCGTTACGCCATTGAAACCGAGCGCCGGTTTTACTTGGCCAATTCTGTAGATGTCAATGTCAAAGGTGACAGCACACGGCCACTGATCGAAGTGGAGTTAACTGACGCATGGGTATGGGACATGTACCGCAAGAGCCGATTCGTTCCGAAGGTTCGAATTTTCAGTTTCAAAGACGTGAACGTCGAAGAGCTGCCCCAAGAAGATCTGACCGATCTCGACAAGGCCTAGTTGCGCCAACTCAATCAACACACAACCAAAGTTTTGGTGCGTGGGGAGAAGAGCTCGTAGCCGAGTGGTATCACGATCATGGCTACAAGATCGTCGCGCGAAACTGGCGTTGTCGGCAGGGTGAAATTGACATCATTGCCAGTCGCGAATCGGTTTTAGTGATTTGCGAAGTGAAGACGCGAGCGACTGCCGATTTTGGATCGCCGGCTTTAGCGGTTGATTTAAACAAACAACAACGATTGCGGCGACTGGCCGCTCACTGGCTCAGCGAAAATCCGTTGCCCCGGGCGAATATTCGTTTTGATGTGGCTGCGGTGATCGGGCCCAAAGAAACTGTGTCGCTCGAGGTCATCGAGGCCGCCTTTTAACTATGAGTTTTCACTTCACGGTCCCAGCACGCGTAATGCCAGTGCCGACGCAGATCGGGGGCTTCTTGAGGTATCGCGACGTTGTGTCCCATGCCCGCAGGAATCTCTTGATGACATCCAGGGCAAATATACGTTTTGAGGGCCTGATAGGGCTGTATGCGCCGTACTTCGACCGGTCCATAGAGGCCTGACCAGATACCGGGTGCTTTCTTGCCCGTTTTGGGACTTGACTTCTTGGCTGGATTTTTACTGGTGGCCATGGGTTGGTCGGTTCATCAGCCGGTAAAGGCCCAGGCCACCAAAGCAACTACTGCGATCGCTGCTGCTACCACAAAGACATAGTCGGCGCGCCGAGCCCGAAATTTCCGATAAGGGTTGAATCCCATGGCCTTCATTATCGTTCATGAGATGAGCACAACCTCGGATACACAGAGCAAGAATTACGAAACACTCCTCGTTGAACGCAACGCCGGAGTCGTGACGATTACGTTTAATCGTCCGAAGAGCAAAAACGCTGTCAACGGTGTGATGTGGATCGAACTACTCGAGTTGCTCACGGAGATTCAGCACACATCGACTGATCGAGTTGTGGTGTTGACCGGCGCTCATGGCGAGTTCTGCAGCGGTGCCGATTTGGTGGCTATGGGCGATGGCAGTGGCCGAGCCCACAGTCACTCGTACTACTCAATGCGCGAAGTCACAGGAGTGATTATGGCGCTGTCGCGTTTGCCACAACCCACGATCGCCAAAGTACGTGGAGTTGCAGTAGGCGTTGGATGCAACATGGCCCTTGGTTGTGACTTGGTCGTTGCGTCAGACACTGCACGTTTTTCGCAGATCTTCTCGAAGCGCGGCATGTCACTTGACGGTGGTGGGTCGTGGTTGTTGCCGCGTCGCATTGGTTTGCACCGAGCCAAAGAAATGGCGTTCTTTGCTGACATCATCGATGCTGCTGAAGCCGATCGCATTGGTTTGGTAAATCGCGTTGTGCCCGACGCTCAACTCGATGCTTTTGTTGCCGAATGGACCGATCGCTTGATTGCTTTGCCGCCGATTGCACTGGCTCAATCAAAGCGAATGCTGAACAACTCAATGAATGTCACGCTTGAAGAAGCACTTGACGACGAAGGTGTCGCGCAAACTGTGAACTTCGGGACCAAAGACACCCCCGAAGCCATTGCTGCGTGGATGGAAAAGCGCAACCCAGTCTTTAAGGGCCGCTGACTCGTTTAGCCTGACTCGTTTAGCCTGACTCAATGAGTGCTTGCCAATTCACTAGTTTGTACTCGGTGAATCAACGGACGACTCAACGACGTACAACTGGCCAATGGGCAATACGCGCGTTGTTTTATCTATTCGTGTTAGTTCTGTCATTCGCTGGTGCCAGTTACTCAACTGCCGGCGCATCAGTACCTCCTGCGACTCCGATTGAGGAACCAGATGAGGGTGGCGGCGGGGTTGTCGCCCCGTCCGATCAATTGACGACCGTCCCTGCACCGACGAACACCGTTCCGGCAAGTTGCTTTATTCCGACGCCAGTTCAAGCAACCTTTGTTGGTCGCCTGTCAGTATCTGATCGTCGCACTGCGCGTTTTGAAGTCGTGCAAATGCGGGGTGGTTCGCTTGACGGATATGCGGTCGCCAGTTTGGTTGACGTGCGATACGACGAAGATGTGCGCTACCTCAACCTTGAGCAGAGTTACATCATCGCCGTCGGAATTGATCAGACCTCGGGTGCGCTGTATTCAAAGATCCGTGATCCCGAACCGTTGTATGGCGGAAGCCAAGTGGTCGGGCTGAATTCGGGAGTGAAGTGTCCTGAAGTTGAAGATGCGGTACGCACGCTGACGATGGACGCACGTTCAGTTGAAAGCGGAGTATTGGCGCCACTGAAGACCGCTAAAGGCAAACTTGCTCAGGCGATTCTCTTACCGTTTTTGTGGGTGTTTGGTGGATTGTTCGGATTGGCAACCATCCGTGCGTTCATCGTGACGGTCTACCGCACGGGACAGCGGGTCTGGAGTGGTCAGTAGTTATTGTGCGTTGCGAGCAGCAGTGGCTTTGGCACGTAAGTCTTTCACGGCAAATTCAAGACCTTCGGAGTAACGGAACAAAGCGGTTCCAGCAATCAACACGTTGGCGCCGGCTGCGGCCGCACCTTCAATTGTGAAAGGCCCGATGCCACCGTCAACTTCGATGTTGACTTGATCAGAGAGTCCGCGATGTTCGATCAGTGCTTTGAGCTCGCGAATCTTGGGTTCCATTGATGCAATGTACGACTGACCACCAAAACCTGGGTTCACTGTCATCACCAACACCATGTCAACAAGGTCTAGGACATGTTCAATTTCGCTAATTGGCGTGTTCGGGTTGAGGGCAACGGCGGCGTTGGCTCCCATTGAATTGATATTGCCTAACGTGCGATGTAAATGCGGGCATGCTTCAGCGTGAACGATGAGACGACTGCAACCCGCGTCGACATAGCGCTGAGCCAAAACGTCTGGTGTGAGCACCATGAGGTGCGCTTCAAAAGGCTTCTTGGTGTATTTGCGGGCTGACGCAATGACGTCGGGTCCAAAGGTGAGGTTGGGGACGAACTGACCGTCCATAACGTCCCACTGAAAGAGGTCAACGCCCGCGGCATCAAGTGCCTCAACTTCGGCGCCAAGCTTTGAGAAGTCGCACGGCAAGACAGAGGGGGAGATCATGATCGGTAAGGACACGCCCTCACGCTAGTCGGCTCTAGCCTGCGAGGGGTATGACGAAGCGACCGATCCGTAAATCTGGCTCGCGGCCGTTGCCCAATTTCGAAGTTCAAGTGCGTATCGAAAAGGTGGTCGCTGAGGGTGATGGCTTCGGCCATCTGCAGGATGGTCGGGTTATCTTCGTCGAGGGTGGTTTGCCAGGCGAACTTGTTGTCGCCAAGGTGTTGAAGCAATCAAAGGATTACGCCCGTGGCATCGTGACCGAGGTGCTAGAGGCGAGCGAACAACGCGTTGGGCCGCCATGTGAATATGTGGCGCAAGGTTGTGGCGGTTGCGATTTGCAGCATGCATCAGTGGCCCTGCAACGACAGATCAAGTTTGACATCGTGCACGAGTCACTTGTCCGGCTTGGCAAAATTCCAGATCCCGATGTTCGACTGTATGAATCTGCAGAGTTGCCAGTGGTGGCGGCGCGTACCACTCTTCGCGTTGCAGCAACCGACGGGGGCGTGGGCTTTCGCAAGCGCCAAAGCCACGATGTTGTGCGCGTGACGCATTGCCTTGTTGCGCACCCGTCATTAAATGAATTACTGCCCGATCTTCGCCTTGATGGTGCTGAAGAAGCAGTGTTACGCACTGGCGTTGCATCGGGCGAACGAATGGTTTGGGCCGAACCACAAGACTCGGTTTCGGGTATCACCGCAGATGTTTTGACGAGTCGCAACGCATCTGTGCACGAAGTAATTGCTCAACATGAATTCGTAGTGTCAGCTGAGTCATT
>LFFB01000010.1 GCA_001510335.1 Actinobacteria bacterium casp-actino2 | reverse complement strand
TTGTTACGTCGTCCCGAAGATATTTCACTATACGACAAGGCGTTCGCGGTCTTTTGGGAACGGCGCACGTCTAGTTCAGTGGAACCAGAAGAGCAACTCATTCGCATCAACATTGAAATTGATGACGAAACTGACGGCGCCGACGATGGATCATCCGAGGAAGCCGATGACGATGGTGAATCAATCACGTTGAGATTTTCTTCAGTTGAAACTCTTCGTAAGAAGGATTTTGCTTCGTACTCAAATGATGAACTAGACCTTGCCCAAGATCTCATGAGTCAGTTGCGACTTGTGGGTTCTCCACGTCACTCGTTTCGTATGCGTCCAACATCCAAAGGTTCTCGCCCCGATTTGCGACGAACGATTCGCTCCAGTCTTCGTTCGGGCGGTGAACCGATTCGTCGCCACTGGCAAGAAAATGATGAACGACTACGGCGCCTCATTTTGCTTCTTGATGTCAGTGGTTCAATGGAGCCGTACGCTCGAGCACTTCTGCGATTTGTCCAAGCAGCAGTCGCCGGCCGTCAAAAAGTGGAGGCTTTTGCCATCGGCACGCGCCTCACCCGAGTCACTCGTGAACTTGGCTCACGCGATCCTGACAAGGCCCTCAAACTAGCCGCCGATCGAGTTGTTGATTGGAGCGGCGGAACTCGCTTAGGCGAATGTGTACGTAACTTTAATCACGAATGGGGTGTGCGAGGAATGGCGCGAGGCGCCATTGTGGTGGTGCTGAGCGATGGCTGGGACCGCGGCGACCCAGAACTTCTCTCGCAACAAATGCAGCGACTACATCGAGTGAGTCACAGTTTGATTTGGGTTAATCCACTCAAAGTTTCACCTGGGTATGCCCCGCTCGCTCGGGGAATGGCCGCAGCGCTCCCCCATGTCGACCATTTCGTCGAGGGGCATTCGATTGAAGCAATGGAAGAACTCACTCGAGTGATCGGCCTATGACACTCCAAGTCACTCACGAATATCGCAAGTACCCCTCCTCCACGGCAGAATGTGAACATCATGCGTGAGATCCTCAACGATATTGACCGCTGGCGCTCAGATGGCAAGAAGGTTGCCGTCGCTCGCGTCGTCAAAATCGAAGGTTCAGGTCCACGTGACCCCGGTGCCGCTATGGCAGTCAACGAAGATGGCGAGGTTGCGGGCTCAGTGAGCGGTGGTTGCGTTGAAGGGGCCGTGGTGAGCGAAGCTCTTGCCATCATTGGCGAAAATGCGCCCGGTCGCATGGTGACTTTCGGTTACAGCGATGACGAAGCATTTGCGGTCGGTCTGACGTGTGGCGGAATTATTCGCTTGTACATCGAACAACTGGATTGGTGAATTCAGCGTGAGTACTTTGATCTACCAACAGTTCACCGATTACATCAGAAACGAAACACCGGTCGCTCTTGCGACAATTATTGAAGGACCCGGCGTCGGAGCCAAGCTACTTGTTGCCCGAGTTGACGGCGTTGAAAAAGTCATCGGCTCGCTCGGCCACCCCGAACTTGATCGTGTCGTTGCGCGAGATACCGCCGGAGAACTTGAGGCAGGTCGTACCGGTGTTCGGCATTACGGTCCCGAAGGACAAGCGACTCCCGAAGATCTCATCGACACACCAACAGTTGTCGTCTTTATTGAGAGCTTTTCGCCTGCGCCACAGATGTGGATCTTTGGTGCCGTTGATTTCACGGCCGCCCTTGGTCGAGTTGCCAAAGTTCTCGGTTATCGGGTGACAGTTTGCGATGCACGCGAGATCTTCGCGACCAAGCGACGATTCCCGATGGCCGACGAGGTCATGGTCACGTGGCCGACACCCATGTTTGAAAAGCGCGGCAATACTTTGGGTCCGCGGGACGCAGTGTGCATTTTGACGCACGATCCGAAGTTTGATGTTCCAGCAGTTCAAGGTGCACTCTCGACATCGGTTGGCTACATCGGCGTGATGGGTAGTCGCAAGACGCATAACAAGCGTCTTGAGCGCCTTGCTGAAGTTGGCGTGAATTCACCCGAGCAATTGAGTCGCCTGATGTCACCAATCGGACTTGATCTTGGTGGCCGCACACCCGAAGAAACTGCGATCGCGATTTGCGCTGAAATCATTGCTCGCCGAACTGGTCACTTAGCGACCAGTCTCAAAAACACCGACGGCGCAATTCACTCGTAGGGCTAGTTCTAGGCGTCAACCGCAATCAGATTGTGATCGGCATGGTTCATTGAATCAGGTCCATGTGTTGTTGCGACAACAATGTCTTCTAAGCGCATTCCCCATTTACCCGGCAAGTAGATACCTGGTTCAATACTGAATGCATGACCAGCCTCTAACGGTAGAGAGTTTCCACTCACGATATACGGGTCTTCATGAGCATCAAGGCCAATACCGTGACCGGTGCGATGAATGAAATAATCGCCAAAGCCTGCCGCTGTGATAACTCGACGGGCTACTGCATCAACCTCTTCACACGGCGTTCCGATTGTTGCCGCCTTCACTGCCGCTGCTTCGGCTTCAAAAAGAACTGCGTACGCTTCAGCAACATCTGAGGCAATGTCGCCAGTGAACACACAGCGAGTGATGTCACTGCAATAACCATTCATCGTGCCACCAAAATCGCACAGAACGATTTCATTATTCTGAATGACTCGCGAACCCGGATGATGATGTGGGCTCGCGGCGTTCTCGCCAGCCGCCACAATCGCGAAGTTCACAACGTCATGACCCTCGGCCAAGATGCGTGCCGACAGATCGGCTGACACTTGTGCTTCGGTACGACCGACTAACGGAATTCGACCAGCTTGCAATTCACCAGCAATGCGATCAACCGCCGCACCAGCTACTCGCAATGCATCGATTTCGGCTTGGTCTTTGCGCATTCGCAACGAACCAATCACATCAACTGAGCGGCGATACTGCGTTGACGAAAGCATCGGCATGAGATCAACCAAGAATCGCGCCCACATCTGATCGCCGACAGCAACAACTCGAATCTCTGGCGTTGACTCTTTCACTAGCCGTGCAGTGATGGCCACTGGATCTTCGGTTTCACTCCACGGCAACAATGCGAACACGCCAGGCATCAAGGTGACGCGAGGAGCTTCAAGGCCAGGAACAACAATCGTGGCATCGCCATGGGCGGGCAAGACCAACATCGTCAAACGTTCAAGTGGCATCGCGTTATAGCCAGTGAGGTATGGCATATCAAGGCCAAGCGACAAGAGCGCAACATCAACACCCTGAGCCCGCATTGACTGACGCGCTCGTTCTAAGCGATCAGCGAAAACCTTGGCATCATTTGACGGCGATGAAACAATCGAATGACCACTCATGATTTTGCAACTCTACTCAACATCACAGGCACTGCGTCGCTCGCCGAATCAGCCGACTGTTTGGCGTGATAACTCGAACGCGTTAACGGGCTCGACTCAACATGACCAATACCCAAAGCCTCACCTACTTGCTTCCAACGGGTGAACTCATCAGGATGAATCCAACGGGCAACTGGCGTGTGGTGCGTCGTCGGCCGCAAGTACTGGCCAATCGTCACGATATTGACGCCGATTCCTGCGAGATCGGCCAGGCATCCATCGACTTCTTCGCTGGTTTCGCCCATTCCTAAAACCAGACCTGACTTCACCACAAGTCCTGCTGCTTTCGCCGCCGCCAACACACCAAGCGAACGCGCATAGCCAGCCGATGGACGAACCGCTCGCTGCAAACGTGCCACCGTTTCAATGTTGTGGTTAAAGACATCAGGCCGAGCGTCAAACAATAACTGCAGTGAGGCAACGTCACCTTTGGCATCTGACACCAATGTTTCTATCCGGGTCAAAGGATTACGTTCACGAATTGCCCGCACGCATTCGGCAACATGCGCAAAACCGCCATCGGCCAAATCGTCGCGTGCAACCATCGTGAGAACAGCATGCGTTAATCCCATTGACGCGACAGCCTCAGCAACGCGTTGTGGTTCGTCAGCTTCAGGCAATTCGGGCTTGCGAGTATCAACCAAACAAAAACCACATGCTCGAGTGCAACGCTCGCCCAACACCATGAATGTTGCCGTGCCATCTTTCCAACATTCAGAAAGATTGGGGCAACCAGCCTCCTCGCAGACCGTTACTAATTTCAGCTGGCTCAATGTGCGCTTGATCTTTAGAACCTCGGTACCAATTTGTACTTTGGGTCGCAACCACTCTGGTTTACGTTCCGAGAAGTCAACCCCACCATCAATGCCAGCGTCAGCAAGACGTCCGAGCATTCGAACAGGTTCACCGGGCCCTTCGCCACGCGAGAAACGCGACAAGTCTTCGGGTCGGTGCACCCAAGCAACTTCTTGTTGTTCACCCTCACCATCGCCCCAACGTTCAATCGCTAATCGACTGACAATCTTCACGACTTCTTGCATTGATACGTCAATGCCTTCTTCTTTGAGCGATGTCACTGGATACTCAGCAACACCGCACGGCACGATGTGTTGACGCATATACGTCATGTCGGGATCAACGTTGAGAGCGAATCCGTGCATCGTGCGCCCGTGCGCCAATCGAACACCGATGGCGCTGATCTTGCGACGGCGATCGTTGTCGGCATCAAGCCAGACTCCGGCAAAACCAGATAAGCGCCCAGGGCTCTTCACACCAAGCTCAGTCAATGCATCAATGACCAACTGTTCAACACCGCACACATGCGCCGTGGCACCGATCGCATTTTCAATATTCAAAATTGGATAACCAACCAACTGCCCCGGCCCGTGATACGTGATGTCACCACCCCGTTTCACCGAGACAAAATCTGCGCCAACTTCGGCGGGATCACATTTCAGATTCTTTTCCAACTCAGCACGTGGCCCATAGGTAAAGACGTGCGGATGCTCAAGAAGCAACAGATGCTGTTCTCGTCCGTGCTCAAAGAGTGCGGTTTGTAACGCTAGAACCTCGCGATACGCGACCCTGCCAATCCAGCGGACGCGCAACATGATTTAGAACTCGCTCGACCAATCGCGGGTCTCAAGAATTTCCTTGACACGCACTAAAAAGCTGGCCGCGTATGCGCCGTCGAATGCACGATGATCCCAGCTCATGGCCAAATGCCCTACTGGATGAATCGCGATACTCTCGCCACCGCCCGGAACATTCACAACCACGGGCTTGCGCACAATTGCATCAGTCGACAAAATTGCAACCTGTGGCTGATTGATGATTGCCATCGTGAGCACTGAACCAGCAGAGCCATTATTCGAGATAGTGAACGTGCCGCCCTGAATTTCGTCAGGACTGAGCTTGCGAGTCTTCGCACGCGTTGCCAAGTCGCTAATTTCTCGAGCGATCGCTCGCAAACGCTTTCCTTCAGCGCTACGTACAACCGGCACTAAGAGACCAAGACCTTCAATGTCAACCGCAATACCAAGATCGACATAACGGTGCACGATGAGATCGGTGCCCGAAATGCTCGCGTTCATGTGCGGGAAGTCCACCAACGCATCAACAACCGCTCGCGAAATGAATGGAAGGTAAGTCAGGCTGAAACCTTCAGCTGATTTAAACTCGTCTTTCGTCTTGGCCCGAGTGTTATCGATGTTTGCGTAGTCGACTTCAACAACACTGAGTGCATGCGGGCTCACGCTCAACGACATCGTCATATGGGCACCGGTCAGTTGACGAATCTTTGACAACGGAACAATGTCGTCACGTTCGCCAGCGCGTACCACTGGTGCCGCAGCAACGCGTGTAGGTGCAACTGGTGCAGGGCTTACTGCCGCGGGTCGTGATGCTGATGGTGCAGTCGGGGCCGAACCGGCAGCGATCTTGTCAATGTGATCAAGAACGTCTTCTCGGGTGATACGACCTCCAGGGCCAGTTCCAGCAATGGAGTCAACGTTGAGATTGTGTTCGGTCACCAAACGCCGCACAACAGGCGACAGTAAACGATTGTCATTGCCCGCAGCCGGAGCGGCAGCAGATACCGGAGCCGCAACGACTGGCGCAGGAGCTGGGGCAGGACCAGCAACCACAGGTGCTAGCGCAACTTCGACAACTGGCGCCGGAGAAGCGGCAGGAGGCGCAGCAACGACTGCACCCGCATCACCGACCACTCCGATGACTGCACCAACGGGGACGGTCTCACCTTCCGGAACGCGAATTTCAATCAAGACTCCAGCCACAGGCGAAGGAACTTCGGTGTCCACTTTGTCGGTGGAAACTTCGAACAAGGGCTCATCAGCGGCAACGGTGTCACCGACTTTCTTGAACCAGCGCGTGATAGTTCCTTCAGTAACAGTTTCTCCAAGTTGCGGAAGGGTTACTTCTGCCATCACATTCCTCTTTCAACTATCACTCTTGACTAATTCTTTTGACTTAAGCGTTCAAACTACGGCCAGTGAGTGACAGCACAGTCTCACCGAAGAGTTCAGACAAACTCGGGTGGGGCTGAATGAATTCGGCCACTTCTGCCACTGTCGCTTCCCAGTTCACTGCCAAGTAGCCACCAGACAACTGCTCGGTCACCCACGGTCCAACCATGTGCACTCCAAGAATCTGTCCAGCAGTTCCGTCAGCGTTGCGCTTGGCAACGATCTTCACGAGACCATCAATTTCACCCAAAATCATGGCGCGACTATTCGCTCGGAATTGATGCTTGGCAACGACAACATCAAGACCAGCAGCTTTACACGCATCTTCGCCAGGACCTGCCCATGCCACTTCGGGGTGACAATAAATTGCCCACGGGACACGGTCGTATGCAATCGGAATCGGACTTTCGCCCAACATGTGCTTCACTGACAAAATCGCCTCGGCGTAAGCAACGTGCGCGAGTTGCGGAGTATTGATGAGGTCACCAATTGCGTAGACACCAGGCTCTGATGTCAGACACCACGGATCAACCTCGATATAGCCACGGTCACTCACCTTGACCGCAGTTCCTTGCAAACCAAGCAAGTCAGCAAAGGGGCGACGACCAACCGAAACAATGACGGCATCAACTTCGAGTTGTTCGCCTTCACCAAATGTCACGACCGTTCCACCCGATGCGGTTGGGGCATGACTCTTTACTGCGACACCTGTACGAATGTCAACGTTCTTTTTCTTGAACGACTTCACCACAACATTGGCAACATCGGTATCGAGACCGGGAAGAATCTTGGGGAGGCCTTCCAAAATCGTGACGGCTGCACCAAGGTCGGCAAACGTCGAGGCAAATTCACAACCGATCGCGCCACCACCAATAACAGCGACGCGAGCAGGCACATGATCAAGCATCAGTACTTCATCACTCGTCATGATCGGACCACCACGATCAAAACCAGGAATCGTGCGCGGAACCGAACCGGCTGCCAAGATCACGCTGGCGCCCTGCGCAGTTGCCGTTGAACCGTCGGCCATCGTGATATTCACGGTGCGATTGGTGCCCAGCGAACCAGTTCCGTTAAATACGGTGACTTTGCGCGACTTGCACAATCCCCCGATGCCCTTCACGAGACCATCAACAATTTTGGCTTTACGGGCTTGAGTGGTCGCAAAGTTGACCGCTGGCGCACTTGCTTCAATGCCAAAATCAGCAGCGTGAGCCACATGACGGAAAACTGATGCCGTTTCCAGAAAGGCTTTGGCTGGAATACATCCACGGTTCAAACAGGTGCCGCCGAGTGCATCTCGTTCAACTAAAGCGACATTCATTCCTGCCGACGCGGCGTAGAGGGCCGACCCGTATCCACCGGGTCCACCACCAATCACCACGAGGTCAAATTGCTCGGCCATCTAGGCCACCTCCGAGAGACGGGCGCGGGTTGCGCTGTGCAGGACTTAACAGTAGTGGTCGCAGGCTGGTTACCGATGAGTAGATGACCCCTGTCATGTAAAGAGTCACGAAAATAACAATTACGGCGCCCATTGGCGCTGTTCACCGGCTCGGGTATACGCCACCGCTTGGACTGCTGCCACCGACGAGAACCGCAAGAAACACTGCACTGAGGCTTGGGCATCAGGAACTTCAGTCGTGGCATCACACGCACCGTCAAAAACCGCTGCTGATGGCTCAAACACCTTGCCATCTCCCAATAGACGCCATCCATCGATGACTAGCTCACCAGCAACACCACTCATTTCAATCGCGACCGAGATGCCCTGTTCACTCTCGTTCATGGCAAAGACAGTTGCGGTCATATCACCAATCGTGGCCGAGGTTCCGAGTGCGTTGACTGGCACTTCGGCGCGATCGGTCGCAACTTGGAAAAGTTTGAGCCCACCAGCCAGCAGAATTATTAAGCCACAACCAATAGACAAAATGATCAAATTGCGTGTCTTCATGCGCTTCAGAATCTAACGAGTAATGAGCCAAACTCGGGCACCCTTCCCAGGATCGCCGTGAACCGTCAATAAAACGAGCCATCGGGAAGCGAATTATTACGAAAATGAACCAATGCCAATAGTTTCAGCCCACACAGACGCTGGTTAGAGTCGTCTGAATGTCAACGACCGACAACGTTCATTCTGATCCTGCCGACAATGCCCACGAGGGCGCTACCGATTCGGGTCACGGCCGCAACGTTGGGATGGGTGCGTTAGCCCTCGGTGCTCTTGGCATTGTTTACGGGGACATCGGAACATCGCCGCTGTACGCGTTTCGCGAGGCCTTTGAACACCAGCACCTCGACCCCACCAATCAGGTCAATGCCCTCGGTGTGGTTTCCATCGCTTTTTGGGCTCTGATCATCATCATCTCGATCAAGTATTTGGCGATCATGATGCGCGCCGACAACCACGGTGAAGGTGGCATTTTGGCGCTCACCGCCATGATTATGCCCAAGGGTGCAGGCAGCCGAAGGATTTCATTCGCAGTCGCGCTTGGAATATTCGGAACAGCCCTCTTATACGGAGACGGCTTGATCACCCCAGCTATTTCGGTTCTGAGCGCCGTAGAAGGCGTTCAGGAAGCAACAACTTCCTTGGACAGTTTCATTATTCCGATCGCGGTCGGAATCTTGGCAGTTCTGTTCTTGTTCCAAAAACGCGGCACCGGAGGCATCGGTCGCGTTTTCGGCCCGATCATGGTCGTCTGGTTCGCCACTTTGGCCATCCTTGGTCTGAATCAGGTCGTTCAACGACCAAGCGTGCTCAAAGCAATGAACCCCGTTTACGCGTACGACTTTTTTGCGGCCTCACCAATGACCGCATTCTTAACTTTGGGTTCAATTTTTCTTGTCGTCACTGGCGGTGAGGCTCTGTACGCCGACATGGGTCACTTTGGTCGTCGGCCCATACAGGTCTCGTGGTACTGCTTCGTATTGCCCGCATTGCTCCTCAATTACTTCGGACAGGCTGCGCTCATCCTTGGTGACCCCGAAGCAGTTGAACGGCCTTTTTTCAAACTCGCTCCCGAATGGGCTGTCGTGCCCTTAGTAATTCTCGCAACAATGGCCACCGTGATCGCCTCTCAGGCACTGATCTCGGGAGCATTTTCGCTCACCGTTCAAGCCGTGCAACTTGACTACTTGCCCCGCGTCAAAATCCGCCACACCTCGTCTGATCATCGCGGGCAGGTTTATGTACCGCTCGTCAATTGGATGCTGATGATCGGATGTATTGGCCTCGTGCTCACATTCCAATCTTCTAAAAATCTCGCAGCCGCCTATGGAATCGCAGTGACGTCAACAATGGCCATCACCACCATGTTGTTTTATATTTTGGCCGTTAATCGCTGGAACTGGTCGAAGCTAAAAGCGCTCGCAGTCACCGTTCCGTTGCTCGCCATCGACCTCGCATTTCTTGGCGCCAACATTCCCAAGATCCCCCATGGCGGCTGGTTCCCATTGCTCATCGCGGTCGGACTTCTTGTTCAGATGATGACATGGCGCAAAGGTCGTCAATTGGTTGCTGCTCGTATTCACCGCGGTGAGCGACCCATCGGCGAAGTGCTTGATGAATACGCCAAGGTTGCCCGCGTTCCTGGCACTGCCGTTTTCATGTTTAAAGATCTTGGTAAAGCGCCTCCCGCGTTGGTGAATAATCTCAAGCACAACAAGGTGCTCCATAAATGCACGCTTATCGTCTCAGTTGAGACAGCCGAAGTACCTCGCGTGGGCATCTCAGAACGATCAATCGTCACCAAGGTTGAACCTGGCGTTTTCCAGATTTTGCTCAGGTTCGGATTCACCGAAGAACCAAACGTTGTCGAAGCTCTCTTATTAGTTAATGAGCGTGGACTCGAATTTGATCTTGAGGACAGCACCTTCTTTCTTGGTCACGAATCAATCATTGCTGGCAAAGTGCCTGGTATGAATCCTTGGCTTGAACACCTTTTCGTGCTACTCAACCGTGGAGCAGACAGTGCAGGACGATTCTTCAACTTGCCCAACGACAAGATTTTTGAAGTGGGCTCACACGTAGAAATTTGATGCGTATCGTGAGGGGTTGCCCTTGTCACCTCTAAATATCGGCTATAGCTATTGCCCAATCGGACACTGCCCCAACATTGGTCGTAACCTGCAGACATGAGCATACGTACGATTGCCATCACCGGAGCCAGTGGTCTGATCGGATCAGCATTGACGCGTCATTTCCAGTTGCAAGGAGACCGCGTCTTACAATTCACGCGTACCGGACAGTCGTCAAACACCACGATCGCCTGGAACCCCGCGACTGGATCCATTGATTCGGCTCAACTCAGTGGGGTTGATGCGGTCATTCATATGGCAGGGGCCGGAATCGGCGACAAGCGTTGGACTGACGAATACAAGAAGGAAATTCTCGACAGCCGAGTCAAGGGAACCAAACTCCTTGCTCAAGCAATGTCAGAAACCCAAGACGGTCCCAAGGTTTTACTGTCGGGTTCAGCCATTGGTATCTACGGTGAGTCTGTAACGACCGAATTCAACGAGCAGTCCGCGATCGGCAGTGGATTCCTCGCGGACGTTTGCGCTCAATGGGAGTCGGCCACTGAAAGTGCTTCCCGCGCCGGAATTCGCGTCGCCCACCTCCGCACCGGAATCGTGCTCAGCCCACAAGGCGGCGCCCTCGCCAAACTTCTCCCCCTTTTCAAACTGGGAGCCGGTGGGAAAATGGGATCTGGCAAACAATGGCAAAGTTGGATTTCGATTGACGATGAGGTCGCTGCCATTGATTATTTGCTCACGGCGAATGTCACCGGAGCGGTCAACCTCACTGCACCAAAGCCAGTTACTCAAGGCGAGTTCAGCAAGATCTTGGCCAAAGTTTTACATCGGCCTTCGTTCTTGCCCGTCCCTTCATTTGGCCCCAAATTGCTGCTCGGAGGAGAACTCGCTGATGCACTTCTTTTCACCGGTCAAAAGGTGATGCCTGAGGTCTTGCAAAAATCGGGATACACCTTCCAGCATTCTGATCTTGAAACCGCATTGCGCTCATTGCTCAACAAGCCCAGTTGATTCGCGCGAAAGAAAATTGATGAGTTCTGATCTGCCTACATCTTGTGACGTTGTCATCGTTGGCGCAGGTCTCGCTGGACTATCGGCAAGTCGCTATCTGATTGCGGCGGGCTTTGATGTGCACATCCTTGAGGCCTCCGATGGAGTAGGTGGTCGGGTGCGAACCGACCATGTTGACGGGTTCACACTTGATCGCGGATTCCAGATTTTGCTCACCGCGTATCCCGAACTTTCCAAACAATTTGATATTGCCGCGCTCAATCTTCAACCATTTGACCCTGGTGCATTGGTGTGGATAAACGGCAAAGGAAAAGTTTTCTCTGATCCACTTCGCCGTCCGCAATCATTT
This sequence comes from Actinobacteria bacterium casp-actino2, assembly GCA_001510335.1. GTDB lineage: Bacteria > Actinomycetota > Acidimicrobiia > Acidimicrobiales > Ilumatobacteraceae > Casp-actino8. The sequence goes on along the minus strand of LFFB01000010.1, from coordinate 16,781 downwards.
GTTGCAACTGCCGTTGCACCCATTGGTTCAGTGATTGACAAAATTCGACTCGCCCTCTTACGCCTGTCAGTCACCCGCGGCAACGGTGCATCATTGCTTTCCGGCGCCGACATGACGACCGCCAAGATGTTAAGCAGCCGTGGCTTTTCAAAAAAGATGGTTCAACGCTTCTTCACGCCCCTTGTAGGCGGAATTCAACTTGATCCCCAGCTCACCGCCTCGCGCCGCATGTTTGATGTGGTCTTTCGGATGCTCAATCAAGGTGATGCCGTCGTTCCCGCCGCAGGTATGTCAGCGATCTCTGAACAACTCGCATGTCATACGCCGTCTGCGAAAATTCATCTCAACACTCACGTCACAAACGTCACGCCGCAATCGGTCATCACCGAATCGGGGCACACCATTTCAAGCAAGGCCGTCGTCGTCGCAGTCGAAGGTCCAGCGGCAGCAAAACTGACCGGTATTGCACCTGTGCAATCACGTTCAGTGAGTTGCGTGTACTTCGCCAGCGACTCGGCACCCACCGACAAGAAACTGATTATCCTTGATGGGACCGGCCAAGGCCCAGTGCTCAACATCGCAGTTATGAGCAACATTGCACCGAGTTACGCGCCCGCAGGTCAACATCTCATTGCCGCGGCATTGCCGGGGCATATCGGTGATGACATTGAAGATATCGCTCGCCAACAACTTCAGACTATGTTCGGCCTACAAGTTGCCTCCTGGCGACATCTACGTACCTACCGCATTGAGCATGGTCAGCCCGACCAATCGCCACCCTTCATGCCAAAGAAGAAGCAACATCTCAACAGCGGTGTCTTTGTCTGTGGAGATCATCGTGACACTGCGTCAACACAAGGTGCATTATTCTCAGGTCGTCGGTGCGCTGATTCAGTCACAGATTTTCTCGCACGTCGCGGATAACAAGAAAGCAGGAAGTTATGTCTACATTAGTTCCAAACAAAGTGGTTTCAGAAACTCGATTTGTCACAGCCACTCCTCAAGAGATTTTCAATCTGTTGGCCGACCCCGATCAACACCAGTTGATTGACGGTTCTGGGTCGGTTAAAAACGCCAACTCCAGTTCCCCAGAGCGCTTGTCACTCGGTGTGAAGTTCGGTATGGACATGAAGATTGGCGTCAAATACAAGATCACCAATGAAGTTGTTGAATTTGATGAACCCAACCAAATCGCTTGGCGCCATTTCGGCGGCCATATCTGGCGCTACAAGCTTGAAGCGGTCGAAGGCGGCACGCAAGTGACCGAACAATTCGATTGGAATACTGCAAAATCACATTTCATGATGCGCGTCATGCAGTACCCAACTAAAAATCGAACGTCAATTGTGGCAACCCTCGATCGCTTAGCTGAGCATTTTGCAAAATAGCTCGTCGAAAAAGCTCAGGCTTGGACAGCCTGGATATCTAACTCGATCTTGATCTTTTCTCCAACCAAGACGCCGCCAGTTTCCATCACAACATTCCACTCCAGCCCAAAGTCTTTGCGGTTGATTTCGGTCTCGGCGCTGAACCCGGCGCGAGTACCACCCCATGGGTCTTTTGAAGTCCCGTTGAACTCAAGATCGAGAACGACTGAACGCGTCACACCTTTGATCGTCAAGTCGCCAACGACTTCAAAATCATTCCCATCTTGAGACACTTTGGTGCTCGTAAACGTCATCGTCGGAAACTTTGCTACATCAAAGAAATCTTCACCCTTGATGTGTCCATCACGACCTTCATCAGATGTGTCCACCGATGCCATGTCAATGGAGGCGGTTACTGAAGATTCAAGCTGCTGTTCACCAATCGTAATTGCGCCACTGAATGAGCGGAACGAACCACGTACTTTGCTGATCACCAAGTGGCGGCTACAAAGCCGACCGTCGAGTGAGAAGGGTCAATATTCCATATGCCTGCGGGGATAGTTGTTTTTGTCATGGGAACAACCTAGTCTAATTTAGTTGCGTTCGCAACTATTGTGAGAGAAATATTTTGTTAGCCTTGCCACATGTCCCGTACCGACGAAAAAACGAACTGGTTGAATAAGACCGAAATGGCCGCCTGGATTTCATTTATCGAAACGATCGGCGATTTGCAATACAGCCTCGACTCTGACTTGCGCGAATCATGCGACATGACGTCAGGCGACTATCAAGTGCTCGTGTACCTATCAGAGTCCCTTGATCGCCGCACCCGCATGTGCGACTTAGCGGCACGTCTCAACTTGACTCCAAGTGGTTTGACTCGTCGACTCGACGGTCTCGTGAAGGAAGGTTCGGTGACACGCGAAGTATCAACAAAAGATCGTCGTGTGCAACTTGCGGTTCTTACTCCTCAGGGACATCGCAAATTGGTTACCGCAGCACCACTTCATGTGGCGAGCGTTCGCCATCGGTTTATTGACCGACTCACGACTGAGCAAATGAAACATCTCACCGCAGCATTTACAAGTATTCGTGAAGGACTATCCGAATGACGAACAACGACTTCCCCATTGATGACATCATTCGTTCTCGTCGTACGAGCATGTTGGTTGACAAAAGCCGCGAAGTTCCTTGCGAGCTGATCAATGAGTTATGCGAACTTGCGACGTGGGCACCGAACCACAAGCGAACCTGGCCGTGGAGTTTCGCAGCAATCACCGGCCCCGCTCAACTTCGTTTCGGCAACACCGTTGCTGAAGCAATGGCTACCTTTGGTGACGAACCAGCCAAGGTTGAAAAGGCCCGCACCAAATACGCCCGCACCCCTGCTGTCATAGTGATCGGCAGTGCAATCGGCGATAGCGAGTTACGCACTATCGAAAACCGCGATGCGACCGCCGCAGCCGTGCAAAATCTCATGCTTGCTGCAACAGCACGAGGTCTCGCCACCTATTGGGGATCATGTCCCAAGGGTGCCAATGACTCGGTTGCGCAATTCTGCGGTTTTGAACCGGACACTACGGTCGTATGCATCATGTATCTAGGTTGGGCAACAAGCACTGTTGAGGCACCAGAGCGCCCGCAACCATCAATTAACTACCTCAACGACTGAAAGTCGACTCTGCCAAACGCTTACGGTTGGTAGACGCCGAACACGCTGCGCAGTGCATCGCTGATCTCACCCAAAGTTGCATCGACACGCAATGCTTCTTTCATCGGATACAGGACATTGTCGGTGCCCCTAGCTGCTTCAACCAGTGCCGCAAGTGCTGCTTGGACCTTGACCTGATCGCGAGCGGCCTTGTATTCGCCAAGACGTGCCTTTTGACCACGCTCAAGTTCGGGATTGATCGGGAACACTTCGGGCTCTGGATCGTCATCTACTGCGAACTTGTTGACGCCAACGATGATGCGATCGTCATTGTCGATGGACTTGGCATATTCATACGCCGCGTTTTCGATTTCGTCCATCTGATAGCCAGCTTCAATTGCCGCTACTGCCCCACCGAGTTCATCAATATGAGCGATGTACTCAAGGGCCAAACGTTCAATTTCATCGGTCAATGTCTCAACAAAGTAACTGCCAGCCAATGGGTCGGGAGTATCAACGACGCCACTTTCGTAACCGATGATCTGCTGGGTACGAAGAGCGATGCGAGCAGCGCGTTCGGTTGGCAAGCTGAGCGCTTCGTCAAAACCGTTGGTGTGCAAGCTCTGGGTTCCACCCATGACTGCAGCCATTGATTGCAGTGCGACACGAACGATGTTGTTCTCGGGTTGCTGAGCGGTCAAGGTGCTTCCGCCAGTTTGAGTGTGGAAGCGCAATAATTTGCTGGATTCCTTCTTGGCCTGAAAACGGTCGTTCATAATGCGGAACCAGATACGACGGGCCGCGCGATATTTAGCGACTTCTTCAAAGAAGTTGTTGTGCGCGTTCCAGAAGAATGACAAGCGTGGAGCAAAATCGTCAATGTCAAGTCCCGCCGCAATTGCTGCGTCAACATACGCGATGCCATTGGCAATAGTGAAAGCGATTTCTTGAACTGCGGTCGAACCTGCTTCACGAATGTGATAACCCGAAATTGAAATGGTGTTCCACTTCGGCACGTGCTTGGCGCAGTATTCGAAGATGTCAGTGATGATGCGCATGCTCTGACGGGGTGGATACACATATGTTCCACGCGCGATGTATTCCTTGAGCAAGTCGTTTTGAATCGTACCGCTAATTGCTGACGAGGGGACACCTTGTTCTTCAGCGACCAATTCGTACATCAACAACAAGATCGCGCCTGTTGAGTTGATCGTCATTGACGTGGTGACCTTGTCAAGTGGTAGGTCCTTCAACAGCAAACGCATGTCGGCCATTGAGTCGATGGCAACTCCGACCTTGCCTACTTCACCCTCGGCACGCGGGTGGTCAGAGTCATAACCCATCTGCGTCGGAAGGTCGAAGGCACATGACAAACCGGTCTGGCCAGCTCCGAGCAAGAACTTGAATCGTTCGTTCGTTGATTCAGGGGTACCAAAGCCGGCGTACTGCCGCATGGTCCACAATTTGCCGCGGTACATCGTCGGGTACACGCCACGGGTGTAGGGCTGCTCACCAGGGGCACCGAGTTTGGCAGCTGGGTCCCAGCCTGCCAAATCGGAGGCCGAGTACAGGGGCCTAATCTCAATACCAGAATCGTTGCGTAGGTCGTCACTCATCGGTCCCGAGCGTACGCCGTTTCGAACCCTCTCAGCCATCTCAAGCCGCCATAACTGACGAATCGTCCGCTAAGTGTGACAACAAATAAGTTCCTCGGGACTTGGGGACCACTCACGTCGGCCATTCATGTCATTGGCGGAGTTTTCACACCTGGCTGATCGGACACGACATCGAGAGCGTCTAGCCTGTTCAGCGTGACCACTACATCTGAACCGACCTCAGGCCCAACACCTGATTTGAAAGCAGCGGCCCTTGGCGGCAATGCCGATCTCTTGGCGATGCCCACGTTCAATAGCGTTGACGAAGAACGTGCTTACCGTAAATCACGCCTCGCTGGTGCCTTGCGCATTTTCGGTCGCATGGGATTTGGCGAAGGAGTCGCGGGACATATCACCGTCCGCGACCCCGAACTCACTGATCACTTTTGGGTCAACCCATTTGGCTTGAGCTTTCGTCACATGCGCGTCAGTGATTTGCTCTTGGTCAACCATCACGGAGAAGTCGTTCATGGCACCATGCCAGTGAATCGTGCCGCATTTGTCATCCACTCCGCAGTTCACCAGGCTCGACCCGATGTGATTGCTGCCGCTCATGCCCACTCGGTCCACGGTAAAGCCTTTAGTTCATTAGGCATTCCGCTCGACCCCATCACCCAAGACGCCTGTATTTTCTACGACGACCACACCGTGATCACCGAACAAGGTGGAGCAGTGGTTTTTGATATCGAAGCCGGCAAAGAACTTGCCTCTAAATTTCCGACGGGCAAAGCAGCCATTCACCAAAACCATGGCTTGTTTACTGTTGGTGCAACTGTTGAAGAAGCCGCTTTCTGGTTCTTATCAATGGACCGCTCATGCCAAGCGCAATTGCTCGCTATGGCCGCTGGAACTCCCAGGCTCATCAAGCATGAGTATGCGCAATATACCCGTGAACAAACCGGCCATTCATTGGCTGGCTGGTTCCAGTTCCAGCCGTTGTGGCAAGAGATTTGTCGCACCGATCCCGAACTTTTCGACTGAACTCGTCGCCTGCCCCGCAAAGTCCCGACAACTCAGTCGGACGCTTTTTCAACACCGCTTCACCCGAAGCGTTATTTGTGTTGAGCGCTACTGCGCAGTACATCGGCGCCGTCATTGCAGTCAATTTATTTGATCAAGTCAATCCTGCGACTGTTGCTTGGTTTCGAGTCATCGGTGCATCGATCGCGTTGATCGCAATTTCAAGTCGGCGTTTATTTCATCGCCACCATCGCGAAAAATGGACCCGCCAAGATTTCATCGCCATGACCGTGTTCGGAGTTGCGACCGCGCTCATGAATACGTTCTTCTATTTGGCGATTGATCGATTGCCATTAGGTAAAGGTGTAGCGATTGAATTCATTGGTCCGATCGCGGTCGCCGCAGTACGAACTCGTTCGCGACGTAACGCCGTAGCACTAGGGTGCGCCGCGCTCGGTGTTGCAGTTTTGTCTGGAGTTGAAATCCGTGGCGAACCGCTTGGACTGTTATATATCTTCTTGGCTTCAGCAATGTGGGCGACCTATATCGTGGTCGGTTCACGCGTCGCGCAACAGAATCGTGGCGTCTCCGGACTTGGTGTAGGTCTAGCCATCGGCGCCCTGGTCATCACACCCGTCGGTGCGTCAACGAGTGGTTCGGTGTGGAGCACTCCCCACCTGATTCTCGCGTGCATGTTTGTCGGCGTTATGTCAAACGCCATTGGTTACGGCATCGACCAATCAGTTTTGCGAAGAATTCCTATTCGCCGATTCAGCGTTTTGCTCGCGCTCTTACCAGTGACCGCAACTGTGATCGCATTCATTGCTCTTGATCAAAGGCCGAACGCACTCGATCTATTTGGCATGGCGCTCGTTCTAGTTGGCGTCGTCATTCAAGAACGCGAGACACTTGATAATCAGTTAACCGAAACGAAGAAGTCAGTGAGATAGACCTGGGGCGCACAGACCCTCAAGGTCAAGCACTTGAATCCGATCGCGGTTAGCCCACGTGACAGGGTTGGTGGGATCGGCTTGCAACTTGAATGTTCTAAATGACATTTCCGTTGTATCAACAGCCAAGATTCGTCCGATCAAACCATCACCCAGTTTGAGCAAAATCTTGATGGTCTCAAGCGCCTGAATTGAACCAATGATTCCGGGCAAAACACCAAGCACTCCGGCCTCAGCACACGAGGGAGCCAGTTCGGCCGGCGGCGGTTCGGGCACCATATCGCGATACGTCGGACCCTCTTTGGGATGGAACACCGAAACCATTCCTTCGAAGCGGAAGATTGAACCATGAACCACAGGGATGCCGAGTTTCACACTTGCATCGTTCAGCAAGTAACGCGAGGGGAAGTTGTCAGCACCGTCAACGATGACGTCGTATCCCGCAATAATTTCCATGATATTTTCAGCAGCAAGACGAGTGTCGTACGTGATGACCTTGACATCAGGATTCAGCAGATTGATCGTCTTCTTTGCTGAATCAACTTTGCGGTCACCGATGCGGTCGATGTTGTGCAAAATCTGGCGTTGCAAATTGCTGGTATCAACATCATCCATGTCGACGATGCCGATTGTTCCGACACCTGCGGCTGCGAGATACAGAGCCGCTGGTGATCCAAGTCCACCGGCACCCAACATCAGCACTTTGCTGTCCAGCAACTTTGACTGGCCTTCTACGCCCACTTCAGGAAGCAACAGGTGGCGCTTGTAGCGATTCATTTGTTCGGGGGTCAGTGACGCGGGCGCTTTCCAAACGCGACCTTCGTCTTTCCACTTGCCGTAGCCACCCGCCATCGACAAAACGTTGGTGTATCCGAGTTCGGCAAGGGTCTTGGCAGCAAAGGCGCTGCGCACTCCGCCGGCGCAATACACAATGACTGGTGATTCCTTATCAAGGATGCGACCCTCAACTTGAGCCTCGAGGTGGCCACGTGGAATGTGCAAAGCCCCAACGAGGGCCCCTTCGGCGTATTCGTCAGGTTCGCGAACATCCAAAACAGTGACGCCACCTGCGGTTATTTGCGTTTGAGCAGTAGCGGTATCCACTTCGGTAATGACCGATTTTGCGGCGGATAGTAAGTCCCTGAAGGTAGCCATGGCAAAAGTCTACCTAGTTAGTCGGGAATTGCCACAAGGGCGGGAAGCATGGCTGTGATATCCCCCATCAAGAAGGCATTGGCATAACGATCTCGATCAGTGGGTTGGTTATTCATGATGACGACTTTGGCCCCGGCAGCCTTGCCGCGCGTCACCACATTGGCCGCTGGCGTGACGTTGAGTTGAGTGCCGATTGCCAAAACCAAGTCGGCCTCTTCGGCCGCTGTGATCGCGGCTCTGATGACACCAGGGACGAGCGCTTCGCCAAATAAAATGACATCGCGCTTCATCAGTCCCCCACACTTCAAACATTTCGGGTCAGCTTCACCTGCGTCAACTCGCTGCAATGTTTCTTCAACGGGCAAACGATCGCCACAGCCGATACAACGTGTGTACTGCCACGTACCGTGAACTTCATGCACCAGCTCGGGCGAGTTGCCAGCGACCAAATGCAGTCCATCAACATTTTGAGTTGCCAAACCACGCAATTGACCGCGACGCTCTAGTTCAACAAGTGCAAGATGTCCGACGTTTGGTTCAACCGTTTGCAAACGTCGCTGACTTGCTGCTTTCCAACCAGCGATGCGAATACTTTCGTCGCTGATGTACGCGTTGATGTTTGACAATTTTTCGGCCGCCGGATTTTTGGTCCAAATGCCGTTTGGTCCTCGAAAGTCCGGAACACCAGAAGCCGTTGAAATACCTGCGCCAGTCAAAACTGTGATGCGTTGCGCCTCGGCAACCCACCGCCGCACCTGAGCAAATTCTGTTGAATGGATATCTTCGGTCAACATTGATTCCCTACTTTCGTGCAAAAAGTATCTCACTCATCACCGTTTAAGAACGATCCGCGCTCACAACTTTGTGTCGTCATCAAAAAGAAAATTGAAAGGTCAACGTCAACATGAGCGCACAACGCCAGTTCCCCAAACTCTCCACAGTTCTTGACCGAGTGTCAGATGAGTTAGTGGTTATTCCGTGGCGCGATCCGATCGTTGAACGCGTTGGTTTTGATGCTTGCGGAGATTATGTCGAACTCTTTTGGCTCAGCACTCTCGGACCAACCGCAACATGGCTTCTTCGCCGCCTCGCCGTCACAGTGGTCAACAACCCTGACGGTTTCGCCATTGATTTGGCTGCAACTGCCGCCAGTCTCGGGCTCGGATGGGAATCAGGTCGGGCCAACCCTTTTGCCCGAGCCGTCCAGAGACTGGTGATGTTTGGCCTCGCGCAACCTGTCGGAAATCGCCTAGCCATTCGATCGGTCGTGCCGCCACTCGCGATGAAACAACTTGCCCGCCTACCCGAACATCTACAACGCGCCCACGCGCAATGGGCCGAGTCTGATCCTGAACTCGCACTTGTTGAGGGTTACTCCGGTGGACGAATGATCACCGAGTAATTACTAACGACTCAATTTCGGCTTATTGAATCCGAGAGCCAAGTTGATTAAGAGTCGAGTACCGAACCCCGTTGCACCACGACTCAACCAACCGTCATCGCCGTCAACATTCATCGGACCAGCAATGTCAAGGTGTGCCCACGGCACGTCACCGGTGAATTCAGCCAAGAACAATGCCGCCGTAATCGCTCCACCGTATGGTCCACCAATGTTTTTCATGTCCGCGACATTTGAATCAAGCAGACGTCGATAACTGCGCTCAAGTGGCAACTGCCAAACCGGCTCGTCAGCTTTATCAGCTGCGCTCTTGACTTGATCAACAAACGACTGGTTCGTTCCGAGTACTCCGGCGATTTTGGCTCCGAGTGCCGCCATGCAGGCACCAGTCAGAGTTGCGATATCAACGATGGCATCTGGCTTCAACTCAGTTGCCAGTGACAACCCATCGGCCAAAATCAAACGACCCTCAGCATCAGTGTTCAAAATTTCAGATGTTTTACCGTTACGAAAGGTCAAGACATCGCCCATCGCAACGGCGCTTCCTGACGGTCGGTTGTCGGTGCACATCAAGTAACCCGTCACGGCAGTGCGACAACGCAATGCTTTTAACGCACTCATGGCTGACAACACTGCCGCTGCACCGGACATGTCCATTTTCATCATGCCGTGAGACGCGTCGCTCGGCTTCAAACTGATTCCGCCAGAGTCGTATGTGACGCCCTTGCCAACCATGACCAAATGCCCTTGTGGACCACTCGGCGTGTACGTCAACTTCACCATGCGGGCGGGCTCGGTTGATCCACGATTAACCCCAATCAGTCCACCGCAACCCATGACTTCCAACTTGTCGTTGTCAAATACTTCAACACCGAGCCCAGTCGCCTGCGCAATTTCAACGGCCCGATCAGCCAAAATTCGTGCGGTCAAATACGCCGGAGGTGTATTCGCCAAATCGCGAGCCAATGTTGCTGCCGCGGCGGTTGTGCGGCCCCGTTCAACTCCAGTTTCAGTACTGCGCTCCCGTGCACTCGAAGTTGTCACCGTCAGTGTGCTTGGTGCAGAACCCTTTGATGATTTGAGATCGGTATAGCGATATGTCGCCAACGTAAATCCTTCGACGGCCGCCTGAGCCGCCGAACGAGCGTCTAGCGCGACACTGTCGACCAAGTTCGTTGCAACATGGGTTCGACGCAAGCACGCCCGGGCAAGCGCCGCTGCAGCATCGCGGACAGCATTGGCATCGGTTCTACGGGAATCACCAATTCCGACAGCGATGTACGTTGGGCCTTTTGATGACGGCACAACCAATGTCTGGCCGACCTTGCCATCAAAACCATGAGCGGTCAAAGCGGCTCGGCTAAGACCAAGTTGACGAGGTACGGCACCACTAGTTGCGACCGCGAATCCGACGGCGTCAGCAGTGCGGGGAATGGAACGTGATGTTTCGACAGTTAAAGCCATGTGTCAATCATGACACGCCGCGCACGGGAAGGCTTTCTCCTTCGTTCCATCGAGCCATCGTCCACAGTAAATCTGATAAGCGATTCAGGTACGGCACTGCATGTGAAGGCGCTGGGGCCGCAGCAATTGAATGGCGCTCAGCCCGCCGGACCACGGTGCGAGCAACATCAAGCCACGCTGAAACCTTGTTGCCGCCGGGCACCACAAATTCAGTCGGCGGCTCAAAGCGGGTATCAAGTTCGTCGATGAGATTTTCTAATCGGGTCACCATTGAGGCTTCAACACAAGAAGCACCTGGCGTCAACTTTGAACGGTTTTCTGGCAAGGTCGCCAATTCAGCCATCAACACCCACAAATCACGCATGATCGGGATCAATAGGGATTCAACCTCTGAACCGAGACCGGCTTCAGCCCGTACCACGCCCAAAATTGATTGAGCCTCGTCCACGGTGCCATATGCACGTGGCAACACACTGTCTTTAGGAACACGACCGCCGTAAAAGAGACCCGTCGTCCCGTCGTCACCATCACGGGTGTAAATTCTCGAACGTGCCATTGCATTGACCCTAGTGCTCGTGAACGAGCGTCGAAGGATCCACGCAACACCTGTCACATCGCTTTCAACGACTCCAACCCGACCTCGCTCCCTCAGGCCTTGGTGTTTGAACGGTAGCGTACTAATCGTGTCTCGACAGCCATTTCTTTCTGCTCTTCAAGAGCGCGTCATCGTATTTGATGGTGCTTTTGGCACCTTCGTCCAGGGCCTTGATCTTGGGCCAGATGACTTCGGTGGTACCAGCCTCGAAGGCTGTAACGAATATCTGTGCCTTTCCCGCCCTGACATTATTCGCCACATGCACTCTGCTTTTCTTGACGTCGGCGTTGATGTTCTTGAAACCGCCAGCTTTGGCAGCTTCTCAACGGTGCTCAGCGAATACAACATTTCCGACAAGGCCTACGAACTCAATGTTGAAGCAGCACGTCTCGCTCGCGAGACTGCCAACGATTATGAATCAAATGGCAAGGCGCGCTACGTCGCGGGTTCAATCGGACCTGGAACCAAGTTGCCGAGCCTCGGACATATTCGATTTGCCGAACTTCGAGACGCATACATTGAACAAGCTCGCGGTCTCATAGTAGGCGGCGCAGATCTTTTCTTGATCGAAACATGTATGGATCTCCTGCAGATCAAGGCCGCGATAATTGCCTGTCGTCGGGCGATGGTCACTGAGGGTCGCGAGATCCCGATTCAGGTTCAAGTCACCATGGAAACAACCGGACGAATGCTGGTTGGTTCTGAAATTGGCGCAGCCCTGACAGCAATCGGAGCCATGAGGCCTGATGTGTTTGGCATCAACTGCGCAACTGGTCCTGCCGAAATGCAAGAGCATTTGCGATACCTCAGCCAAAACGCTTCAATGCCGATTAGCGTTTTGCCCAATGCTGGGATGCCGAGCATTGTCGATGGGCGCACCCATTACGATCTCACGCCTGCTGAGCTCGCCAAATTCCACCATCACCATGTCAACGATCTCGGTATCGGAATTGTTGGCGGTTGCTGTGGCACCACTCCTGCTCACCTCAAGGCCGTCGTTGATGCAGTGAGTGGTATGGCTGCTCCTCGGCGCATACCCGCCAATGAACCGAGTGTTTCATCCATTTACTCATCAGTTCCGATGGTTCAGGATAAATCCTTCCTCATTATTGGTGAACGAACCAACACCAATGGCTCAAAGGCCTTCCGCGACGCAATGATCGCTGGCGAATGGGATAACTGTTCAAAGATTGCCACCGAGCAAATTCGTGAAGGTGCTCACGTGCTCGACGTGTGTGTTGACTACGTCGGACGTGACGGTGCTATCGACATGGATGAAATTGCGAGTCGCTTCGCCACTCAAGCAAGTGTTCCGCTTGTGCTTGACTCAACCGAGCCACAAGTGCTTGAGGCTGGCCTCATGCATATTGGTGGTCGCGCCATTTTGAACTCGGCAAACCTAGAAGACGGCGAAGAAGTCGGATGTCGCATGGACCGCGTCTTCAGCCTCGCTCGCGAATACGGCTGCGCAGTCATCTGCCTCCTGATTGACGAGAAGGGTCAGGCCCGTGATGTCGAATGGAAACTTGAAATCGCCCACCGTATTCATCGCATCGCAGTCGATCGCTATGGCTTAAGCGCCAGCGACCTAATTTTTGATGCATTGACCTTCCCCCTGTCAACTGGTGATGACGACTTACGCCTGGATGCCAAACACACCATTGACGCCATCAAGCGCATCAAAGAAGAAATCCCCGGTTGCTTCACAACTCTCGGAGTTTCTAATGTCAGCTTCGGCCTAAAGCCGTCATCACGCCACGCATTAAACAGTGTCTTCTTGCACGAGTGCGTTCAGGCGGGACTTGATTCGGCAATTGTGCACGCCGGAAAAATTCTCCCTTTGTCACGTATGCCCGAAGAACATAAGCAAGTGTGCCTCGATCTCATCTATGACCGACGCACCAAAGACTATGACCCACTGAAGAAGTTGTTAGAAATCTTTGCCGATGTCAATGTGGTTGAAACGGTACGCGAAGACCGTACCGACTGGACAGTTGAACAACTCTTGAAGCAGCGCATCATTGACGGCGACCGCGAAGGTTTAACAACCGATCTTGATACCGCTATGGCCCAGGGTCTGGCACCGCTGGCAATTGTGAATGATGTTTTACTCGATGGCATGAAAGTCGTTGGCGAATTGTTCGGTTCTGGTCAGATGCAGTTGCCCTTCGTTTTGCAATCTGCCGAAACCATGAAGACGGCAGTTGCCTACCTTGAACCGCATATGGAAAAGACCGGCGAGAGTTCAGCCAAGGGTGTACTTGTGCTCGCAACCGTCAAAGGCGATGTTCACGACATCGGCAAGAACCTGGTTGACATCATCTGCACCAATAATGGCTACGAAGTGCACAACCTAGGTATCAAGATTCCGATCAGCGAGATGATCCGAAAAGTCAAGGAAGTTAAAGCAGATGCTTTAGGTATGAGTGGTTTGCTGGTAAAGAGCACGCTCATCATGCGCGAAAACTTGCTCGAGATGAATGACACCGGAGTTGCTGATGTACCGGTTATTCTTGGTGGTGCAGCACTCACCCGTACTTTCGTTGAAAAAGACTTACGTGAGTCGTACAACGGTCGCGTTTTCTATGGTCGCGACGCTTTTGAAGGATTGCACACGCTCGACAAGTTGATGGCAATGAAAAAATCTGGTGTCGATGACCCCGAGCTCGGCCGAATTCCATCGGGTCGTGTTCTTCCTAAGCGCACTGGATCTGGCGATAAGCCTGCGGTTGACATTCCGTCACGATCACCCGACGTGGTTGATGACAATGAGGTGTTCAAGCCCCCGTTCTTGGGCTCAAGGATTGTCAAAGGCATCAGCCTGGATGACATCACCCAGTACGTCAACGAGACTGCCTTGTATCGCAATCAATGGCAGTATCGACCCGAGAAAGACGAAAGTGATGAAGATTTCAAATCTCGTCTGCGTGCAACTTTCCGTCAGGAACTTTCCGCTGCCAAGGCTGCTGGCTTCTTAGTTCCACAAGTCGTGTATGGCTACTACTGCGTTAACGCCGATGGGAATGACCTCGTTGTTTGGAGCGATGAAACTCGCAGTGCCGAACTAGCGCGCTTTTCGTATCCACGCCAGAGCGAAGCACCGTTCATGTGCATCGCCGACTTCTATCGCACATTCGATAAAGGCCCCGACTACGCCGCTTTCCATATCGTCACCATGGGTGATGCCGTAAGCGTTGAGGCTGCTCGACTCTTTGCGGCGAATGAGTATCAGAAATACATGATCATCCATGGACTCGGTGTGGAAATGGCCGAAGCCCTTGCTGAACTTTGGCACAAGCGCATTCGTGAAGAGTGGGGTTTTGTCGGCGAAGACGGTCCTTCCATCGGCGGACTCTTCCGCCAGCAATATCGCGGTGGCCGTTATTCGTGGGGTTACCCAGCGTGTCCCGATCTCGAAGACAACGCGACCGTCGCGACACTGCTTGAAGCCGGGCGGCTCGGAATTGAAGTCAGCGAAGAAACTGGTTGGCAATACCAACCCGAACAAACCACTTCAGCCATCATCTGTCATCACCCGCAAGCCAAATACTTCGTCGCCCGCTGACCCTTCGTTCAGCAATCTGATAAACACGCTGTATGGCAAAAATCCTCATCCGCATCGCGATATCAGTCGTTGTTGTCGTCGGTCTCGTGTACGGCGGAATCTTGTTGTACACCAAAGTCATTAATCCGCCCGAAGACAAACTTAACGAGGATGACTTAACAGCCGTCGTCAGTGGTACGTCCGATGTCCCGTCGACTGAACCTGATGCGTCAACAGTCCCTCCCGCACCAGACTCGGGCGTTAACGGAACATGGCTCGCCACAAGCGACTCAACTGTTGGCTATCGCGTCAAAGAAGTTCTTGGAGGGGTTGACACCGAAGGCGTTGGCCGCACCAATCAGGTCAATGGATCACTCACCATTCAAGACACAACACTGCTGAGTACGGTATTTGAAATTGACGTTGCCTCAATCACAAGCGATAGTTCGAGACGAGATGCACAATTTGCTGGCAACATCATGGACACCGCGACATTTCCCACAGCGAACTTTCGACTGCTCACCCCCATCGAGCTCGGAACAATTCCAGCCGATGGGCAGAAAATCACGGCAACCGCTTTTGGCGAACTCACTTTGCACGGCGTCACGAATCAAGTGAGTTTTGACATCACCGCAACTATTGACAATGGCATTATCGGTGTTCTCGGCTCAATTGACATCACCTTTGCGGACTACGGAATTGCCAACCCATCAAACGGATTCGTCACGACTGGCGACATCGGCTTGCTCGAGTTTGTCTTGGCCTTTCAAAAGAGTTAACCACTTACTCCGGCTAGCTACTTTGGTTGGCTGCGTTGCCAGGCGTCTGCCAACGCGGCATACCGTCCACCCAAAGCCACCAATTCATCGTGTGAACCCAGTTCAACTAACGAGCCGTGGTCAATCACTCCGATGCGGTCGGCTCGTTGCACTGTTGTCAATCGATGGGCCACAACAATGACGGTTCGTCCAGTCATCAGCGTTTCTAAAGCGTGTTCAACGACGGCTTCAGTACCTGGATCAAGATTTGAAGTTGCCTCATCGAGCACTAGAACTGCGGGATCAACCAAGGCGGCTCGCGCCAAGGCAATGAGTTGACGTTCTCCTGCCGACAATCGCGAACCGCGCTCACGAACTTCAGTTTCGAGTCCCTCACCAAACTCAGTGAAGCGATGCAATGCCCCAATTGATTCAAGTGCGTGTTCAACTTCGGCATCTGTCGCATTCGGACGAGCGATCCGTATGTTCTCGCGAATCGTGCCGCCAAAGCAGAAACCCTCTTGCGGCACCACAATGATTCGTCGGCGAAGGTCAGACATTGACGACAAGCGCAAGTCCACTCCCCCAAATGAAACGCTGCCCTTCACACCGTCAACTGCGCTCGGGTCGTAGAGACGCGCCATCAATTTGGCCAGAGTTGACTTACCTGCTCCCGTTGGTCCCACCAAAGCCAGTCGTTCGCCATCAGCAACCGAAATTGAGATATCTCTGAGAGCTGGACGATCACTGCCCGCGTATCCAAATGTCACGTTGTCAACGACAATGGCGCCGCGCGATGGCAACTCAGTCGGCTGTTCAACCTCGTCAACATCGGGAACAGCGTCGATGATGCCAATCAGTTTGTGCAAAGCCGCAGTTGATGACTGCACAGTGTTGTATAACTGGCTCAATTGTTGAACTGGATCAAAAAGATTGGCCAAAAGCAAAACAAACGCGGTGACAGTTCCGATCGTGACTGAATCACGATGAACTAACCAGCCGCCAACACCAATGATCGCACCAGTTGCCGCAATTCCCGCAAACTCAACCAGTCCGAAATACCAAGTACTGATCCTGACGCTGTACATATGTGAGTCAAATAATGCACGATTTGACTGACGAAAACGCTCAGACCGATTTTCTTCTTGTCCATAGGCCTGAATGACTCGAACGCCCGTGATTCCTTCTTGCAGTGTCGAAAGGTTATTGCCAACCTTTTCGCGCACATCAAGATAGGCATGATTAGAAGTTCGCTGAAATCTGATTGAAGCGATAATCAATAT